>JAJZVC010000019.1 GCA_021845865.1 Pseudomonadota bacterium | reverse complement strand
AGTATACCCCCCGCCCCCCGCCCTCGCCAGTTGAGGCCGCGAAATGAAAATGTCTCGGCAATGGCTTATAATTGGCCATTTCCGCTGCGCCCTCCATCCCTCTCGGCACCATGCACAATCCGCTTTTCCTCCCTCGTCCAGGGCACCGCCTTCAGCTAGGGGCGCCCGCCGGTTCCGCCGACGCCCTGCTGCTGTCCCGCCTCGCCGGCCAGGCACGGCCCCTGGTGGTCATTACCGCCACGGCCCAGGACGCCCGGCGGCTGCGTGAGGAGATTCCCTGGTTCGACCCCGCCCTGTCGGTCCATTTGCTGCCGGACTGGGAAACCCTGCCCTACGACCAGTTCTCCCCCCATCACGACCTGGTGTCCGAGCGCCTGGCGACCCTCTACCAGATCATGCGGCGCCAATGTGACGTGGTGATTGCTCCCCTCACCACCACCCTCTACCGCCTGGCGCCGGTGGAATACCTGGCGGCCCATACCTTCTTCCTCAAGAAGGGGCAGAAACTGGACCTGGACGCCCTGCGCGGGCAGATGACGGTGGCCGGCTACCACCACGTGAGCCAGGTTTACAGCCCCGGCGAATATTCGGTGCGGGGCGGATTGATCGACCTCTTCCCCATGGGCAGCCCGGTGCCCTACCGTCTCGATTTATTCGGCGACGAAATCGAGTCCATCCGCACCTTCGACGTGGACACCCAGCGCTCCATCTACCCGGTGAACGACATCCGGCTGCTGCCGGCGCGGGAGTTCCCCCTGGACGAGGAGGGCATCAAGCATTTCCGGCAGAAATTCCGCGAAGCCTTCGAAGGCGACCCGTCGAAAAGCCGCCTCTACAAGGACGTGAGCAACGGCATCCCCGCCGGCGGCATCGAGTACTACCTGCCCCTGTTCTTCGATGCCACCGCCACCCTGTTCGACTATCTGCCCCCGGAAGCCGCCCTGTGCCTCCACGGCGACCTGATGGAAGCCGTCCAGGGCTTCTGGCAGGACACCCAGAGCCGCCACCGGCTCCTCTCCGGCGACCGGGACCGCCCTCTGTTGCCGCCCAAGGACCTGTTCCTGCCCCCGGACGATTTTTTCGCCGCCCTCAAGCCCTACGCCCGGGCCGAACTCTCCGCCGCCCACGGGGAAGACAGCGCCAGCCGGCCCCTGCCCTCCCTGCAGGTGGACCGCCGCGCCGACAACCCCCTCGCCCGCCTGCGCTCCTTTCTCGACGGCTTCGACGGCCGCGTCCTGATTACCGCCGAAAGCCTGGGACGGCGGGAGACCATGCACCAGTACTTCGCCGAATACGGCCTCAAGCCGGCCCTGTGCGACGATTTCGCCGCCTTCCGGGAAAGCGGCGAGCGCTTCATGCTGGCCGCCGCCCCGCTCCACGGCGGCTTCATTATTCCTCGCTCCTCGCTCCTCACTCCTCACGAACCCACCGCCTTCATCACCGAGAACGAACTCTACGCCCAGGAAGCCCGCCCCGCCCGGGCCAAGGAAGCCAAGGCGCGCCCCGCCAGCGAGGGCATGCTGCGGGACCTGTCGGAAATCAAGGCCGGCGACCCGGTGGTCCACGAGCAGCACGGCATCGGCCGCTACCTGGGGCTGTCCAGCATGGACCTGGGGGACGGCGCCGCCGAATTCCTCACCCTGGAATACGCCGGCGGCGACAAGCTCTACGTCCCCGTGTCCCAGCTCCACCTCATCAGCCGTTATTACGGCAGCGCCGACGAGGGCGCCCCCCTCCACAAGCTGGGCAGCGGCCAGTGGGAAAAGGCCAAGAAGAAGGCCATGAAGCAGGTCTGGGACACGGCGGCGGAACTCCTCAACCTCTACGCCCGCCGCGCCGCCCGCCAGGGCCACGCCTTCCAGTTCAGCCACCACGACTACGAAGCCTTCGCCGCCGGCTTCGGCTTCGAGGAAACCCCGGACCAGGCCGCCGCCATCCAGGCGGTGCTGGAGGACATGGCCTCGGGCCGCCCCATGGACCGGCTGGTATGCGGCGACGTGGGCTTCGGCAAAACCGAGGTCGCCCTGCGCGCCGCCTTCGCCGCCGTGGCCGGCGGCAAGCAGGTGGCGGTGCTGGTTCCCACCACCCTGCTCGCCGAGCAGCACTTCCAGACCTTTTCCGACCGTTTCAGCGAGTGGCCGGTGAAGATCGCCGAGTTGTCCCGCTTCCGCTCCGCCAAGGAGCAGAGCGAGGCCCTCAAGGGCATCGCCGAGGGCAAGCTGGACATCCTCATCGGCACCCACAAGCTGATCCAGAAGGACGTGAAATTCGCCAACCTGGGCCTGGTCATCATCGACGAGGAGCACCGCTTCGGCGTCCGCCAGAAGGAGCGGCTGAAAGCCCTGCGGGCCGAGGTGGACGTGCTGACGCTGACCGCCACCCCCATTCCCCGGACCCTGGCCATGGCCATGGAGGGCCTGCGGGAGTTCTCGGTCATCGCCACCGCGCCCCAGAAGCGCCTGGCCATCAAGACCTTCGTCTCCAAGTATTCCGACGGCGTCATCCGCGAGGCGGTGCTGCGGGAACTGAAGCGGGGCGGCCAGGTGTACTTCCTCCACAACGAAGTGGACACCATCCAGAACCAGGCCGACAAGCTCGCCCGCCTGCTGCCGGAAGCGCGCATCGCCATCGCCCACGGCCAGATGGGGGAGCGCGACCTGGAGCGGGTGATGCGGGACTTCTACCACCAGCGCTTCAACCTGCTGGTGTGCACCACCATCATCGAGACCGGCATCCACGTCCCCTCCGCCAACACCATCCTGATGAACCGGGCCGACCGCTTTGGCCTCGCCCAGCTGCACCAGTTGCGGGGCCGGGTAGGGCGCTCCCACCACCAGGCCTACGCCTACCTGCTGACCCACGGCGAGGAAGCCCTCACCGCCCAGGCCAAGAAGCGCCTCGAAGCCATCCAGGCCCTGGAGGAACTGGGCTCCGGCTTCTACCTCGCCATGCACGACCTGGAAATCCGCGGCGCCGGCGAGGTGCTGGGGGAATCCCAGAGCGGCGAGATGCAGGAAGTGGGTTTCAGCCTCTTCACCGAAATGCTGGCCCACGCCGTGGCGAGCCTCAAGGTGGGCAAGGAGCCGGACCTGGCCGAGCCCCTCCACGCCGTTACCGACATCAACCTCCGCGCCCCGGCCCTGCTGCCCGAGGACTACTGCGGCGACGTCCACGAGCGCCTGGTGCTTTACAAGCGCCTGGCCCACTGCGCCAGCCTGGACGAACTGCAGGGCATCCAGGAGGAGCTGGTGGACCGCTTCGGCCTCCTGCCGCCGGAAGCCCGCGCCCTGCTCGATACCCACCGCCTGCGGCTGCTGGCCAAGCCCCTGGGGATCGTCAAAATCGACGCCGCCGCCGACAACCTGCTGGTACAATTCGTACCCAACCCGCCCATCGACCCGGCCCGGATCATCCGCCTCATCCAGCAGAAACCGGGCTGCAAGCTGGCCGGCCCCGACCGGCTGCGCCTCACGGCCAATATGCCCGAGGTCCAGGACCGGGTCGGCAACATTACCGCTTTACTCAAAGAACTGACTTAGAGCCCACGACCATGACCCACCTCATCCGCCCCTTCCCCGGTCTTCGCCCCGCTCCCGGCCGCGCCGCCGACGTCGCCGCCCCGCCCTACGACGTGCTGTCCACCGAGGAGGCGCGGGTCCGGGCCGAAGGCAAGCCCTGGAGCTTCCTCCATATTTCCAAGCCGGAAATCGACCTGCCGGTGGGCACCGACCCCTACGCCCCGGAGGTGTACGCCAAGGCGGCGGAGAACCTGAAAAAGCAGCTCGACGCCGGCGTCCTGAAGCGGGACGATACCCCCTGCTACTATGCCTACCGCCTGGTAATGGGCGGCCACAGCCAGACCGGCCTGGTGGCGGCGGCGTCGGTGGCCGACTACGACACCAACCGCATCCGCAAGCACGAATTCACCCGCCCGGACAAGGAAGACGACCGGGTGCGCCAGGTGGACGCCCTCAATGCCCAGACCGGCCCGGTGCTGCTGGCCTACCCCGGCGCCCCCGAGGTGGACGGGATACTGGCCCAGGCCAGCGCCGGCGAGCCCGATGCCGACGTCACCGCCGACGACGGCATCCGCCACAGCATCTGGGCGATCCGCGACGCCGCCGCGCTGGAGCGCCTCACGGCCCTCTTCGACGCCATGCCCGCCCTCTACATCGCCGACGGCCACCACCGCTCCGCCGCCGCCTCCCGCGTGTGCGCCGCCCGCAAGGCCGCCAATCCCGCCCACAGCGGCGAGGAGAGCTACAACTACTTCCTGTCGGTGATCTTCCCCCACCACCAGATGAAGATCATGGACTACAACCGGGTGATCAAGGACCTCAACGGCCTGAGCAGCGAGGATTTCTTCTGCAAGGCGCGGGAGTGCTTCGCCGTGGAAAAGGCCTCCGGCCAGGTCAAGCCCGCCAAGCCGCGGGAATTCGGCCTCTATCACGGCGGCCAGTGGTACAAGCTCACTTTCCGCCCCGACCTGGTGCCTTCCCACGACCCCGTGGCGCGCCTGGACGTGAGCCTGCTGCAGAATTATCTCATCGCCCCCGCCCTGGGCATCGAAGACCCGCGCCGGGACAAGCGCATCGACTTCGTCGGCGGCATCCGCGGCCTGGACGAACTGGAGAAGCGCGTCGACAGCGGCGAAATGGCCCTGGCCTTCGCTCTCTTCCCCACCCGCATGGAGGACTTGATGGCGGTGGCCGACGCCGGCGCCGTCATGCCGCCCAAGTCCACCTGGTTCGAACCCAAGCTGGCCGACGGCCTGGTGTCCCACGTCCTGGATTGAACCTGGTCCTTCAGGGGGCGGCGGACCCCGAGCCGCACCTCTCCGGCCTGGCGGAACTTTACCCGGGCGGGGAGTGGCGGCGTCTCGACGCCACCGCTTGGCGTTTAGACGGCGTCTCCCGCCACCCCGCGCTGCCTGAATTCTGCGCCAGCCGCCGGCTGGACTGGGCCTACGTGCCTCCCCAGCGCCGCCTGTCGGATTTCGGCCTGGTGGCCTTCGACATGGACTCCACCCTCATCGCCACCGAGACCCTCAACGACCTGGCGGAATTAGCCGGCGTCGGCGAGGAGGTCTCCCGCCTCACCGCCCTGTCCATGGCGGGCCAGGTCGATTTCGCCGCCAGCTTCCAGCGGCGGGTGGCGCTTCTGGCCGGCCTGGGGGAAAGCGCCCTGGAACAGGTGTACCAGGAAAGGGTTCGCCTCAGCCCCGGCGCCAAGACCTTGCTCGCCGAACTGAAAGAGAGAGGCATCAAGACCCTCCTCGCCACCGGCGGCTTCGACTACTTCGCCCACCGTCTGCAGGCCGAACTTGGCCTGGATTTCGTCGCCTGCAACACCCTGGAAATCCGCCAGGGCAAGCTGACAGGCCGTCTCGCCGGGCCGCTGCTGGACGCCTCGGGCAAGGCGGGAGCCCTGGCGCAAACATGCCGGAAATTGGGATTGTCCGTAAGCCAAAGCGCCGCCGTCGGCGACGGCGCCAACGACCTGGAAATGCTGCAGGCAGCCGGCGTCGGCATCGCCTTCCGGGCCCGCGAGGCATTAAAAAAGCACGCCGCCCATGCCCTGGACCATGCCGGGCTGGACGGCGTGCTTCCCCTGCTGGGAATTACAGGTAGTTGAACAGGCTCAGCCCCGTCACCCGGGTATAGGCCTTCTGGGCCGCGTCCAGGCCCGCCTGCTGCTGGGTCAGGTCGCTGACGGCCTTGGCGAAATCGAGATCCAGCAGGTCGGAGAGGTTTTTCTTGTAGACCGTGGTCATGTCCTGGCTCAGGTTGTTCGCCCCATCCACCTCGTTCATCCGCGACCCCACCGAGGCCCGCACGGTGGAAACCTTGTCGATGTCGTTGGACAGGTTGGCCAGAGCCTTGTTGATGCCGTTGGCCAGCTTCGCGCGGTCGATATCGCTTCCCGCCCCAGCGCGCACGCCGGCTTCCAGCAGGGTGGCCAAATCATCGATGGTCTTGAACATGCTCTCGTTGGTGCTGGCCTTGACGCTGAAGCTGTCGTTGTTGGCCGGCATGCCCTCGATGGTGACGTCGACGCCGTAGTCGGAGCCCGCCGCCGGCACCGCCAGGTTGGAAAAGGGAATGGCCTGGCCGCTGGTGTAGGTGCGCGGATAGGCGCCCGTTGCGGGAGGCGCGGCGCCGGTGATGAGGGAATTGCCGCTGACGTTGTCGATGATGTCGTAGGTGGTGGCGCTGCCGCCGATATCGAAGGACGCCCCCGCCCCCGGGTCCCAGTTGAACGACAGGCCGGCGCCCTGGATGGTAATCGGCGCGCCCGTGTAGGCGATGGGACCGGTGGTCGTGCCGTGGGTCTTGTCGGTGACGGTATAGGTGCCGGCGCCAAACGTCACGTTGACGCTCTGGCCGGTCGCGCTCCAGGCCGCCGTGTCCGAGATGCCGATCTCGTTGCCGGCGCCCGGGGCGGGGGTAATGGTGGTGGGGAGGGTGCGGAACTTCACCGAATAGTCCTTGCTCAGGCCCGCCGCATTCCACTTGGTGGGGTCAAGAACGTTGCCGGTGTTGATGACCCCCGTGCCGTTGTTGGTGGCGGCCGGCGAGGCCGAAAAGGTGCCGTTGCCGTTCTTCACGTTCATGAAGATATCGGCGCCGGAATCGCTGACGGGAATCTGCCGCGAGGCATTGATCTGCAGCAGCCGCTGCCCCTGGTCGCCGTTGTACTGGACGGGCGCCGAAGCCCCGCCGGTGGTGGAGAAAGGGATTACCCCGCCCTGGAAGCCGGAGAACAGGTAGGCGCCGTTGCCATCGGTGGTGTTGGCGAATCCCATCAGCTGCTGCAGGTTGCTGCGCAGCTCCTTGGCAATGTAGCCCCGGTTGGTGTTGTCGTAGGCGCCGTTGCCGGCATCCACCGCCAGCTGGCGGATGTGCTGGAGCAGGTCGCCCACCTGGCTGAGGGTGGTGTCCTCCTGGGCCAGCGTGTTATCGGCCACTTTCTGGTTGTTGAGGTACTGGTCGTTGGCGCTCTGGGACTGGGTGACCTCCATGGCCCGCGCCGCCGCCACCGGGTCGTCCGCCGGCGTCAGCACGCGGCGCATGGCGGCGATCTGCTCGTTGATCTTGAGCAGGTTGCCGGTCTGGTCCTGAATCGCCGTTATGCCCCGTTCATAGAGGGTTGGAGTAGAGACTCTCATGATCTATCTCCTTACTTGCCCAGGCTGAGCAGCGTGTCGAACATGGTGGTCGCCACCTGGATCATCTTGCCCGCCGCCTGGTAGGCCTGCTGGTAGCGGATCAGGTTCGCCGCTTCCTCGTCCAGGTTGACCCCGGAGAGGGACTGCTGGGATTGTTTCACTTGGTCCACCAAGGTTTTTTGCGCCTTGTTGGTGATATCGATTTCCTTCGTCTTGTTTCCCACCTCGCTCACCATCTGGCTGTAAGCGCCGACATAGGACGTGGTGGGCGAACCGGAACTGTTGTTCACCATCGTGCTCTTGGTTTGCAGGGCCGCCAAGGCCAGGGCGTTGCGGTTGTCCATCGTGCCGTTGACGTTGGGCGCGACGGTGAAGGTGTCACCGGTGGCCGGCGCGCCAGACAGGTTGGCCGTCCAGCCATTATAGGCCAGGGTGGCGCCGGTGGCGGGACTATACACCACGTTGAGCGCCAGGTTGTTGCCGTTGGCGTCCACCACGTTGTAGTGGGTGGCATCGGTAAAAGTCACCGTCACGTTGTTGTCCACCGTCGGACTGACGGTAGCGCTGCCGGACGCGACGCTGGTGGCGGTCTTGTTGACGTTGATCACGGTGCCGCCGGCGGGGGCGGATACGTTGATCGGCCAGCCGGTGCCCGCCGGATACTGGATCACCTGATTGGCGCCGGTATAGGGAACGGCGGCGGCGATGGTCGCGCCGGTGGTGTTGTCCACCACGTCGAAGGCGTTGGCGGCACCGTTGAAGGTAAGGGTGACATTGCCCACCGGCGGCACCACGGACCCGAGGGAAATCGCCCCCGTTCCCGTGTTGGTGGAAGTGGCGTTGGTCCGCATCGGCGCGGCGGCGGCAATCCGGCTGGCATCGCTGATGGCCACGTCCATGTCCCGCGAGCCGTTGCGGGTGGGCCGGATGAGGAAGCTGTCGTTGGCGTTGGGCACCGCGGTAATCTTGATGGTCATGCCGTCCACCGTTTTCGTCGCCGGCACCGCGCTGGTGAAGTTGGTGGTGGTGTTATCGGACAGGCGAATCAGGCTGTAGTTGTTGCCGCCGAGATAGGAGAGGCTGTAGTCGCTGGTGGTCAGGGCGCCGACGTCATTGATGCTCGCCGACACCGCGCCCGTCCCCGTGTTCTGGGTGTTGGGCAGCACCGAGGGCTGACCCACGGTGAAGAAATCCCCGCCGGCCAGGCCGTTGAGGTCCGTCCCCAAACGGTGCTGGTCGTTGAAGGTCTGGGCGATGCCGATGGCAACCCGTCCCAGGGCGTTCTGGGCGGCATCCAGGCTTTCGCTGCGGAACTTCAGCAGGCCGCCCAATTGGCCGCCGGTCAGCAGATCGGACTTGATGGCCACGTAATTGTTGGTTCCCGGGCTGGTCTGGTAGAACAGGTCGAGCTGCTCCTGATCGTCCAGGGATTGCCGGGCGGAAAGCTGATAGGTGCTCTGCCCCACCACCAGCGCCTGGCCGTTGCCGATGAAGACGTTGTAGCTGCCGTCGCTCTGCACCACGACATTGGCCTTCACCAGCTTGTTCAGGTTCGCCACCAGCTGGTCGCGCTGGTCGTGCAGATCGTTGGCCTGGTCCGTGCCGGCGGAGCTCTCGGCGACCGCGATCTGCTTGTTCAGGCTGGCGATCTGGGTGGAATAGGAGTTGATCTGCTGGGTGACGCTGGTGAGCTGGGTATTGATGCCGGTGCGGATGTCCCGCAAACGGCTGTCGAGGGCGTGAATCCGCGACACCATCGCCTGGGCGGTGCCGATCATGGACTGGCGGGCGGGAATCGAGCTGGGGTTGGCCGCCACGTCGCCAACGCCCTGAAAAAAGGAACTCAGGGCGGGAGTCAGGCCCGAGGTCTGGTCCGCCAGCATGTTGTCGATCTGGCTGATCTGGTCGTAATAGGCCTGCAGCTGGTTCTGCTGGGCATCGGTTTGCAGCACCTGGGCGTCCAGGTACTGGTTGTAGATGCGCTTCACGGTATCCACGTTCACGCCGTTGCCGATAAACCCGGCGCCGGTGAACTGGGGCACGTTGGTCACCTGGATGGTCTGCTGACGGTGGTAGCCATCCGTGTTGACGTTGGCGATGTTGTGCTGGGTCGTCAGGATTCCCGCCTGCGAGGCCAGCAGGGCGCTGATACCGGTTCCGTAGATGCTTCCCATGTTTCTTTCTCCCGCGCCCCGACCGTTTGATACATGTCGGGACGTTCAGTATTTTTCGGCACGAATCGGAAATTCTTGAGCCGACATTCCATAACGCTTGCCCTGATTTCAGCACAAAACGTGCCAATATTGGAAAGCCTTATCAGCGCTGGCGTTGGAGGTTTTCAAGGAACCAAGGGACGGCAATTATTGCCGCCATCGGCAAGCCCCGCGCCTCAGCCGGCGAGAGCTTCCCGGAAGGCGTTGCTGGCCATGATGCGGGACAGCTTGGAGGCGTACATGGGGTCGGTGGCGTACCCCGCCCGCTGCAGCTCCTGGGCGAAGGCGTTGGGGTCGGCGGAGTGCTGCAGCACGGAGGCATAGCGAGGGTTGTTGGCCAGCAAGCCGGCGTAATCGCGGAAGGCATCGGCATAGGAGGCATAGGCGCGGAAGGGCTCCGTCGTCGCCTGGGCCTGGCCGTTGACGTATTCGGTGGTGGCGGCGTGGACCACCTCCCCCTTCCAGCCGGCTCCGGCCTTGACGCCGAACAGGTTGTAGCTGGGTTTTCCGTCCGCGCCGCGGATCTCCCCCTTGCCCCAGCCGCTTTCCAGGGCCGCCTGGGCAATCAGGAAGTGGGGCGGCACGCCGAGGGATTGGCCCGCCTCCACCGCGTGAGGCCAGAGGCGGCCGACGAATTCCTTGCGCCCGTCGCCGCCGGACGGGGAGGAAAGCGGCAGACCCGAGGCCGGCAAGCCTTGATTTAGAGGCATCGGGGCCGCCTCCGCCTTGAGGGGGTAGGCCTGCGCCTCCTTGCCGTCCGCCTGGGCGCTGGGGGGCGTATTGTTCTTATAGGCGCGCATCAGTTGCTGCGTCAGCGCCTCGGCCAGCCCTATTCCCTTGCCGGTGGTGGAAATTTTCTGCGCCATCTGCTGGTCCAGCATCTGGGTGAACATGCGGCTCTGGCTGCTATCGAACAGCGAGTCCTGGGGCGTGGCGTCGCGCATGCTCTTGAAGAGGATGTTCAGGAACATGGCCTCGAACTGCTTGGCCGCCGACTTGACCGCCGCCAGGGGGTCCTGCTTGGCCTGCAGGCGCAGGCTGTCCACGCTCTGGACATCCAGTGCCAGCCTGGAGGTAAGATCGACGTTGGAGTTCATGGCGCTATGCGGAACCGACATCAGTGAAGAAGCCACGGCCGTGGCTAGACCCGGCCCATCATATCACTTCCAGCTCGGCGCGCAGAGCGCCGGCCGCCTTCATGGCCTGGAGGATGGAGAGCAGGTCCTGGGCCGTGGCCCCGACGGAGTTGAGGGCCTTCACCACATCGCTCAACGAAACGCTTTGCGGCACGGATACCAGCTGCCCCTTGTCGGCCTTGATCTCGATCTGGGACCGTTGCAGCGCCACCGTCCTCCCCGGCGACAGCGCGCCGGGCTGGCTCACCACCGGCTCGGAACTGATGGTCACCGACAGGTTGCCATGGGCCACGGCACAGGGTTCCACCGTCACGGTCTGGTTCATGACGATGGAGCCGGTGCGGGCATTGAGTATCACCTTGGCCGCCGTCTCCCCCGGCTCCACGTGCAGGTTCTCGACGCGGGAGAGGAAGGCCACCCGCTGGTTGTTGTCCCCGGGGGCGGCCACCTGGATCAGGCGCCCGTCCAAGGCCCGCGCGGTGCCGCTGCCGTAGGCGAGATTGATGGCCTGGGACACGCGGTTGGCGGTGGTGAAGTCGGTGTCGTGCAGCTCCAGGTTGACGAACTCCCCCTGCCCCAGGGGCGTGTTCACCCCCCGCTCCACCGTCGCCCCGGCGGCGATGCGGCCGGAGGACAACTGGTTCACCTGGGTGCTGGCGCCGCCGGCTGCCGCGCCGGCGCCGCCGATCACCACGTTGCCCTGGGCAATGGCGTAAACCTGGTTGTCGGCGCCCTTCAGCGGGGTCATCAGCAAGGTGCCGCCCCGCAGGGATTTGGCGTTGCCCATGGAGGACACGGTGACGTCGATTTCCTGGCCGGGCCGGGCGTAGGCCGGCAACGCCGCGGTCACCATCACCGCCGCCACGTTTTTCAGCTGCAGGTTGGTGCCGGGGGGGATGACGATGCCGAGCTGGTTCATCATGCTGATGATGCTCTGCACCGTGAAAGGGGTCTGGGTGGTCTGGTCGCCGGTGCCGTCCAGGCCCACCACCAGGCCGTAGCCCACCAGCTGGTTGGAACGGACCCCCTGCACCGAGGCCAAGTCCTTGATTCGTTCCGCCTGCGCACCCGCCGCGAAGCAGACCGCCGCCAGGAAGAACGCGAGTTGCCGCCAGAGTCTGTTCATCATCTGCCCTTTCGCCATCAGAACGGCATCACCGTCAGGAAGAAGCGGGTCAGGAAGCTCATCAGCTGCGCCTTGTCGAGACTCTCGTCGCCCTTGTACTCGACCCGCGCATCGGCGATCTGGGTCGAGCTCACCGTATTGGCGCCGGTGACGTTGGTCGGGTTCACGACGCCGGAAAGCCTCAGGTACTCGGTCTTGTGATCCACGGCGATCTGCTTCTCGCCGCTGACGATCAGGTTGCCGTTGGGCAGCACTTCCACCACCGTGACGGTGATGGTGCCGGTGAAGGTGCCCGAATTGTCGTTCTGGTTCTTGTCCTGGGCCGAATTGGCGGCAGAGGAATCGAGGAGGGTGGTGCTGACGGTGGTCGTGCCGCCCGTCGAGCTCGACGTGCCGCCGCCGAAAATGCGCGGGTCGAGCTTGTAGGTGTTGCTGCTGCTGTGGCTGTCGGTCTTGTTGGTTTTGGAGCTGACGCTGTTCTTCTCGTTGATCACCACGGTCAGGGTGTCTCCCACGTAGCGGGCGCGGCGGTCCTCGAAGAGGTTCATGCGGCTCGTCCCCGCCTGGTAGATGGCGCCGTTCCCGCCTTGCGCCTGGGGCAGCGGCGCGGGACGCGCCGACATGGGCTGATACACGTTGGTGGACGGGGGAGTGGCGCAGCCGGCCACCAGCAGGGCCAACAATCCGAATCCTAGGGCGTTGCGCGACATCGTGAAGCCTCCTTGACTTGCATTTGCATACCAAAGAAGCAATTCACGTGCCATGTCCGCGAGAAACGCGCAAACCCTTTCCCCTGGCCGCCCCCCTGCGAACGCCCGCCGCAAGCGGCAACGCCCCGGCGGCAATTTTTGCCGCCGGGGCCGGACCCCTAAGCCGATAGCCGCCTTAGAGCTGCGTCAACCGCTGGAGCATCTGGTCGGAAACGGTAATCGCCTTGGAATTGAGTTCGTAGGCCCGTTGCGCCTGAATCATGTTCACCAGTTCTTCCGCCACGTTGACGTTGGAGGTTTCCACGTAACCCTGGTTGAGCACGCCCAGGCCGTTGGTGCCGGGGGTGTTGGGCTGGGGCGCGCCGGAGGAGGCCGTCTCCACGTAAAGGTTTTCGCCCATGCTCTGCAAACCGGCCGGGTTGACGAAGTTCACCAGCTGGATATTGCCGATCTGGGTGGTCTGGGGCGGGTTGCCGGGCTGGGTGACCGACACCGTGCCGTCCTTGGCGATGGTGACGGACAGGGCGTCGGCGGGAATGGTCAGGGCCGGCTGCACCTGGTAGCCGCTGGAGGTCACCACCTGCCCCTGGTTGTCCATCTGGAACGAACCGTCCCGCGTGTAGGCCGTGGAGCCGTCGGGCATCAGGATTTGAAAGAAACCCCTGCCGTTGATGGCCACGTCGAGGGAATTACCCGTCTGCTGCAGGTTGCCCTGGGTATGGATGCGCTCCGCCGCCACGGGGCGGACGCCGGTGCCGAGCTGGAAACCGGAGGGAAGCTGGGTTTGCTGGGAGGACTGGGCCCCCGGCTGGCGCATGGTCTGGTACAGCAGGTCCTCGAAGACCGCCCGGGTCCGCTTGAAACCGTTGGTGCTGACGTTGGCCAGGTTGTTGGAAATGACGTCGATATTGGTCTGCTGGGCATCCAGGCCGGTTTTGGCGATCCAGAGGGAGCGAATCATGGCTTAATCCTTATGGCCGTTTATCCGTTGAGGTTCATGATGCGGCTGGCCTGCTGGGAATCCTCGTCGGCGGTGCGCAGCAGGCGCATGTTCATTTCGAAGGCGCGGGCCTGGTCGATCATGCTGACCAGGGAATCCACCACGTTGACGTTGCTGCCCTCCAGGGCGCCGGAAGTCAGCTTGACGTTGACGTCGGCGGGCGCGGGGTTGCCGTCCTTGAGGCGGAACAGGCCGTCGCCGCTCTTCACCAGGTCCCCCTCGGGGGGATTGACCAGCTTGATGCGGCCCAGCACCGCGACGGTATTGGGCGTCTGGTCCGTCGGCACGGTGGAAACGGTGCCGTCCTTGCCGACGCTCACGACGACGTTGGGCGGGATGGCGATAGGCCCCGCATCGCCCATGATGTTGAGGCCGTGGCGGGTCTGCAGCAGGCCGTTGGGGCTCATCTGCAAGCTGCCGTCGCGGGTATAGGCCTCGGTGCCGTCGGGCATCTGCACCGCGAGCCAGCCCTTGCCCTCGACCGCCACGTCCAAGTCCCGGCCGGTATCCTGCAGCACGCCGGGGGTAAAATCGGCGCCGACGGTGGAGTCGGCGACGAACACCCGGGTCGGCATGCCGTCGCCGTAAACCGGCAAGGCACGGAAGGCGTTGAGTTCGGCGCGGAAACCGGTGGTGGAGGCATTCGCCAGGTTGTGGGCCGTCGCCGCCTGCTGATACATGGCGTGCTTGGCCCCCGTCATGGCGATGTAGATCATCTTGTCCACGCTTCAGCCTCCCGAGCCGCTCTTAGCGCAGGTTCACCAGGGTGTTCAGCACCTGGTCCTGGGTCTTGATGGTCTGGGCGTTGGCCTGATACACGCGCTGGGCGGTGATCATGTTCACCAGTTCCTGGGTCAGGTCCACGTTGGAATCCTCCACCGCCCCCGACTGGGTGACGCCGAAGGAACCCACGCCCGGCGTCCCCTCCACCGGCTGGCCGGAGGCGGAGGTCTCGATCCACTGGTTGTTGCCCATGGGCAGCAGGCCCTGGGGATTGGGGAAGTTGGTCAGGCGCACGTAACCCAGGGTGGTGGTCTGGCCGTTGGTGTAGCGGGCCAGCACGCCGCCGTTGGGGGAGATGCTGAAGCCGGACAGCTTGCCGGAGGCATAGCCGTCCTGGGTCGCCACGCTGACGGCGAAGTCGGCGCCGAACTGTGTGGAGCTCTTCATGTCGAAGCTGATGTCCACCGGGGTGGTGGCGCCGTTGGTCTTGCCCAGGGCGGTGGCCACCCGGTCCAGGTAGAGGCGCACCATGGGAGGCGGGTTGGAAGCGAAGGTCGTGCCGCCCGTCACATCCTGCGTGGCGCCATTATAGGTTCCGCCCGAACGGTACCCGGCCGCCGTGTTAAGCGTGCCGTCGGTGTTGAACTGCATCACCAGCGGCTGCCCCAGGCTGGCGCCAGCGCTAGTACCGATATCCACCGTGTTGTTGACGCCGTTGTTGATCGGCGCCCCATCCAGGGACATGAACACCGCCCAGGCGTTGGGGGTAGCCACGCCGCCGATGGAATTCAGCTTGACGAAATAGGAGGTCAGGCTGTGGGCATTGCCGAGGGAGTCGTAAACCTGGACGGAGGTGGCGCTGTTGTAGGTCTGGGGCGCCGGGGTCGCCGAGGTGGGAACAAAGCCCAGGGTCGGCGACGACAGACGGGAATCCAGGTTGTAGGTCAGCACGGCGTTGGCGCTCTGCTTCGGGTTGCTCTGGGCGTTGGGGTCGATGCGCAGATCAAGCGGCGTGCCGGTATCCGGCACGTCGATGGTGGCGGTGGGATTGTTGGGGTCGGGGATGGTGGTCACGCCGTAACCCGTCAGGTGCCGGCCGCCGCTGTCCACGATATAGCCCTGCTTGTCGGTCTGGAACTGGCCGTTGCGGGTGTAGGTGACGGCACCGTTGTCGCTCATACGGAAGAAGCCCTTGCCGTTGATCGCCATGTCGAGAGGGTTGTTGGACACCGAGATGTTGCCCTGGGTGAAGTACTGGGCCACCGTCGACAGCTTGGCGCCGAGACCGATCTGGGTGCCGGCCGCCCCCGTCAGGGAGGCCGCGTAGACGTCGGCGAACTGGGCCTGGGAGCCCTTGAAGCCCACCGTCTGAGCGTTGGCGACGTTGTTGCCGATGACGTCCAGGTTCTTGGACGAAGTGTTGAGACCACTCAAACCTTGCTGGAAAGACATGACTGCCTCCTAATCAGAAAATCTGCCGTACCTTGGCCATATCGACTTCGCCAAGGCCCTGCACGTTCAACAACGAACCGGTGGACGTCAGCCGCACGCTGTTCACCAGCCCAACGGCCAGAGCCGTCGCATCCACTTTATCGGACCCCTTGGCCGCCTTCACGGTAAAGCTGTAGTTGCCGTCGGGAAGAGCGTTGCCCTTGTCGTCCTTGCCGTCCCACTGGAAGGCGAAACTGCCGACATCCCGTCCGCCGAGCTTGTTGGTGTTCACCAGGGTGCCGTACTGGTCGTAGACATCGACCTCCACCTGGTCGGCCGCGGCGCTCAGATCGATGCCCGCCACGGCGGCGCCGCCCTTCAGGGTCAGCAGGTTGCCATCGGTGAGCACGCTATGGCCGATCATGGAAGCCGACTGCATGGTCTGGGTAGCGGCGTAAGAGGCGCTCAGGGACTGCAGCGTCTGGTTAAGCTTCTCGATGCCGCTCACCGTCTGAATCTGCGCCATCTGGGTAGTCACCTGGGCGTTGTCCATGGGGTTCAGCGGGTCCTGGTTCTGCATCTGCGTCACCAGCAACTTGAGAAAACGGTCCTGGGCATCGGCCACGCTATTCGTTGACGATGACGCCGCCGTGTTTTTGGTGTTCGTCGCATCCGAGACGATGGAACTAGTTACGCTCAAGCTCATGATTCGACTCCTTCATCAACCGGCCTGGCCGATACTGAGGGTTTTCAGCATCAGGGTCTTGGCCGTGTTCATCATATCCACGTTGTTCTGATAGGAACGGGAGGCGGAAATCATGTTCACCATTTCCTCCACCACGTTCACGTTGGGCATCGCCACGTAGCCGTTGCCGTCCGCCGCGGGGTTGTGGGGGTCGTACACCATCTTCAAGGGAGTCGGGTCTTCGACCACGCCGTTCACCTTCACCCCTACCGCTCCCGCCGTGTCGCCGTTCTCCAGGGGCTTGGCGGCGAATACCACCTGACGGGCCCGGTAGGGCTGGCCATTGGAGCTGGTCACGCTGTCGGCGTTGGCCAGGTTGCTCGCCACCACGTTGAGACGCATGGACTGCGCCATCATGCCGCTGCCGGCGATATTGAACACATTAGATAACGACATGATTACTGTCCTTTCGCCGCCAGCAACAGGTCACGCACCTTGCCGCTGATGCGGTCGGCAATGAACTGGTAGTGCAGGGCATTCTCCGTGAACTGGGCGCGTTCCATGTCCATGTTCACCGTGTTGCCGTCGATGCTCGGCTGCACGTCGGTCCGGTAGAGCTCCTTGACCCCCGGCAGCGAGGAAACATCGCCCCGCAGATGACCGGAAGACGTCACCGCCATCGTCAGGGCGCCGCGCTGGCCACCCGCCTGGCGCAACTCGGCGGCAAAATCGAAATCCCGCGCCTTGTAGTTCGGCGTATCGGCGTTGGCAATGTTCGACGCCAGCACCTGCTGCCGCTCCGCCCGCAAATTCAGGGCGCTGTGCAAAAACCGGAATTCCTGATCGATACTGCCGAGCATGGCTGCCTCCACTATCTTTGCCCTACGGTTAGCAGGAAGCGTGCCAAGACCACGACAACATCAGGAGAATCAATAAGGACGGGGGTTTGGCGGACCGGAAAGCTCCGGCCACCCCCTTGGGAGAGAACGGGAGCGGCAAAGATTGCCGCCCCCGGCGAAGAACCTATTCCGTCGCCGCCAGCACCCGGTTGCGCCCGGATTCCTTGGCGAGGTAGAGGGCCTTGTCGGCCCGGGCAATCACATCGTCGGCGGCTTCCCCTTCCCGCCAGCGGGCCACGCCGCAACTGAAGGTGATCAATATCCGCTGGTTGTCATGGAGGAAAAAGCGCTTGGTCAATTCCCGCTGCACCCGGACCATGACGTGCACGCCATCCTCCACCTCCGTCGACGGCAGCAGGAGCACGAATTCCTCGCCGCCGAAACGGGCGAGCACATCGGTGGGGCGGATGACGTCCTTCACCACGTTCACCAGGTGGATCAGGGCATTGTCGCCGGCATCGTGGCCATAGGTGTCGTTGAGCCGCTTGAAGTGGTCGACGTCCATGATCGCCACGCTCAGGGGAGCCTGGGTCCGCTCGGCCCGCGCCTTCTCCTGTTCGAAGGCATCCGTCATGCCGCGGCGGTTGAGGGCGCCGGTAAGGTGGTCCTGCTTGACCATGGCGCTCACCTCGTCCAGCTCCGCCTCCAGTTCGCGCACCTTCGCCTCCGCCTCCTCCACCCGGCGGCGGGTTTCGACCAGTTCGTCGCGGGAGCGCTGGATATCGAGCTGAATGCCCTTGGTGTCCGTCATCAGGTCCGCCAGCAGGCGGTTGATCTGGGTGATGTCGTTGGCCTTGCCGATATCGTCGGCATACTTCTCGATTTTCTTGTGGTAATCGTCGGTGCTGGTGGTCATTTCCCCCAGCCGGTCGATGAAGCTGGCGACCATGGTCTTGAGGGTCTCCTTGGCCTCCTGCAGGCTTTGCCGCAGCACCCCCTGTTTGTACAGCACTTCCTTGAAGCTCTGCTCCGCGTCGTAGATCACCCGCAGGTTGAGGGGCTGGGAAATGATGTCCCGCACTACTTCCACCTGGCCGTGGAGCCACTGATCGTCCGCCATCAGCTCGCCCATGTTGTCCACCAGCAGGCGAAGGAGGCGCATCAGCCCGGCCAACACCTCGGCATCGGTTTCATTGCGCAGGGCAAGCTTGATCCAGAACTGTTTCAGGTTCTTCGACAACGCGCGCAGGGCCACCTCGTCCTGGGCCGCCTTGGCGGCCTCGGCCAGGTGGGTGGCCTCCTCGCTCAAATCCCGGAACTGGGAAATCCGCGGCACGACCCCCATCAGCAGGCTTTGGGCGACGATTTCCCGCAGCAGGCCGAGGTCTTCCGCGCTGGCCGCCCCCGGCGAGGAAGGAGCCGCCTCTGCGGGAGGCAGCGGCGTCTCGCCTTCCGTGGCAAGCTCTTCCTCCTCGGCCACCGGCACCCCCACGGGGGAGGCGCGGTTATCCGCCCAGGCCTGGACCAGGGCCTTCAGCTTGTCGTAAAGGGCCGCGGCATCGGAACCGAAGTTGATCAGCACCCGCTCCAGGGCCGCCTGTTTTTTCGGCATATTGAGGCCGCTCTGCTTGCGCTCCCATTGCCTGACCAGTTCCCGCACCAGGTTTCCCCAATCGGCCGGCTCGCCATCCTTGGCGCCCAGCACGGCGGCCAGCTCCTCCTCGAGGGCCTTCCAGTCCCGGGCCGCCAGATTCTTTTCCGCCGCCTTCAACACCGCCGGCTTGGCATGCCCCCCTTCCACCAACAGGTGGAGCACCTTGCGCAGCAAACGGGCCTCGTCGGAAAAATGGGAGGCGACCCCGGCAATCTCGTCGTAGATCAGGCGATAGTTATCCGGCGTCGGCGGAAGGCGGCGGGTGGTCAGGGTCTTGATGGTTTCCCGGGCGAGGTCGATCGGGTTGGCAGGATTGGCCATGGAACCGTTTCCAGTATAAGGAGTGGTGGGATTATCGAAGCCCCATGGCCGGCAGTCAATGCGGGGAATCCCCGACATTGTGGTGAACGGGCGATGGCTTTAGAATGGTCGGGGAGCAGCCACCCTCCCCGCGACCCATGACGAAATTCATCTCTCTCCTGCTTCCTCTGTTGCTCCTGGCCACCGCCGCCCGCGGCGCGGAAGAATTGGAAACCCCCGCCTCCCTGAAGCAACTGGCGGAAAACTTCGTCGCCCAGCAGACTGCCGGCCAGCCCGGCGCCGAAGTCACCGTCGGGGCCGTGGATTCCCGCCTGCGCCTGCCCCGCTGCGCCCAGCCCGAAGCCTTTCTGCCCGCCGGTTCCCGGCTGTGGGGCAACGCCACCGTGGGGCTGCGCTGCAGCGTGCCGGTCCCCTGGACCGTGTACATTCCCGTCACGGTCAGGGTCATGGGCATGGCCATCGTCAGCGCCCGTCCCCTGGCCCAGGGGCAAGCCCTTTCCCTGGCCGACCTGTCGCTGCAGAAGCAGGACCTGACCCAGCTTCCCGCCGGCGTCATCACCGACCAGAACGAGGCCATCGGCAAAACCCTCGTCTCCAGCATCCCGGCGGGCTATCCCCTGCGGGCCGACATGCTGCGGGCGAAGATGGTGGTCTTCCAGGGCCAGGCGGTGAAAATCACCGCCAAGGGCGCCGGGTTTTCCGTCTCCGCCGAGGGCAAGGCCATGGGCAACGCCGAGGACGGCCAGCCGGTGCAGGTGCGCACCCCCTCCGGGCAAATCGTCAAAGGCATCGCCCGCGCCGGCGGGATCGTGGAAATTCCCTTTTAACCCAGATTATCCATTAGGCGGCCCTTCGGGCCTGCGCGGGCGCGGGCGGACGCTTTGCGGCGTCCTTGCGCCCTCGCTTCGCGCCACTAGGCCAGGCTATTGGCTTGGCGCGAGTGCGCAAACCCACTCGCAATCCGTCTCGCCATCATCCCGCGCCAGAATGGACAATCTGGGTTTAAACCTTTTCCGCCAGCCTTAGGCCGCGCCGCTTCTGACCACCCGGTTGCGGCCGGCGCCCTTGGCGGCGTAGAGGGCCTCGTCGGCGGCATTGTTGAGCTCGGCCGCCGTGGCATGGGCCGGATAGGCGGCGATGCCGCAACTGAAGGTGCAGCTGAAGCCCTTGCCCTCGGCGGGCTGGAGAATCTTGGAAAAACTCTCCCGCACCTCGTTGAGCACCCGCTCCGCCTGATGGATGGGCGTATCCGGCAGCACCACCGCGAACTCCTCTCCCCCGTAGCGTCCGACGATGTCGGTTTTGCGCAGGCGCTGGACCAGCAGGCGCGACAGGCTGCGAATCACCCGGTCGCCCGTGGGATGGCCATGGACATCATTGACCTGCTTGAAATGATCGATGTCGATCATGGCGAAGCTCAAGGGAGATTTCAGGCGCTCGGCCCGCGCCAATTCGATGTCGAGCCGCTCCTTGGTGCGGGTGTGGTTGAGCAGGCCGGTCAGGCTGTCCCGCACCATGAAGTGGCGCAGGATGCGGTAGCGGTCTGCCCGGATGCGGACCGAGGACACCAGATGCTCGGGGCGGATGGGCTTGGTGAGAAAATCGTCCCCGCCCTGGCCCAGGGCCTCCAACTGGCGGTTGACGTCGGTTTCCGAGGAAAGGAAAACAATGGGCACGCTGACGTAGGACTCAAGCTGGCGAATCACCGCCGCCAGCTCGGTGCCGCTGCAACCGGGCATGTACATATCCATCAGGATCAGCTCGGGGTTGAAATCGGCCAGGCCCTCCATGATGCGCAGGGGGTCGGTCACCAGCTGGGTGGCCATGCCCGCGTTTTGCAGCACGCTGGCGTAGTACTCGCCGAGGGATGCCGTATCCTCGACGATCAGGACATTGTAGGGTTCCGCGGAAAGGTCGGCGGCAAGATTGTCGAGGGCGTCGATCAGGGCATTGAATTCCACCGGCTTGGCGAAATAGGCCCTGGCTCCGCCACGGGCCGCCGCCAGCCGCGCATCCAGGTCGCTGCGGTAGGAGAACAGCAGCAGGGGCGGGGGATTGTCCATCTGCCGCCAGGCTTCCAGCGCCCCTTGCGCGCCGACGCAATCCAAATCCAGCAACACCGCCATCGGCGACTGGCCGCGCAAGGCCCCCATCATGCCGGCCACGGCGCCGAACCGCTCCACCTGGTAACCGTAATACCCCAGCTGCTGGACGATGTCCGCCATCAGGGCTTCGTCGCTCTCCACCACGAAGATCCGCCGCTCGACCGTTTCCGGCGCCGGGGGAGCCGGGGTGGCGGCGGGAAGCGCTTGCTCTGGCTCCGCGCCGTCCGCGAAACGGCGCAGCTCCGCCAAGCGGTCATCGATTTCATAACGCAGGGCATCGGTAAGGGTGTCCGGATGGTCCGCGATCGGCTGGAGGAAAAGCTCCAAGGCCCGGCTGAAAGCGCTCAAGGCGGTGAACCCGAACACCGCGCCGGACCCGCCGAGGCTGTGTATGCCGCGCACGAAATCCGCCCATTCGCCGGCCTTGCCGCCGGCATCGCGCAACTTGCGCCACAGGACATCCAGTTCGTCCAGCTTGCCGGGAAGCTGGCCGCGGTAAAGCTCCTTCAAGGACGCCATCTTCTGATGGAATTCCGCTTCGCTCATGATTCCGGGTCCTTCTCGGCAAGATTGCTCCGGCGCCCCCTGACCTCGGCCAGCACCGTTTCCAGGGCCCCCCGGAAACGCTTCACATCCAGGGGCTTGGCCAGATAATCGCGGAAACCGGCCGCCCGGCCCCTGTCCACCTCCACCGAGGAGGCGTTGGCGGACAGCGCCAGAACGGGGACCTCCCGCGTCTCCTCGCGCTGCCGAATGCGCGCCAAGGTTTCGTGAACGTCTTGCCCCGGCCGGTCGGCGTCCAGCAGGACGACATCCACCCCGCGCCGGGCGGCCGCCTCCAGGCCCGCCATCTCGTCCGGCGCCGTCAGGAGGCGCAGGCCGCCGATCTGGGCGATCAGCTGCTCCACCAGCTTGAGGTCCACGGGGTTATCCACAATGTATAGCAGGGTCGGCAAGGAGCGGGGGCCCTCTTGCCCCGGCTCGGGTTTCTTCCGCAATTCCGCGGCGGGGGCGCTGGTGGCGGAGCAGGCCACCAGGTCGATCCAGAAGGTGCTGCCCTTCCCCGGCTGGCTCTCGACGCCGATGCTCCCCCCCATCAGTTCCACCAGGCGCTTGGTGATCACCAGGCCGATGCCCGTCCCCTCGACCTCCGTATCCTCGGCCCCCAGGCGGTTGAAGGATTCGAAGAGGGAATCCAGGCGCTCCGGAGGAATGCCCTCGCCGGTATCGCTGACCGACAGGCGCAGCCGGTGGTCGGGCTGCTCGCCGTAGGAAAGGGTAATGGCGCCCTGCTCCCGGTTGTACTTGATGGCGTTGGAAAGGAGATTGAGCAGCACCTGCTTAAGGCGCACGCGGTCCGCGTAGACCCGGGGCAAAGGGGTGCCGTCGCGCCGGTCCACGATGGCGATGCCCCGCTGGGCGGCCATGGGCCCGAGCAGGTTCCGGCATTCCATGGCCAGATCGGCGACGTCCACGCTCTCCAGGGAAAGCTGCAGCTTTCCCGCCTCGATGCGGGACAGGTCGAGCACCTCGTTGATCAGCTCCAGCAGGTGCCAGCCGGCCTGCAGGATTTGCTCGACGCTTTCGTTCTGGCTGGCGGACAGGGGTTCCACCGGGTCCGACTCCAGCAGCTGGGCGAAACCGAGAATGGCGTTGAGGGGGGTCCGCAGTTCGTGGCTCATGCGCGACAGGAATTCCGACTTGGCGCGGCTGGCCCGCTCGGCCACCTCCATGGCGCGCAGCAATTCGACCTCGGTGGCCTTGCGCTTGATGACGTTGGCCAGGGTATGGGCCACCGCCTCGAGGAAGCCCACCTCCCCCGCATCGAAGGCATGGCCGTGTTCCAGATAAGTGACCAGCACGCCCAGGACCTTGCCCTCGGAAACGATGGGCACGCTGTAGTGGCCATGCTCCTCGATGCCGGGGTAACGCAGCTCGTGGCGCTCGTCCAGGCAGTGGGCATAGACGGTCTTGGCCTCCTGGGCGGCGCGGCCGCACAGGCACTGGCCCATGGCGACCCGCTCGCAGGCCTTGGCCGCCGCCGCGGACATATTGCGCTGGGTCGTCAGCCGCAGCACGTCCTCCTTTTCGTCCATCAGGAACATCGCGGCCCGGGGCTTGAGGCCGAGCCAGGAGACGGAAAGGATCACGTCCAGGGCTTGGTCGAGGATGCCCACGATGGGGGCGGGCGTGATCGCCAGGGCGAGAATGCGGCGCAGGGACCCCTCCGTTTCCCGGCCCATGCGCAATTTTGTTTCCGCCTCGACGCGCTCGGTGATGTCGGTTCGGGCCGACAAATAACGATAGGGACGCCCATCCTTGTCGAGGAAAGGGACGATGGTGGAATCCACCCAATAAAAGGTGCCGTCCTTCTTGCGGTTGCGCAGGATGCCGTGCCACACCTCGCCCCGGGAGATGGTTTCCCACATGCGGCGGAAGAATTCCGGCGGATGGTAGCCGGAATTGAGAAGGCCGTGGCTCTTCCCCAGCAGCTCCTCCCGGCTGTACTGGCTGATTTCGCAAAACTTGTCGTTGACGTAGTTGATGATGCCCTGGGCATCGGAAGCGCTGACGATGGCATGCTGGTCGAGGGTGAACTTCTGCCGCTCCAGTTCGATGGACGCCCGCAGCAGGCTGTCGTTGTTCTTCTCCAGCACCCGTTCGTAGGTCTTGCGCTCGGTGACGTCACGGACGATGACATAGGCGCCCGCCACCGCGTCGCCGGCGGGGATGGGAATGGCCTCGAACTCCAGGTGGCGGATGTCGCCTTCGCTATTGATGCTGTCCACCTCGCCGGTCAGGCCTTCCCCGCCGAGGACGCGCTGGAATTGTTCCGCGACCCTCTCCCGGTCATAATCGGCGACATGGGCCAGGAAAGGCGTCCCCGCCAGCTCGTCCTGGCCAAAACCGGCAATCCGTTCCCCGGCGGGGTTGACGGACACATAGCGCCCCTCGCGGTCGAAGGAAAAGACGCCATCGAAGGAGTTCTCGAACAGCGAGCGGTAGCGCTGCTCGCTTTCCTCCAGGCGGATCTCCGCCTCCTTGCGCAGGGTGATGTCCGACAATATCCAGACGCAATGGGTAACCTCGCCGCCGCCATCCTTGACCGGCGACAGCCCCATCTCGATCCAGAATTCCTCGCCGTTCTTGCGGTAGCTGAGCATGTGAAAGGTAAGGGGCACGCCTTCCGCCATGGCGGCGCGGGTCTTCACCACCGCCCGCCCCTCGGTGTCGGGACCGTAGAGGAAGCCCGGCGTGCGCCCCACCACCTCCTCCTGGGAATAGCCGGTCAAGCGGCTGAAGCCGGGATTCACCAGGGTAATGATGGGGTGAGCCGGCGTGCCCTCGGTGATCATCACGCCGTTTTCCAGGCTGCCGAAGGCCGCCGCCAGCAGGCTGTTCCGCTCCAGGGCGCCTTTCAGGCTCCCCACTGCCTCGACGATCTTGCGGTAGCGGCTGACGCGCATGATGGCCACGTGCACCAGCAGCCTCGGGTCCACCGGCTTGACGAGGAAATTCTCCCCGCCGTGGTCGGCGGCGCTGGGCAACCCCGTCCCGTCCAGCAGGGCGACGATGGGCAGGTCGCGCCCCCCCTCCATCTGATGGAGCACGGAGGTGAGCTCGATGCCGCTGGCCCCCGGCATATCTTCGGCCATCAGCACCAGTTCGGGGCCGAAGCGGCGGAAGGCGGCGGGAAGCCCGGCCGGGTCCGTCACCTCTTCCACCACCATGCCGCCCTGCCGCAGCACCCGTCCGATCTGGCTGGCCGCGGCCTGGTCGTCGTCCACCACCAGCACCCGGTAGGGCCGGTAATCCGCCATGGCCGCGGACTGCCGCAGCGCCTCCGTGACGCGCGGCAACTCCAGGGGAAAGGTGAAGAAATGGGTGCCGCCGGCGCGAACCGCCGCCAGGCGGATTTCCAGGTCATCCCGCCGCGCCACCACGACCACTGCCGGCGGCGAGGGATGGTCCTGCAAGGGCGCGAACACCTCATCGGCCAGGAAACCGGGCGGCAGGGCGTCCCACTCCAGGAGATAGGCCGCCGGCTCCTGCCGTTGGCGCTGAGCCGCCACCTCGCCGGTGGACGACAGCCAGCAAACCGAAAAACCCGCCGCCTCCAGGGCCGGGATCGCCTGCCGCAAATCGCTCTGGGCCGCCCCCACCACTCCTATCAATGACCGATTTTCCATCTGCCTGCCGCCAGCGTCTTTTCTCAGGCCTTGGCGGCCCCGGGAACCTTGCTCTCCCAGATGCCGTTGACGGTGGCCGCAAGGGTCATGGGGTCGAAGGGCTTGGGAATCACGTCCACGGCCCCCAGTTCCAGGTATTGCGCCACCTCGCCGGGCTGGACCTTGGCCGTCATGAAGGCCACCGGCACCGAGGCCAATTGGGGCAACTGCCGCAGGCGGCGCAGGGTGGTGGGGCCATCCATGCCCGGCATCATCACATCCAGGAGAATGAACTGGGGAGCGAAGGCCAGCGCCTTCTCCAGGGACTCCTCGCCGGATGCGCACATTTCCACGCTGAAGCCCCCCAGGGCCTCCAGGGCCAGCTTCGCCACCTCGCGGATATCCGGTTCATCCTCCACGTACAGGATGCGTTTCAAGCTTTCGGCCATGTCTCTCTCCCTATTTCTTCAACAGGCTTTTGATTTCCTGCACCACCCGCGCGGCGTTGAAGGGCTTGACGATGAAGCCGGCGGCGCCGCCCGTCATGGCTTCCCGCACCCGGTCGGCCGTGGCGTTGGAACTGATCATGATCACCTTGCATGCCGGCAGGCCGGCGCGAATTCTAGCCAGGACAGTAATGCCGTCCAGGCGGGGCATGTTGATGTCCAGCAACACCACGTCGGGTTTCTGCTTGACGCACTGGCTGATGGCGTCCTCGCCGTTGGACGCCTCCCCGGCGATATCGAACTCGCCCGCGTGCAGGATGGTCCGCAGGGCTTGCCGCATCAGCGTGTCGTCGTCGACGATCAAGACCGATAGCCGTCTAGCGTGTTTCGCCATAGCGCCGCTCCATGACCCGGTGGATGGTTTCCTCCAACTCCTTGTTGCTCGAGCGCGACTTGACCAGCGCCGCCGCCACCCTGGAGTTTACCTCGGGGCCGGTCTCGTGGGCGGAAAACAGCACCACGGGGATGGCGAGGCGGCGCGCCGCCATGAAATCCAGCACCTCGAGGCCGGAGCCGTCGGGCAGGCCGATATCCAGCACCACCAAGTCAAAATTCCTTTGCCCCAGCAAGGCCTCGGCCTCGGCCTTGGTGCCGGCGCCGATCACTTCCGCGTCCCCGCCCAGCAAGCCATGCAGGACGCGGCGGATGTCTTCCTCGTCCTCCACGTGCAGGATCAGGGGCTTGGGCGGCGGCAAGGCGCCGTTTTTCAGCACTTCCAGCAGGCGGTCCGCCCGTACCGGTTTCTCCAGCCATTCCAGCACCGACACGGAATCGTCCCGCCGCTCTCCCGCCACGGCGGAAATCACCACCACGGGGACCTTGAACCCCTCCGCCTGCAGCTCCCTCACCAGGGACAGGCCGTCCTGCCCCGGCAGCATCAGGTCCAGGGTCATGGCGCTATAGGCGTTCCGCGCCAGCAGGCCCTTTGCCGCTTCCGCGCTGCTGGCCACGTCCACCCGGTAGCCATGGCGGGCCAGCATCTGCTTCAATTGCGTGGCCACGTCGCTGTTGTCCTCGCACACCAGCAGCCGCTGGGACGGCCCCGGCAGCCCCCCCTTGACCAAGGGCAGGTCGAAAAAGAACGTGGAGCCTTCCCCTTCCTTCGACGTAAAACCGATGCCGCCGTTCATCCGTTCCACCAATGCCTTGCAAATCGACAGGCCGAGACCGGTGCCGCCCTTCCTGCGGGCATCCGAGGAATCGGCCTGGGAGAACTTGCGGAAAATGCGCTCCCGGAATTCCTGCGGAATGCCGGGCCCGTGGTCCTTCACCGCCACCCGCACGTTCTTCTCCCCGGCCGCGACGCTGATTTCCACTTCCTCGCCGGCCGGCGAGAACTTGGCGGCGTTGGACATCAGGTTCGCCATCACCTGCAGCAGGCGGTCGCTGTCCACCCGCACCTTGATTCCCTCCTCCCCGCCGTGGAGGGCGAACTTGACGCCATACTGTTCGCCATAGGCCCGGTTTGCCTCGAGGGACTGTTCCAGCAAGGGCAGCAGCTCGACGGTCCGGACATCGAGGCGCATCTTGCCGCTCTCGATCTTGTCCATGTCGAGGATGTCGTTGATCAGGCGCACCAGGCGCTCGCTGTTGTTGTAGGCGATTTCCACCATGGACCTCGCCTGGGGGGGGAGCTCGCCGGCCACGCCGCCCATCACCAGCCCCAAGGAGCCGCGGATGGACGTCATGGGCGTGCGCAATTCGTGGCTGACGGTGGAGATGAACTCGCTCTTCAGCTTGTCCACCCGCCGCCGCTCGGTCAGGTCCCGCGCCACGGCGACGAACAGGCCCTGGCCGTCTTCCTGGCGCACCATCTGGAGGAATTCTTCCACCGGCACGTCGCTGCCGTCCTTGCGCCGGTGCGTGGTTTCGTAGCTGAGCCACTGGCGGTCGCCGGAGAGGAGAGGGGCGATATGGGAACGGAACACCTGCTCCGGCATCAGGGGCTTGATTTCGTAGGCCTCCATCCCCAGCAGCTCCTCCCGGCTGTAGCCCAGGCCTTCCTCCATGCCCTTGTTGAGATAGACGATGCGCAGGCTGTCGGGGTCGAACATGAAAATCATGTCCAGGGTGTTGTCGAGCACGTTCTTGAAGCGGCTGATCTCTTCCTGGGCCATTTTCCGCTCGGTGATGTCCTGCGCGGTGCCGCGCATCTGGAGCGGTTTGCCGTCGTCGCCGTAAACGACCTCCCCCAATGCGCTGACGTAACGAACCGACCCGTTGGGCAGAACGACGCGGTGCTCCATGGCAAAGGGCACGCCATCCTTGATGGCATGGTCCAGGGCCTGGAACAGGGCGTTGCGGTCATCGGGATGGACGGCTTGGCGCAGGAACTCGAGGGTCGGCACGAACGACTGCGGCGCATGGCCGAAGATGCGGCAGGCTTCGTCGGACCAGGTCAGGCGGTCCGTTTCCAGGTCCCACAGCCAGTTGCCGATGTGGGCCAACTGCTGGGCCTTGGCGAAATTGGCCTGGCTCGTCCGCAGTTCCTCCTCCACCTTGCGGCTCTGGGAAATGTCCCGCACCAGGCCGACGAAAAAGCGCTGCTGGCCGAAAAGCATCTCCGTGACGGAAAGATTCATGGGGAAAAGCTCCCCATCCTTGCGCTGCCCCTGGACCTCGCGGCCGACGCCGACCACCTTTTTGTGGCCGGTCCGGCAATAGGCGGCCAGATAATCGTCGTGGCGGCTGCGGTCAGGCTCCGGCATCAGCAGCTTGACGTTGCGGCCGATCACCTCCTCGGCCCCATAGCCGAATATCCTCTCGGCGGAACGGTTGAATGAGTGGATGGCGCCGCTTTCATCGATGGTAACGACCCCGTCCAGCACATTGTCCAACACCGCCCGGGTGCGGGTCTCGCTCTCCCGCAACTTGTGGGTCATTTCGCCGGCCAACTCCACCGCCCGGCGGCGCGAACCGGCCAAGGCCCGCACCACGGCGAACAGCAAGAAGGAAGAGACAACCCCGAAAGCCAGCGTCCACCAGGGCCGGCGCAGTTCCGACTCGGCCACCATGGGGGCCGTTGCCGTCAAGGCGAGGCGCCACTGGCGGCCGCCCACGTCAAGGGCGGCCTGCTGCCGCGCCCCCCTGCTCTCCGCGCCGTCCGAGGCATACAGGCTCATTCCGGCCGCCCCGCGCTGCCCCGCCAAGCCGTAATCGCTGATCCGCAGGCCGACCTGCCGCAGCAGGTCGTCGGAAACGGCGCCGCGAACCAGATCCCCCGTGCGGAAGGCCATGTACGCCAAACCGTAGAAAGCCCGCCGCCGCCGCTCCACCGTATCCAGCGGAAGATTTTGGCGGTAAAGGGGCACCGTCAACAGAAACGCCGTTTGCCTGCCGGGTTCATGGACCAGGGTGATGGGGCCGGTGGCCGCCGCCTGCCCGGTATCCCGCGCGCGCAAGGCCGCTTCGCGCCTCACGCTCTCGCTGCCGATATCGAAGCCGAGAGCCTGCTCGTTTCCCCGCAGCGGTTCGAGATAGGCGACAGGATAATAATCGGCCCGGCCCCCGGGAGGATGGATGGCGAAACGGGGATAGCCGAGGGCCGCCAGCGAGCGGTCTTTCGCCATGCGCTGCTCGAAGGCGGCCTTCTCGCCAGCCTTCAAATAGGGAACGAAACCGACCGCGCGGATACCCGGATAACGCTCGCGGATGCGGGTCTTTTCCAGGTAGCGATGGAATTCGCCGGGCGTGACGTCCTGCCGTTGGAGGAAGAACCCCTGGAGGCCGTAGAGGATATCGGTGTAGGCCCGCATCCGCTGGTCCAGGGCCTGCGCCACCTGGCCCGCCCGGAAATCGAATTGATAGCGCTCGCTCCGTTCCACCTCGGCGACGGTGTAGCGCCAGGCGGCGAGCGTCAGCAGCGCCCCCGCCGCGAGCACGGCATAGGCCACCAGGTTCACGTTGCGAAGCTCGATTTTCGCCATTTTTCCAAGGATTCCGTGGGATTGCCGCCGCGCTGGCGGCGGTCGGGCCGGGCGGCGACGGGGAAACCGCTTTCCCCCGCCGCTTCAAACACTAACACAGAAGTCCGGCTGGCCGCCACGCAGTGCCCGCATCCACGGGAAAAGCGGCCAGCCGATATTCCCGCCGAGCCTTACAGCGGCTCGGGACGCCCCAGCCAATTGCCCTGGACGTAATCGACCCCGATATCCCGCAAGAGATTGAGCGTGGCCTCGTCTTCCACCCATTCCGCCACGGTACGGATGCCCATTGCCGCGGCGATGTTGTGGATGGATTGGACCGTCATGAAATCCACCGGCGCCACCGCCATGTTACGGACGAAGGAGCCGTCGATCTTCAAATAATCCACCGGCAGGTTTTTCAGATAGGCAAAGGAGGACATGCCGCTGCCGAAATCGTCCAATGCCAAACGGCAGCCCATTTTCTTCAGTTCCTGCAACAGGGGCAGCGTTTCCGACAGGTTGGCAATGGCGGCGATTTCGGTGATCTCGAAGCAGACGCACTGGGAGGGAATGCCATGCTGCTGCAATCCGGCACGGACATACTCCGCCAGCCCCGGGTCGAGGAGGGAGGAACTGGACAGGTTGATGGCACAGGTTCCCTTGCCGACCCCTTGGCGGCGGATGGTGTCGAAAGCGGCATCGATCACCCAGCGGTCGATCGCCGGCATCAGGCCGAAGCGCTCGGCGGCAGGGATAAAGGCCATGGGAGGCGTGATCTCGCCGTTCTCGTCCCTCATCCGCAACAGCACCTCGAAGGCCGGCTCGGTTTCTCCCTTGAGGGAAACGATGGGCTGGCGATAAAGGCAAAACAGGTTTTTCTCCAGCGCCAAGTTGAGGCGCGACACCCACTGCATTTCGCCGCTGCGCTGCACCAGGCCCGCATCGGTTTCCTGGTAGACGTGGATACGGTTGCGGCCTTTTTCCTTGGCGGCATAGCAGGCGGCATCCGCCGCCGTCAACAGGCCGGCGATGGAATCGTTGGCGCCGCCCAGGGCCACCAGCCCCATGCTCAAGCCCACGTTGAACACCTTGTCCTGCCAGGTGAAGCGGAAATCCCGCACCATGGCCAGCAAATCCTCCGCCACCCGAAGCGCGTCCGCCTGGCTGCATCCCTCCAGCAGCAGGCCGAACTCGTCCCCCCCCAGGCGTGCCAAGGTATCCCGGTCCCGCAGGCGCTTGCGCATCAGGAAGGCCAGCTGGCGCAGCAGCTCGTCCCCCGCCACGTGGCCGCAGGTATCGTTGACGATCTTGAAGCGGTCCAGGTCCATGTAGCACAGGACATGGTGCCCCCCCTGCTCCCGGGCATTGCGCAGGGCCCGTTCCATCCGCTTCTCGAATTCCCGCCGGTTGACCAGGCCGGTCAGCACGTCGTGGCTCGCCTGGTGGGACAGCAGGGCCGTGGCCTCATCGATCCGCTCCTGAAGGTTCTCCTGGGCCGCCTTGAGGTTGGCGGCCATGATGTTGATCCCCTCCTCCAGCTCACCGATCTCGCCCGGCGAATCGGACTCCACCCGGGTATCGAGCCGGCCTTCCGCCAGTTTCCGCACCGCCCCGGCCAGGCGCAGGATAGGCTGGGTCACGTCCCGGGACAGACGCAGGGCGAACAGGGCGGTGACAATCAGGCCGAACAGGGCAATCACCAGGCTGCTGATCACCAGCCGCTTCTGGCGGTTGACGGTATCCCGGGTGGAAAGCTCCACGCTCACCCAGCCGAGCATCTTGCGTTCCCGGCCCTTGGCCGCTTCCGTTTCGCCGAAGGCGGCCAGGGCGAAATCGTCGACGTTGATTTCGCTCTGGTAGATCGGCGCGGTGAAAGCGAGGGAACTGCCGCCGCTGGCAATCACCTGGGGCGCGCCCTCCGCCCCGCTCATGGCCGCCACGGGGATTCCCGGCCGTCCGCTCACCGCCAGCACCTTGCCCCGGCTGTCGGCCACCACCACCGCTTTCACGTCCGCCTCCCGCATGGTGGACTGGGCCAGGGCCTGGAGAATTTCCCGGTTGCCGGAAAAGACACCGTATTCGCTGGCGGGCGCCAACTGGCGGGCAATCGCCTGGCCCCGCTCGCGCAGGGACAGGTCCAGATCCCGGATGCCGCTCTGGATGAAGCTGAACGCCAGCATGGCGGCAATCAGCGTCGCCGGGACCAGCGCCAGGATCATCACGCGGCGTTTGATTCCCCAGTGCCTCATGGCTCCTGCTCCCCGGCCCGGCGGACCTTGTCGTACAGCACCGCCTCGTTATCCACCTCGATGCCCATGGAACGGGCCACCTGGTAGTTGACGCTGACGGAGAAATATTTCGGGTATTGGGGCGGCGGCAAGGCCGGATTCCTGTCGCCAGCCAGGCCGAGGAGCATTTCCCCCACCTGCTGGCCGATCTGGGGCGGCACGCTATAGACCGCCACCAGCGCCCCCGCCCGCACGTAGGAAAGCGAGAAGCCGACCACCGGAATCTGGTAGCGGTAAGTGGTCAGCAACAGGCCCTGGATGGTGTTGCGGTTGTACACCAAGGGGTCCGGCACCGCCAGCAGCACGTCGCTGTCCCGCAGCAACTGGCGCAGGGAGGGGATGACATCGTCCTCCCGGCTCACCTTTTCCACGTTGATCTTGAGACGGCTGCCCTTGCCCGCCGCCTGAAGGAGCGGCAGTTGCTCCGCCGCCACGGCGCCGGCCAGCACGCCCACCCGGCTGCGGTCCGGCAGGGCGAAGCGGATCAGCTGCAATTGGCGGGCAAAGGGCTGGTCGAGATAGATGGCCGAGAAGCCGCGGCTATCCCCCTGACGCCCCCGCTCCCGGGCCAGGGTTTCGAAGGTGGCGCGGGGCACCAGCACCGACAGGACGGGAACGCGGGAATCCAGGGCGGCGGCGGCCTGGGCGGCGGCCAGGCCCACCGCCACCACCACCCGGGAGCCGCCCTTGGCCATCTCCCCTTGGCGGCCGAGAAAGGCCTGCAGGGACAGCGTCTCCACCTTGGGTCCGTTCTTCTGCCCCACCACCTGCCGTATCTTGTCGGCCACCTCGGTATAGGCCTGGCCCTCTTCGCTCAGCACCAGGGTGATGTTGTCCAGGGCACGAACCGCGGGCGCATGGGCAAGGACGGCCAGCAGCAATCCCAGCCGGGCCACGAGCCCCGGCAGGCGCCACCTTGCCCAATGTCCAAACCGATGCGTCATGAGCGTCAGTACTCCAGCCGCAAATTCGCCCAGGCCGCGCGCCCGGGCAACTGGTTATCGAAATCGTACTCCCAGGAGCGCTCGTTGCTCAGGTTCTGCACGATCAGGGCCGCCTCGGCATTGCTCCGGCCGATCTTGAACTGCTTGGCGACCCGGCCGTCCCAGCGGCGGTAGCTGTTGACCAGGCTGCCGCCGATGGCCTTCGTCTCCCCCACCTGGTATCCCATCAGGCTGCCGCTCCAGCCGGAGCCGAAACGGTGGGTCACCATCAGATTCTGGCTGTTGGTGGGCACGGAAGCGGTATAGGGCGTCCCATCCTCGTCGTTGCTGGACACCTTGGCATGGGAAAAGCCATAAAGGAGGCGCGTATCGGGCCCCAGGCGCCAATCGAATTGGGCCTCGAACCCCTTGATGACCGCGTTGCCGGAATTGCGCATGCTGAAATTGTTGCCGCCGAGACACAGCACCCCCGCCGGAGTGAGCCCGCCGACGGTGTTGCAGACGTTGTTGCGGTAGAAACCGATCATGTCCGACACCTCGTCCCGGAACAGGCGCAGATCGGCCTTGACGCTGGAAAACTCCCCCAGGTAGCCGATCTCGCTGGAAACGATGCGCTCCGGCTTGAGGGTGGCGGCGGCATAACGGTAAATGAGGTCAGCCTGGGCCGGAAGGGGGGCGGGAAAGCCGGTGGGCACCCGGAAACGGTAGTCCGCCTTGCTCTCCAGCAGGGAAGGCGTGCGGGTCGCGCTGGAGCGGCCGACCCGCAGGGTCTGCCCGGGAAGGAAATGCCAGTTGAGGGCGGCCCGGGGCATGACATCGGTGCCAGTGAAATCGTTGTTCTCCGCCATTCCCCCGACATTGAGCGTCAACCGGGGCTCGACCCGCCATTCCAGGTTGGCGAACAGCCGGGACAGATGGGAGGCGACCGCCTGCTGCCGATTGAGGTAGAGGGGCGAGTACACCCTGTCCAGGCGCGCGCTGCCGCCCCACACCAGGCGGGTGGCGGCGGAGGGGGAAAAGGTATGCTGGGCCTCCAGGTCGTATCGCTGGGCGATCATGTCCGCATTGTAGGTCAGTCCGGCATAGCCCGATTCGGCCGGGTTGCTGAGCAGGGTATCCTTCGACCCCTCGTAGCTGTGATAGAACTGCAGCGACAGTTCGTTTCCCACCCCCAGCTGGCTGCGCCAGCGCAGCAACTCGAAATGGTTGTCCACGCTTTTCCAGCGGGGATAGAAAGCATCCGACACCAGCCCCTCCTGCCGGTCGCCGCCGTTGTAGCCGAACTGGAATTCCACTTCGTCCACCGGGCTGGCCCGGTAATCGGCGCGGAAGGTCAGGAGGCGGATTTTCTTGTCGTCGGTCTTGTTGTAACCCCAGGTATTGTTGTTCTGGATCGGGTTGACGACCCGTTCGTCCAGCCCATCGTCGTTGCGCAGGCTGGCCGTCACCCGGTAGCTCAGATCGCCTATCCTGCCGCCGTGGCGGGCCACGCCCTCGCTGCGTCCCGTCCCCTTGCTGACCGACAGGAAAGTGCCCTGCTCCTCCGTCGAATGCCGGGTGATGATGTTGATGATGCCGAGGAAGGAATTAGCGCCGTACATGGCGGAATTGGGACCGCGAATGACCTCGATGCGCTCGATATCGTCCAGGGCCAGGGGAATATCGCTCCACAGCACGCCGCCAAAAAGGGGGGAATAGACCGAGCGTCCGTCCACCAACACCTGCATCCGGCGGGAATAGGCGTCCGACAGGCCGTGGTAGCTCACCGCGCTGTTGGTGGTGTAGGCCGAACTCGCATGGTAGGCCACGTACATCCCCGGCACCAGGCGGAAGACGTCGGCCAGCTCCCAGGCGCCGGAATCCTTGATCATCTGCCGGTCGATCACCGTCACCGCCGCCGGCGCCTCGTCCTGGGGCTGCGCCAGGCGGGATACTGTCAGCACCACCGGCACCTCGCCGAGATAGGCGTTTTCCGCCAGCAGTTCCTGTCCGTCGGCGGCACCGGCGCACAGGCCGGCCATGCCCAATATCCACCCCGGCCAGCGCCTGAGCGCGGCCACGTCTCTGCCTGGGGAGAAGGAACGTCCCTTCATGCTAGCGGCGCCCCCTCACAGCTCAAGCCTGAGGTTGAGCCAGGCCGTGCGGCCCGGGTACTGGTTGTCGTAGCGGTACTCGTAGTGGTACTCGTCCCCCAGGTTCTGGATGTTCAGGGCCAGCTCGCCATTGGTCCGTCCAACCTGAAAAGCATAAGCGACACGGCTGTCCCAGCGCCGGTAGGTGCTGAGGAACCAGGGCCGGTTGGCGCTGGGATCGGAGCCCGTATCGTTCAAGTGCATTTCGCTCACCTGGTAACCGAGCAGGCTGGCGCTCCAATGGGAATCGAAGCGGTGGCTCAGCATCAGGCTTTGGTTGTTGGTGGGCACGGAATTGGTGTACTCGGCATAATTGTTGCCGCTCTTCACCACCGCGTGAGACAGGTTGTAGATGAGGCGGGTGGCCTTGCCGATATTCCACTTCAGCTGGGTTTCGAATCCCTTGATGGTGGCATTGCCCGCGTTCAGATTACCGCCGATGGCCGCCTTCTCCGGTTCAGCCGAAATCAGTTCGGAAAACGCATCCCGGAACAGGCGGAAGTCCACGTCCAGACTCGCGAAGCTGCCAACGTAACCGATATCCGTGGAATCCACCCGTTCCGGCCGCAGCGTCTGGACGTTGGGGTGGTACTTGTTGCTGGCGGGGTTCAGCCAGTATTCCTCGTAGGCCTTCTCGTACACCGTCGGCGTGCGGGTGGCCCTGGAAAGGCCGAGACGCAGGGTATGCCGGGGCCGGAAGTGCCAGTTGGCGGCGATACGGGGCGAAACGTCGGTGCCGGTGTAGCTGTTGTCCTCCCCCATGGCGCCGAGGTTGACCACCAAGTCGGGCCGTGCCCGCCATTCCAGGTTGCCGAACAGCTGGGTCAGGTGGAAGGGACGGTCCTGCCACAAATAGGTGTTTTCCCTGACCGCGAGATCGTACGGCGCAAAAGTCTTGTCGTAGCGGACCGCCGCGCCCCACACCACCCGCACGGCAGGAGCGGCGGAAAAGGTATGCTGAACGCCCAGTTCATAGCGCCGCCCAACGACATCCCCCACCAGCGGCCCCCAGGCCGGATCGGACGAATCCAGCAGGGTCGCCGTGCTGCTCTCGACCTGGTGATAGAACTGCACCGCCACTTCGCCGCCGCCCGCCGTGGCCCGGCGCCAGCGCAGCTGCTCGAAATGGTTGTCGGCCCGCTTGTTGGCGGCATAGACGTCGTTCACCTCGCCCACCTGGCGCGGGCCGCCGTTGTAGCCGAACTGGATCTCCAGGCTGTTCGCCGCATCGGCCTGGTAATCGCCGCGAAAATTCAGCTGGCGGATTTTTTTGTCGTCGAATTTGTTTTTGCCCCAGATGTATTGCTGGGAAGTGGGATTGTGAATATCCGCGTCCTCCCCCTGGTCGTTGCGGTAACCGGCTGTCAGCCGCCAGGCGAAATCGCCGTTGCGCCCGCCGTAGCGGGCCAGCCCCCCTTCCTTGCCCTTCCCCGCCGAAAGGGAGACATGGCTTCCCTGCGCTTCCGCCGGGTGGCGGGTCAGGATGTTGATCACCCCCATGAAGGAGTTGGCGCCGTAGCTGGCCGAATCGGGACCGCGCACCACCTCGATGCGCTCGATGTCGTCCAGGGCCACGGGAATGTCGCTCCAGATCACGCCGCCGTAGAGCGGAGAATAAATGGTCCGGCCATCCACCATGACCTGCATGCGGTGGGACATGGTATTGGTGGTCAGGCCGTGGTAGCTGACGGTGCTGTCGGTGGCATAAAAACGGTCGGCATGGTAGGCGACGAACATCCCCGGCACCAGGCGAAACACCTCGGACAAGTCCCAGGCGCCGGACTCCCGGATCATCTGCCGGTCGATCACCGTCACCGCCGCCGGCGCCTCGTCGGCGGGCTGCGCCAGGCGCGAGACGGTGAGCACCACCGGCACCTCGCCGAGGAACGCGCTCTCCGACAAATCCTCCGCCCCCAGGGCGGGCGTCGCCAACAGGCCCAGCGCGAGCAGCGCTAGCCCGCGGCCACGGTCTCCGCTCCCACCAACTTGTTCCACAAACAGTCTCCCTGGCTCGCTTTTTCTATTTCTTCCAGTTGGGCCTGATGGGCCGCCAATTCTTCTTCCGTTGCCGGCAGCACGAACAATTTCGGCCTGGCTTCGCCCTGGAACGGCATGGCCAGCACCGAATCGTGGCCGATGTCGATGGCCAGGGTTTCCTGGCCCCGCGTCATGGCCAGGTACACCTCGGCCAGCAGTTCCGAGTCCAACAGGGCGCCGTGCAGCGTCCGCCCCGAGTTGTCCACTTCGTAGCGTTCGCACAGGGCATCCAGGCTGTTGCGCTTGCCCGGGTGCAGTTCCTTGGCCAGGCGCAGGGTATCCACCACGCCGCTGCAAACGGCTTCCACCGGCTCCTTCCCCAGGAGGCCCAGCTCGTGGTTGAGAAAGCCCACGTCGAAGGGCGCGTTGTGGATCACCAGCTCCGCCCCCGCCACGTAGTCGAGAAAATCCCCGACGATATCGCCGAAACGCGGCTTGTCCTGGAGAAACTCAAGGCTGATGCCGTGCACCTCCTGGGCGCCAGCGTCGATTTCCCGGTCGGGGTTCAAGTAATAGTGAAAGTGATTGCCGGTCAGCTGGCGGTTCACCATTTCCACCGCCGCGATTTCGATCACCCGGTGGCCGGCCTTCCAATCCAGGCCTGTCGTTTCGGTATCCAGAACAATTTGTCGCATGGAGTATTATTCCTTACTGGCAGCGATCGTTAAATACGTAATGTCCCTAAAGGACACGTCGGTTCACGCAACCGCCACGCCCCGATTGGCCAGCTGGTCCGCCCGCTCGTTGCCGTCGTGGCCGGCATGGCCCTTGACCCAGCGCCACTCGATGGCATGCCCCGCCGCCAGCTCGTCCAGGCGCTGCCACAGGTCGGCGTTCTTCACCGGCTGTTTGCTGGACGTGCGCCAGCCGTTGCGCTTCCAGCCGTGTATCCATTCGGAAATGCCTTTCTGCACGTACTGGGAATCGGTGTGCAGCCGCACCTGGCAGGGACGGGTCAGGGCCTCCAGGGCCCGGATCACCGCCAGCAGTTCCATGCGGTTGTTGGTGGTTTCCTTTTCGCCGCCGAACAATTCCTTCTCCTTCCCAGCGTACACCAGCAGCGCTCCCCAGCCGCCGGGGCCGGGGTTGCCCTTGCAGGCGCCGTCGGTGTAGATGTCCACGATCTTTCCTTCATCCTTCATGCTTCATCCCTCGTATTCGCTTTTCTGCGCCGCCGGCGCCAGGGCCTTGCGGGTCGCGGCCACCTCGTTCCAGGCGGGGGTGATGAGGCGCATGCCGTGCACCCGTTTCTTGGCCTGGACGACATACACCCCCGCCCCCACCGGCCACCACCGGTCGCCGGCCTTTTCCATGAAACGGAAACGCTCCCGCCAGCGCTCGTTGGCCAGGGGCGGCACGTAACAGCAAAAGGCCCCCGCCACGATCTCGAACCCCAGGAGCGCGCACCAGTCCTTGAGACGCGGCAGCGAGATGAAACGGCCGCGCCAGGGATAGGCATCGCGCCGCCCCGGCGCGCGCCGTCCCAGGCCCCACAGGCTCCAGGGATTGAAGCCGCTGATCACCACCTGCCCCTCCGGGATCAGCACCCGCTCCGCCTCCCGCAGCACTTGGTGGGGATTGGCGCTGAATTCCAGCACATGGGGCATCAACAGCAGATCCACGCTGTTGCCGGCGAAAGGCAGCTGCTCGAAGTCGGCCAGCAGCCCCGCCCGCCCATCGCGCCCCGCCCGGAAACGGTTGGCAATGCGGTTCGCCCGCAACAGATCGAATCCCTCGAAACCCAGCTGCACCGCGTTGAAGCCGAAAACATCGGCCACCATGCGGTCGAAGCGCTGCTGCTCGCTCTCCAGCAAATAGCTTCCCAGCGGGCTAGCGATCCAATCTTCAAAACCGTCTATTGACATGGGCGCTAGTTTAAATGAACTTAGAACCCATTTATACCGAGTCCAGGCCATGCTGACCATTCTTCCCATCCCCGCCTTCGAGGACAATTACATCTGGCTGATTCACAACGGCCGCCACGCCGTCGCCGTGGACCCCGGGGAGGCCGAGCCGGTGCGGAGTTTCCTCCGCCGGGAGGGCCTGAACCTGGCCGCCATCCTCGCCACCCACCACCACGGCGACCACACCGGCGGCATCGGCGACCTGCTTCAGGACCGCGCCGTTCCGGTTTACGGCGCCGTCCGCGGCCCCCTGGCGCCCCAAACCACGCCTGTGGCCGAAGGCGACCTCATTACCGTTCCCGAGCTCCCGGCCACCTTCGGCGTTCTGGCTTTTCCCGGCCACACCCGGGACCACGTGGGCTTCACCCTCCCCGGCGCCCTGTTCTGCGGCGACACCCTCTTCGGCATCGGCTGCGGCCGCCTGTTCGAGGGCACGCCGGAGCAGGCCCTGGCTTCGCTGAAAAAAATCCTCGCCCTGCCCGACGACACCCTGATCTACTGCGCCCACGAGTACACCCTGGAAAACATCCGCTTCGCCAAGAAAGTGGAATCCGGCAACCCCGACCTCCTGCAATGGGAAGCCGCCGCCCAGGCCCTGAGGAAAAATGGGCGGCCCACCGTGCCGACGACCCTGGCCCTGGAAAAATCCGCCAACCCTTTTCTGCGCTTCGAAGCGCCGGACGTCATCCGTGCCGCCAGCGCCCATGCCGGACGTCCCCTGAACGCCCCGGTGGAGGTATTCGCCGCCGTGCGCGCCTGGCGGGACGGAGCCTGACCCGCCTAATCCATTTTCCCTTTTCCTGCAATACCTTGACGCATCCCCGGGAGGGGGGTACCATCGCCCGAGTTTTAAAAACAAGCACGCTCAGGGAATGAAAAAACGTCACCTCTACGCCAGCCTCGCGGCGGCAATCGCTCTGGTCATGTCCGGCACTGCCGTGGCGGACGACGCTTTCTCCTGGCAAGACAACGACTGGGGCGCCGCCAGCGCGGGCACCTCGCCCGCCAAGTCGGCACGGGCCGCCAAATCGGCGCCCTCCTCCACCGACGCCCCTGAAACCTCCGCCGTCGTCCAGTCGGACGATCTCTGGGCGCGGGTCCGCAGCGGCTTCGCCATGGAAGAACTGGACACCCCGCTGGTGAAGGAGAACGAGGACTGGTACGTCAACCGGCCCGACTACGTCCAGCGCATGGTGGAGCGCAGCCGCCGCTACCTGTACTACATCGTGGACGAGGTGGAACGGCGCGGCATGCCGACGGAAATCGCGCTGCTGCCGATGATCGAAAGCGCCTTCAATCCCAAGGCCTACTCCCACGCCCATGCTTCCGGCATCTGGCAGTTCATCCCCTCCACCGGCAAGAATTTCGGCCTGCAGCAGAATTTCTGGTACGACGGTCGCCGCGACATCGCCGCCGCCACCAACGCCGCCCTGGACTACCTGCAGAAACTGTACGACATGTTCGGCGACTGGTCCCTGGCCCTGGCCGCCTATAACTGGGGCGAAGGCTCCGTCGCCCGCGCCATCGCCAAGAACCAGCGCGCCGGCCTGCCCACCGACTACCTGAGCCTCAACATGCCCGCGGAGACCCGCAGTTACGTGCCCCGCCTGCTGGCGGTCAAGCACCTGATCGCCGACCCGTCATCCTTCGGCATGACCCTGGCTTCCATCCCCAACCGCCCCTATTTCACCACCGTCACCGCGCCCCAGAGCATGGACGTGAAGGTGGCCGCCAAGCTGGCGGGCATCTCCCTGGACGAGTTCGAGTCCCTCAACCCCGGCCACAACCGCCCGATCATTCATTCCCAGAACGGCAAGAAGAAACTGCTGTTGCCGGTGGACAAGGCGGAGAATTTCAACACCAATCTGGACGACTACGACAAGCCCCTGCTGTCCTGGAAAACCTACACGCCCAGGCGGGGCGAGCGCTTCGACAAGATCGCCAGCCATTTCGGCATTTCCCTGGCCAAGCTGAAGGAAGTGAACGACATCGGCCAGCGCAGCCTGAAGGCCAGCGGCCAGCCCCTGCTGGTGCCCGCCAAGGATGGCGGCAGCGATGACGGCAAACTGGAACTGGCCGCCGCTCCGGCCGAGAAAGCGATGGAAAGCGCCCCCAGCCGGACCGTCACCCGGAAGCAGACCTACGCGGTCAAGAAGGGGGACACCCTGGCCAGCATCGCCCGCCGCTTCGACGTCAGCGTGACGGAAATCAAGCACTGGAACAAGCTCAAGGGTGAAAAGCTGGCTCTCAAGCAAAAGCTGACCATCGAGACGGAAACCGTGGTGGCCGCGAAGAGCAGCAGCGAGGGCAAGCGGGTTAACACCGTCCTGGCCGCCAACGAAAAATCCGCCGCCAAGGAAAAGCCCAGCAAGCATGCCAAGGCCGACAAGGCGGAGAGCCGGCACGCCAAGACCGCCAAGGCCACCCGCTACGTCGTTCGCAGGGGTGACACCCTGGCCGGCATTGCCCGCAAGTTCAACGTGGCGGTCAACGACATCCAGCGCTGGAACAACCTGTCCGCCAAGCGCCTGATGCCCGGCACGGCGGTCACCGTCTACCCGTCCAAGGACAGCTGACCGGACCAGCGGCCATCCCGGATAAGAAAACCGCCCCACGGGGCGGTTTTTTCTTGTCTAGCCTTCGTCGTAAAGGTGGCAGCTCACCCAGTGGTCCACCCCGCGCCGCCGGGCAGCAGGGTAGCTGGCGGCGCATTCCGCCCTGGCTTGCGGACAGCGGGGCCGGAAGTGGCAGCCGTCCGGCGGAGCGAGGGGGGATGGCAGGTCCCCAGGCAACTTCAGCACCTCCCGACGCCTGGCCGCATCCACCGTGGGCACCGCCGACAGCAGCGCCCGGGTGTAGGGATGGAGAGGGTTGGCCAAGACGGCCTCCGTCGGCCCCTGCTCCACGATCCGCCCCAGGTACATCACCGCCACCTCATGGGCCAGGTACTCCACCACCGCCAAGTTGTGGGTGATGAACAGGTAGGCCAGGCCCAATTCTTCCTGCAAGCCCTTCAGCAAGTTGAGTATCTGGGCCTGGACCGATACGTCCAGGGCACTGGTGGGCTCGTCGCAGACGATGAGGCGGGGGTTCACGGCCAAGGCGCGGGCGATGGCGATGCGCTGGCGCTGTCCGCCCGAAAATTCGTGGGGATAGCGCAGCGCGGCCTCTGCCGGCAACCCCACCTGTTCGAGCAAGGCCGCCGTGCGCTCACGCCGGGCCGTGGCCTCCATGGTTGGCAACAGGGCCGCCATGCCCTCCTCGACGATTTCCGCCACCCGCATGCGGGGGTTAAGGGAAGCATAGGGGTCCTGGAAAACGATCTGCATGGCCGCCCGCTGCCGCCGCAAGGCTTCCCGTTCGAGGGACGCCAGATCGGCGCCAGCGAAAACCACCTTGCCGCCGCTGGGTTCGATCAGACGCAGGATAGCCTTGCCGGCGGTGGTCTTGCCACAGCCCGACTCCCCGACGAGGGCCAGGGTCCGCCCGGCCGCCAGCGTGAGCGAGACCCCGTCCACCGCCTTGACGTGGCCGACGGCGCGCTTGAACAGCCCCTTGCGCACCGGGAACCAGACCTTGAGGCCGGAGACCTCGAGCAAGGCTGAGGGCTGAGGGCTGAAGGATGAAGGCTGGTCGCCTGCGGCGGTTTTCCCTTCATCCTTCATCCTCCCACCTTCATCCTTGCCCTTCCCGCCTTCATCCTCGAGGACCAGGTGGCAGCGCGCCCCCCCTGTCGCCGTCTCCACCCAGGGCGGCGTTTCGATGCGGCAGCGGGCCTCGGCCCGGTCGCAGCGGTTGGCGAAACGGCAGCCGGCGGCAGCGCTGCCGAGGGGCGGCACGGACCCCGGAATGGTGGCCAGGGGCTGCCCCCGCTTCGCCGTCCCGGGAAGGGAGGCGAACAGCTTGCGGGAATAGGGATGGCGCGGGGCGGCAAAAAACTCCCCGGCGGCGGCGGTTTCGACGATTTCCCCGGCGTACATCACCGCCACCCGGTCGGCGTTCTCCGCCACCACGCCGAGGTCGTGGGTAATCAGCAGCATGGCCATGCCGGTGCGCTGCTGAAGCTCCCGCATCAGTTCCAGCACCTGGGCCTGGATGGTGACGTCGAGGGCGGTGGTGGGCTCGTCGGCGATCAGCAGGTCGGGCTCGCCGGCCAGGGCCATGGCGATCATCACCCGCTGCTTCATGCCGCCGGAAAGCTGGAAGGGATACTCGTCCACCCGCCGTTCCGGGTCGGGAATCCCCACGGCCGCCAGCAGTTCCACGGCGCGCTGCCGCCTGGCCGCGCCGGCCACGCCCCGGTGCCGCGCCAAGACCTCGCCGATCTGCCGCCCCACCGTCATCACCGGGTTGAGCGAGGACTGGGGTTCCTGGAAAATCATGGCGATGCGCCGCCCCCGCACGTCCCGCATGGCGGTTTCGGGCAAGGCCAGCAAATCCGTGCCGTCGAGCTGGACGCTGCCGCCGGCGACGCGTCCCGCCTCGGGCAGCAGGCGCAGGATGGACAGGGCGGTGATGGATTTGCCGCAGCCCGACTCCCCCACCAGGGCGAAGGTTTCCCCCCGCCGCAGGGAGAAGGAAACCCCGTCCACGGCGCATACCGTCCGCCCCTCTGCCGCGAAATGGGTGCGGAGGTCCTCGACCAGGAGCAAGGGCTTGTCCCCCGTCATCGCCGGGCCCTCGGGTCGAAAGCGTCCCGCACCGTGTCGGCGAAGAGGTTGGCGAACAGCACGAGGACGAACATGAACAGGAAAGCCGCCGCCAGGGTCCACCAAACCATGGGTTCCCGGGCCATTTCCAGGCGGGCGCTGTTGATCATGTTGCCCCAGCTCTGCATGGTGGGGTCCACGCCGACGCCCACGTAGGACAGCACCGCCTCCGCCAGCACCAGGCCGGAAAAATCCATCACCACGGTGATCAGGACGATGTGCATGAGGTTGGGCAGGATGTGGCGCAGAATGATGCGCCCGTGGGAAACGCCGAAGGCCTGGGCGGCCTGGATATAATCCAGTTCCCGCAATTTCAGGGTCTCTCCCCGCAGCAAGCGGCACAGCCCGGTCCAGCTCGTGACGCCGAGGATGGCGCAGAGGAAAAAGAGGCGGGCATCGGCCCGGGCCGCCACGGTATCGAACAGGTCCGGATTGCTCTCCATCCACACCTGCATCATCAGCACCGCCGCCGCGATCAGCAGCACGCCGGGGATGGAGTTGAGGGTGGTGTAGAGATACTGGATCACGTCGTCCACCCAGCCGCGGAAATAGCCCGCCATGATGCCCAGCAGCACGGCGAAGGGCAGCATCACCAAGGTGGTGAGGGTGCCGATCACCAGGCCGGTGCGCACGCTTTTCAGGGTCTGGAAAAACACGTCCTGGCCCACCTTGTCGGTGCCCAGGATGTGGTAGTGGGTGGAAAGCGCCACGGCGGGAAAAGCCAGCAGGAGCAAGGCGCCCCAGGTCAAAAGCCCCGTGCGCCAGGGGATCGGGGTCTTTCCGCGCCAGACGTCGCGCCACGCCGCCGACAGACCTTCCCCGCCTCGCTGGGCCAGCCAGGCGCACAGGCCGACGGCGGCCAGGAACCAGCCGGCCAGGGCCATCGCCTCCGCCTTGAAGGCGCGGGTCGTGATGTCCGGCCACTTATCCGCCGCCGGGTCGGCCAATTGGGCGCCGCCGTACTTGAGGCGGGGGAAATCCCTCGCCTCCCCGCCGCCGGGCAATTCCACCACCTCCTTGGCATAGGCATGGGTGGCTAAGGGGGCGGAATAGGTTTTTTCCACCTGCTCCCGCAGGGGGGCCGCCAGCCAATCCAGCACGCTCAGGGTTTCCACCGCGTACTGGACCCCCGCGCCGGGCTTGCCCGGCAAGGCGGGACGAAAGTGGAGGGAATCCAGCAGGCCGATGGCCACGTAGGCCGCCAGCACCACCATGGACGCCATTCCCACCCGGCTGCGGGCCACGCGGCGCAGGGGATCCCGCAGGTGCGGCTGGCGCCGGGCGTAGAGAAAGAACGCCACCGTCGCCGCCAGCAGCAGGAAGATCAGGGCATCGGTCCAGAGGATGACGGGCTGAATCATTCGAGGCGTATCCGCGGGTCCACCAGGGTGTAGGAAATATCCGTCAGCACCAGACCGACGATGTACAGGAAGGAGCCGAGAAACACCATCGCCCTTACCACGGCGAAATCCTGGGCGTTGATGGCGTCGATGGTGTAGCTGCCGAGGCCCGGAATGCCGAAGAAGGACTCCGTGATGAGGCTGCCCATGAACAGCAGGGGAATCACCACCACCGCGCCGGTGAGAATGGGGATCAGGGCGTTCTGCAGCACGTGGCGGAACAGCACCGCCGCCTCGGACAGGCCCTTGGCCCGGGCGGTGCGGACGTAATCGCGGCTCATTTCCTCCAGAAACAGGGTGCGGTACCAGCGGGCGCCGGCGCCGATGCCGGACACCACGCCGATGGCCACCGGCAGCACGAGGAATTTGAAGGCGTCCAACCCGTCGGCGAAACCGGAAATGGGCACCAGATGCCACAGCTTGCTCACCAGGTACTGGCCAGCGATGATGTAGAACAGGCCGGAAATGGACATCATCGCCACGCACAGCACGACGCCGACAAAATCCAGGTAGCTGGCGCGGAAGAAGACCATGACCAGGGCGAAGGTGATGTTCACCGCCAGCCCCACGGCGAACACCGGCAGGGCGATGGCCAGGCTGGGCCCCATGCGGTGGCGGATTTCCCGGGCGATGTCGCGACCGTCGTCGGCGCGGCCGAAGTCGAAGGCGAACATGCCGACGGACTTGTCGAAGAAGATGGTATCGGTGAGCTTCCGCGCCCCCTGCCTGGCGGCGTTGTACAGCAGCGGCTTGTCGTAGCCCCGCTCGGCCTTCCACTTGTCGATGGCTTCCTGGGTGACGTGCTTCACCCCCAGGTTCATGCGCGCCATGTCGTCCGGGGTGTTGACCATGAAAAACAGGACGAAGGTGATGACGTTCACCCCCAGCAGAATCGGCAGGGCGTAGAGGGCGCGGCGCAGGATGTAGGCGATCATCGCGCCGTTTCCTTCTCGTGCCGCCGGTAGGCCCGCCACGCCGGCGCCACCGCCGCCGCCAGCGCCAGCAGCGTCAGCAGCAGGGGCCACAGCACGGGGCGGTTCCACTGGGCGCGCATCCGCTCCCGCAGGGCGGGGTCGATGCGCTGGTATTTGAGGGCGTTGTTGGCCATCTGGTTGGGTTTGCGGTTGAAGGTCCAGGCGTGGGCGAGGACGAAATCCTTGGGATGGTAGCCGAAAATCCACGGCGCATCCCGGCGCAGGATCCGCACCATCTGGTCGATGAGGGCCTGGCGTTCGGGGCCGTTGTCCATGTTCTTCATGCGCTCGAACAAGCGGTCGTATTCCGGATTATCGTAGTTGGCGGCATTCTCCCCCTCCCCCTTGGTGCGGCTGTGGGGACCGTAGAGGAGGAAAAGAAAATTCTCCGGGTCCGGGTAATCGGCGTTCCAGCCGAAGAAAAACAATTGGGCGTTGCCCTTGCGAATCTTATCCTGGAAGCGGTTCCAGTCCGTGGCACGCACCACCAGCTGGACGTCGATCTTCTGAAACTGCTTCTGCAGCCAATCCACCCGGGACTTGCTGCCCAGGCCGCTGGCGGTGGTGTCCAGGTAAACCAGCAGGGGCTTGCCGGTGGCGGCATCGCGCCCCCCGGGATATCCCGCTTCGGCCAGGAGCTGCTTGGCGTAGGCGATGGACTTGCGCGCGGGCTTGCCGTCCACCCAGTCGTAGACGTAGGGATTGACCCCGTCCCGGCCACCGCGGTAACCGAAGATACCCGGAGGAATCGGCCCCTGGGCGGCGATGCCGCGGCCGTTGGCGAAGATGGAGATGAATTCCTCGAAGTCCACGGCGATGGAAATGGCCTGCCGCAGCTTGCGGGCCTTGTCCGTGTAGCCGCCGACGGTGGGGTCGAGCATGTTGAAGCCCATGTACATGTCGCTGGTGGCCACCGAGGTGCGCAGCTGGATGCCCTGCTTTTCCATGTCCTCGGTAAGCCGCGCCTCGCCGCCGGAAATCTGCACCGCCTGGTCGAAGTTGTCGGAACTGATGCCGGAGGCGTCGTAGTAGCCCTGGAGGAACTTATTCCAATAGGGGATGGTTTCCTTCTCCAGGGTGAATACCACCTTGTCGATGAAGGGCAGGGGCTTGCCGGCGTCGGCCAGGAGCCCCGCCGCCCGGTCCCCCGGCTCGCCCTCCGTGGGGTAGGTCTCGCCGCCGTAATTGGGGTTGCGGGTCAGCACCATGCGCCGGTTGGGGTCGTTCTCGCTCAGCATGTAGGGGCCGGTGCCCACGGGATACCAGTCGAGGCTGATGTTCTTCTCCGCCAGGCCGGGCTGGGAATAGAAGCGGTCCGCCTCCCAGGGAATGGGCGCGAAGAAGGGCATGGCCAGCCAATACTGGAACTGGGGATACTTGCCCTTGACCTTCACCTGGTAGGTGTAGCGGTCCACCGCCCGCGCCCCTTCCAGGGGATAGGCCCGCAAATCCAGCCAGGAGCCGCTCTTGGCCTTGTCGGCCTGTTCCAGGGTGGCGGCATAGTCCTTGAGGCCGACGATGTACTGGCTCATCAGGCCGAAGATGGGCGAATGCAAGTGGGGATGGGCCAGGCGCTTGATCTGGTAGACGTAGTCCGCCGCCGTCAACTCGCGGGTTCCGGTTTCCTTGAAGTCCGCCAAGGTGTCGATTTGCGCCAGCGCCGCAGGGGAAAGGTCGAGATAGCGCGGCTTGCCGCCGGCGTCCAGGGCGAAGGCGGGATGGGGCTGGTAGCGGATGCCGGGGCGGATGTGAATATCGTAAACGCTATAGGCCACCGCCGCCGGGTCGGCGGCCGGGGAAAGCGCATGGCCGGCGGCATCGAAATAGCGGGGCCTGGGGACCTCCGTCGCGGCGAAGGGGATCAGGGCATAGGGCCGCTTGAGGTAGTGGTACTGCAAGGGTGGCTGGTAGACCTGGGCGGTGAACGCCGCCTCGTCCTCGGTGTAGGACTGGGCCGGGTCCAGGTGCTTGGGGCGCCCCGTAAAGGCGGTGTAAAGGATGTTCTTGCCGGCCTCGGCGGCGGGGTAGGGATTGTTCCAGGCGGTGCCGTCGCAGGCGGACAGTAGAAAAGGAAGGGCACCAAGCAATAGAAAACGGAACGACAGGCTGGCGGATATCATGGCCGGAATATACCGTACCTCACTGCCCCAATGTAACAGCCAAATCTTTTTAGTCACGCACGCAACAAAGGAAGCTTTTCAAAATGCCTGGACAGTATTTCCCGTGTTTCCATGTCATATCCAAAATCGCTCCCCCAGTCACGCCAGGCAGTCATTATGGCGTGCACCGCCTCCTGAACCCGTGTAACCATTCGCTCCTCTTCGACGTCGATTTTACGTGCCATGCGACGGAAGGATTCCATGCCGACATCCTCCCACCGCTTCGATCGGGCCAGATTCAGAGCGAGGCTATCATCATGCTTGTAACGAATCGTCGAAACGAGATCATAGGCTGGCGATAGCTCCGCGCTAACACCATCGGGATAAAGAAGGCTCCAATTTTTGTGATGAGCATCCCCATTACCCGAAATAACGACAAATACCAATTGGCGAACAAACGCATCCAACCCCTTGTCCCCCGTCAGGGCCTGGATCAGCCTGGCCAAGGTCTCGTAGTTGAACTTGCGGTATTTTTCTTCCGGGTACAACCCGAGTATCTGGGCGAAGTCCTCCATATGGACGCGCCGACCCGGTGCTATCCGGTCAAAACGGCGCACAGCCAGAACCCTTTCTTCATGGTATTCGCCAATCGAAGCGGGCAAGCCAGACACGTCTTTCACATCAACCAATTCCACGTCCGGAATCCGGATTCCGCTCGCTTCGGCCCACCGCATAGTGGCATATTCGTTTTCCGGCACTTTGGAATAGCGCGCATCGGGAAGCTTGACGATCCAGTCGCCACCCCGCCCGGAAACGGGAACCGTCAGCCCGCGCTCCGCTTTGCGGGCCGAGAACTTGAGCTGAACCCCCGCCAGGGAGAAATGCCATTCGTCCGTTTCCGACCCGCCCACTTCTCGGGTAGCCCGAGCTTCGGCCACGTCCATCAAGGGCTCATCAGCCAAAATGCGGACCGCGCCAGGCAAATCCTCGCCAAGGTAACTAAGCAGAAAAAATTCGCGGCTCGAATGCACGCCGGCTTGCTGGGCAACCAAGTCGCGCAAGGGCCCTTCCGGCAACAGGTTCGAAAACCATGGCGGCACTCGGGCACGACTGCGGCAAACCTGGTCCAGGTCGTCTAGAAACATCTGCCCCAACACTGGCCGTGGATAGGCCTGCTTGTAGGATTCCAGCAGGCGGAATTCCGTACCCTCGTACTGGTCCAGTGAAAGAGCGCCCACCACCGTATCATTCAACAGCACCCGCAAGGAAACATTGCCATCCACTTAGGTCTCCTCGTCCAATACCAGCAGCGAGGATATGGCAGGCCGATCCGGCTCGCCCCACCGTGCATGGCGCTCAAAATAGGCACGAAAATGGGTGCTTAGATATTCCGCCCGCAACTCGAGAAACCTCAGCGGGTCACCGCTCTGTAGCGCCTGGATAGCGGCCTCACTGATACCATGGGAGGTCAGGATGGTTGGATCGGTTACCGCCGACAATATCCGGCGCAATCCCTGACGGCCCGGATGTGCCAAACGGTTCGCCGCAGAGTACACCAGCTTGGTGGGATTTCCCGCTATGGACGCGATGACGGGCGGCAACGGCAACGCCTCATCGCCACCCCCGAAGTACGCAGACAAGTGGAGCAACTCCCCTGTCTGGAGGTCGCGCGGACTAAGGTCCATCAACGCCAGCGCCTGCAATTTGCTTGAGGCAAAGCGAAAATTGAACGGTTCCGTCACGTCTGGCCACGTACCAGGGGGAACATCGACCATCTCCAACATACGTTTGACGGATTGCTCTTCGCTTGCCGAAACGATCCGGTCCAGCGCTTTGCGGGTTGATACGGTATCACCCCGATGAGCACCGTTGAGCGCCCCACGCCACAACCAGCGCACCAACAACTCACGGGACCGAGGCAAGGGTAAGGGATGGAGATGAAAAAACTTGCCCAGCGTGATCAACGGCTGCTTGTAGGGAAGCAACTCGTAGTGCGGGATTCCGACGTCATGTTTGATGAACTGAATGACCAGCGCCGCCGTTTCGGCTGTCTGCCGGTACGCCTGCTCCACCTGCTGTTCTGAAAGACGCAGCGGCCCATCTCCCGCCCGCTCGCTCACATCCTCGCCCTGAAGAACCCGCAACAGACGATAGAGAATCTTTTCCTCGACCCGACCAAAGCCTAGTTTCTCCAGATCAGTGACAATCTCCCGTATCGTCGCTGGCCGACTCGTGGCGCGCCCGCCATGGAGCGCATCGAATACCTCATTTACATCAAGCCTTTTTCCTGATGAATTGATACGCCCGAATATCTCACGCAATATCGATTCACTTGCCGAACGCACTAGATAGACCGGCACCTCATATTCTCGTATGCGCTTGCCCAGCAAAAAGGCCTGCTCGCGCCGCTCCTTGTCTTCGGCTGCCCACTGAAACGCCCATTGCATTAGGCTTTCCGAATTAAGCACCACGGTCATGGGCAGCCATCGAGCGGGGTCCTCTTCCCGCGTGGAGGCAGGAGGTGGAGGCACAAATTCCCGCTTATCCAGATCAAAGTAAAGGGCAAACTCATCCTTGTCCGGGTCGGGCGCCAGCAACACACGTGCAAGCGATACGATACGTTGCTGGCCATCCACCACCCAAAGCGCATCGGAGCGAGCTCCCGCGCTGACACTGACCGAACCGAAGCGCATCTCTTCTGGTTGGGCGTCGGTTTCCCAGAACAGCAAGGTTCCCACCGGAAAACCACGATACAAGCTATCGAAGAGCTTGCTGGCGTCCAGACGCTCCCATCTCAAGGCCCGCTGGAAAGATGGAATTCGCACTCTCCCCCCGCGCACCTCAGTGAGCAGGTCTTCAATTCGAAAAGCCCGGGCCTCCGGACGACGCTCCAAAGGCTCGAGTGCTTGCTTATCTTCGGTCATCGCGGTCATTGGGCGAAACCCTATTAAGTGTCTTGTTTTTTTGATTGTCCAATAAATTCGCCGTATCCGCCAGCATCCCTGTTACATAACCGGCGGGAATTTCAGGTTATAATCCCGCCATGGCTTCCGAGGGGATTTCAACTTCAGACCGCCTCAAACTCTTGGTTAACAAGGGCCGAGCGGCTAGCGAAGTGATCGCAACTCCCATCCGTCCAACAGAACATAAGGAAAACCCATGGGATTTCTGGCTGACAAACGCATTCTCATCACCGGCCTGATCAGCAACCGCTCCATCGCTTTCGGCATCGCCAAGGCCATGCGCCGCGAGGGCGCC
>JAJZVC010000058.1 GCA_021845865.1 Pseudomonadota bacterium | reverse complement strand
ATTCCTGCGTGGAGTAACGCCATGCCCCGCCGTGCCCGCCTCGTCCTGCCAAACGTTCCCCTTCACATCATCCAGCGCGGCAACAACCGCCAAGCTTGCTTCTTCGCCGACGAGGATTATCGCTTTTATCTCGATTGGCTGGCCGAGCATGCCAGCAAGTCAGGCTGCCAAGTGCATGCCTATGTTCTGATGACCAACCATGTGCATCTTCTGATTTCGGCTGAACGGGCCGAGGCGCCCGGGGCTCTGATGAAGGCGCTCGGCCAGCGTTACGTGCAATATGTGAATCGCGCCTACCGGCGTAGCGGGACGCTCTGGGAGGGGCGTTTCCGTTCGTGTCTGACGCAGGAGGAGTCTTATCTTCTGGCCTGCCAGCGCTACATCGAGCTGAATCCGGTGCGGGCGGGCATGGTGGGGCATCCGGCGGAATACCGCTGGTCAAGCTACCGGGCCAACGCGCAGGGCGAAGCCGATGCGCTGGTAAAGCCTCATTCCCTTTATGAGGCCTTGGGTTCGGATGCCGCAAGCAGGCAGGCGGCCTATCGCGAGCTATTTCGTCACGATCTGGAACCGGGGCTGGTGGATGAAATCAGGCGGGCCACCAACGGTAATTTTGCGCTTGGCAACGAACGCTTTGCGGCGCAGGTGTCGTCTGCCCTGGGAAAACGTGTCGTGCCCGGACAATCCGGGCGTCCTCGCAAGACGCCGGAGCCGGAGACAGGGAACCTGTATCAAGAATAAGATAAATCCGTGGTCTGTCCCCTTTTTTCTTTTTTTCTGGAAGCCCAACCATGATCCCCTGCCAGCCTTCGATTGCCATGCCGAGAAGATTCGCCCGCGCCGCCGCCCTGTTGGCGCTCCTGGGGCTTGCCGCCTGCGCCACGGCGCCCCGGGAGACGGAGCTGGCGGTGCGCCTCGGGCCGCCCGTCCATTACCACAGCGCCGCCGGGGAGGATTTCGTCGCCCGCTACGGCTCCCTGTCCGACGGCAGCCTGTCCTTCGTCCGGGTGACGCTGCCGGACGGCCGCCGCTACACCCTGCCCCAAGCCCTCTCCGCCTCGGGCGCGCGCTACACCGACGGGCGCGAGCTGGCGTGGTGGGAGCACCAGGGAAAAATCCGGGTCGAGACACGGAACGCCGCGGGCGGCTGGGCGGCGCCATACGGCGAATTGCGCGAGGCCGCCGAAACCCGCTAACCCCCTCCTGCCGGAATTGAAAAAAATGCTATAACCATAAAAACCCCAAAAAAACCATAACCATAAAACCACCACTTTTGGAGAGCACGCCATGCTGGTCATCATTCACGGCTGGAGCGACAACGCAAAGTCCTTCACCCGCCTCGGCAAACGCCTGGTGGACGCGGGGGCGGCGGATGCGGTGACCCATGTGCGGCTGGGCGACTACATCTCCCTCGACGACCACATCACCTACGACGATCTGGCCGAGGCCCTGCAAGCGGCCTGGCGCAAGGAAAAGCTGCCCACCGGCCCGCGCAGCGTGGACGTGGTGGTGCACAGTACCGGGGGGCTGGTGATCCGCCACTGGATGACGCGCTTTTACCGTCCCGACACCAATCCCGTCTTCCGCCTGCTGATGCTGGCCCCGGCCAATTTCGGCTCCCCCCTGGCCCACAAGGGGCGTTCCTTCGTGGGGCGGATCGTGAAGGGCTTCAAGAGCGACAAGCTGTTCGAGACCGGCACCCACATCCTCAAGGGGCTGGAACTGGCGAGCCCCTTCAGTTGGGACCTGGCCCTGCGGGACCGCTTCTCCGGCGAGACGTGGTACGGGCCGGGGCGGGTGCTGTGCACGGTGCTGGTGGGCACCTCGGGCTACAGCGGCATTTCCGCCGCCGCCAACGAGGACGGCAGCGACGGCACGGTGCGGGTCTCCACGGCCAACCTCAACCCCCTGCTGGTGAGGCTGGATTTCGCCACCAACCCGGACAAGCCCACCCTGACCCTCACCGACGCCGCCGGCGCCACCGCCTTCGCCCGCCTCCCCGGCGAGAACCACAGCACCGTCGCCCTCAAGGACAACGGCCCCAACAGCGACGCGACCCTGCCGCTGATGATCAGGGCCCTTCGCATCACCGACGCCGGTTTCGCCGCCTGGGTGGACGAGCTGGAGAAGCTCAGCGCCGACGCCCGGGCCAAGAGCGCCGATAATTTCTTCGCCCACGGCTATCAGAACACCGTGGTGCGCCTGGGGGACCACCTGGGCGCCTTCATCCCGGACTACTTCCTCGAGGTGTTCGCCAAGACGCCGGACGGCAAGAAGGTGGACGATTCCCTCACCGCCTTCATCCAGGAGCGGGTGGTCAACACCGTCCACGCCTACGAGGACAACCCCGCCTACCGCAGCCTGCTGCTGGACACCGATTTCCTCGAGGCCAAGATCAGCGGCCCCGGCAACGCCCTCTACGTCAGCGTCACCGCCATGCCGGACATCCGCAAGACCGACACCGTGGGTTACTCCACCTTCGGCTTCGACGACATCGGCAGCATCAAGCTCACCCCCAAGAACGCCCGGGTGGTCTTCCAGCCCGACCGCACGGTGCTGATCGACCTGATCATCCGGCGGGAGCAGCGGGAGCGGGTGTTCCGCCTTCTTCCTCTTGGTTAGGAAAGGGTTATCATGGCGGCCTGTTTTTCGAAGGAACGGCCATGAACGAACACATCGACGAAGCCCTGGAACTGACCCGCCTGGAAATGGATGGGGAGGTATTGCGGGCAAAGCTCAACCAGGAGACGGGACAAATCCCGTGGAAGGAATTGCAGCGCTTTTTCGCCGCCGGCAAGGTGGTGGCGGTGGCCCCCGGCCTGGACCTGGTGGAAGTGGCCTACTGCATCGCCACCGACCGCAAGGCGGAGGTGGAAGCCTGGATGACGTCGGGCCGGCTGGCGCCAGTCAGCGACGGCCAAGCCCGGCAGTGGTTCGAGACCGACGCCCGGCTGTGGTCGGTGGTGGTGAAGCCCTGGGTGCTGGTGCAGGCCCGAGCCGATAACTCATAACGGGAGCCCGCGCGCTCCCTTCACGGAGGAGACGCGAACATGGACCAGCTTCAGACCCTGCAGCAGTGGCACCAGGGCATCCGCATTTCCCACGCCGCCCACTTCAAGGCGGCGGATACGTACGAGCAGCGCAACCTCTGGCTGGGGGTGCCGGTGGTGGTGCTCTCCGCCGTCACCGGCACCGCCGTTTTCACCGCCAGCGGCACCACGGCGGTGGCGGAGCGGGTGGTGGTGGGGCTGTTCAGCGTCGCCGCGGCGGTACTGGCCAGCCTGCAGACCTTCCTGCGCTACGCCGAGCTGGCCCAGAAGCACAAGGCCGCCGCCATCAAGTACGGCGCCCTGCGCCGGGAGCTGGAGGAGGCCCTGGCCACCTACTCGGCGGAGCACCCCTTCCCCGCCGACTTCATGCACGACATCCGCCAGCGCTGGGACGCCCTGGACGAGGAGTCGCCGGTGGTGGCGAAGAAAATCTACGACCCCGTCGAAGCCGAATACCGCAAGAAAGCGGCCAAGCACGCCTGACGCCCGCCGGGCGGCTGGACAAATCCCGCCATCCCGGTACCATGCCGCCATGCAACTCGAACGCCTCCTCCATTCCCAGGGCTTCGGCACCCGCAAGGCCTGCCGCGCCCTGGCGCGCGCCGGGCGGGTGAGCGTCGCCGGGGAACCCTGCGGCGACCCCTTCGCCGACTTTGCGCCGGAAAATCTCGAATTCGCCGTGGACGGCGAAACCTGGCGCTACCGGGAAAAAGCCACCCTGATGCTGCACAAGCCGCCGGGCTACGAGTGCTCTCACAAGCCCCTCCATCACCCCAGCGTCTTCACCCTCCTGCCCGAGCCCCTGAAGGCCCGTGGCGTGCAGTGCGTGGGGCGGCTGGACGAGGACACCCGCGGCCTGCTGCTGTTCACCGACGACGGCCAGCTCCTCCACCGCCTCAGTTCCCCCAAGCACAAGGTGCCCAAGGTTTACCAAGTGACCGCCAAGCATCCGGTGGACGCCGCCCAGATGGCGGCCCTCACCGGCGGCGTGCAGTTGCGGGACGAGCCCGCCCCCCTCGCCGCCCTGGCCTGCGAACCCGTATCCGAACGGGTCATCCGCCTCACCCTCGCCGAGGGCAAGTACCACCAGGTCAAGCGCATGGTGGCGGCGGCGGGCAACCGGGTGGAATCCCTGCAGCGCATCGCCGTGGGCGGCCTCGCCCTGCCGGAGGACTTGGCCGAGGGGGAATGGCGCTGGCTGGAGGAGGAGGACTTGGCGCGGCTGACGGCCAAATAGCCCGGTCAGAAGCGGGAGCCGGGCTGGCGCAGAAAGGCCGCCTCCTCGGCGCTGGAAACCCGCCCGAGGGCCTCGTTGCGGTGGGGAAAGCGGCCGAAACGGGCCACCACCTCCCGGTGCTTGCGGGCGTAGTCCAGATACTCGCCGAAGCCCGGATTTTCCGCCGCCAAGGCCTCGAACAGGGCCACGGCCTTGTCCTGAAGAGCCAAGTCCTCGGCGTGCTCGAAGGGCAGATAGAGGAATACCCGCTGCACCGGCGGCAGCTGCCGGTCGAAGCCCTGCTCCAGGGCCCGCTGGGCCGCCGCCAGGGCTTGGGCGTCGGTGGCGTAGGCCCGGGCCGTATCGCGGAACAGGTGGTGGGGAAACTGGTCCAGCGCCACCACCAGCGCCAGGGCTCCCGCCGGGGTCCCGCCCCAGCCGTCGAGTTCCCCCGAGGCGGCGGCCTGATACAATGGGGCGAAGCGCTCCTGGACCGCCCGGTCGAAAGCGGGCTCCTTGGCGAACCAGGCGCGGCGATGAGCGCCGTACTCCGGCTCGCCCGGGGCGCCGAACCAGAAGTCGAGGACATCTTGGGAATTGAAGGTAGCCATGCCCGCATTCTGGCCCATGACGCCATGAAGAGAAAGCCACTCATGCCGATAATCGCCACACCGCAAGCGAGGCGCCGCTGATGCGCATCTGGGTCGATGGCGACGCCTGCCCGGCGGTGGTCAAGGACATCCTGTTCCGCGCCGCGGAGCGGACCCGCGTGCCCCTCACCCTGGTGGCCAACAAGCTGCTGCGGGTTCCCCCCTCTCCCTACATCAAGGCCGTGCAGGTTCCCCACGGCTTCGACGTGGCCGACGACCATATCGTGCAGCAGATCGCGGCCGGCGATCTGGTGATCACCGCCGACATCCCCCTCGCCTCCCAGGTGATCGAGCGCGGCGCCCACGCCCTCAACCCCCGGGGGGAGTGCTACTCCGTCGAGAACATTCGCGAACGGCTGGCCATGCGCAATTTCCTCGACGAAATGCGCGGCGCCGGCCTGGCCACCAGCGGGCCGGCGGCCTTCTCCCACGGCGACCGCCAGGCTTTCGCCAACCAGCTCGACCGCTTCCTCGCCAAGCACCGCCGCTGAATCCCGGCGCTGACATGATGCCTTGCCACGCCCCCGGAGACCCCATGGACCGCTTTCTCCCCTTCCTCCTGCTGCTGTCCGCCCTGTTGAGCGGGCCGGTGGCCGCCGCCTCCCTGCCGCCGGGCTTCGTTTACGTGGACGAGGCCGTGACGGGGGTGAAGCTGGAAATCCGCTACGCCACGCCCCACAACTTCGTCGGCCGCCCCATCGACGGCTACCTTAAACCCCGCGCCATCCTCACCCGCCAGGCCGCCGTGGCCCTGGACGCGGTACAGGCGGAGCTGAAGCCCTTTGGCCTCGGCCTCAAGGTTTTCGACGCCTACCGCCCCCGGCGGGCGGTGGCCCATTTCGTCCGCTGGGCCGAGGACCCGGGCGACGCCGCCATGAAGCAGGAGTTCTATCCCACGGTGAAGAAGGAGGATTTGTTCAAGGACGGCTACATCGCCGCCCGCTCCAGCCACAGCCGGGGCAGCACCGTGGACCTGACCCTGGCCCCCCTGGCGGGCGCCACCCCCGGAGAGGAACTGGACATGGGCAGCCCCTTCGACTTCTTCGGTCCCCCATCCTGGCCGGACAGTCCCGCCGCCGGCCCGGCGCAGCGGGCCCACCGGCTGCTGCTGCGGACGCTGATGCTGAAGCACGGCTTCGCCCCCTACCCCCAGGAATGGTGGCACTTCACCCTGAAGAACGAACCGTTCCCGGACACCTACTTCGACTTTCCGGTGGAATAGCCGGGGCCCGAACCCAAAGCACCTTGGATTAGTAGTTATACCAATCGGCAAAGTCCTAATTGTTGAACGGATGCCAAAGTCCTAACCTTGTCCTGTTTCCGTTGAACACGAGTAGAACCATGCTGCATATCACCAAGCCCAACGAGCGTTGCTGCGGTACCTGCCAATACTGGAATGGCTGCCGGGTCGTGGAAGAGGACGGTTTTGTGTACAGCATGGCCGCCGCGGAGGCGACCTGCAGCCATCTCTGGGAAACCGGCAAGGACGACCCCCACTGCCATCCCCTGACCCTGTCCTACACGGGCGGATGCGCCGACTGGTCCCGCTGGGAGGCGATTTCCGCCCCGGCCAAAATCCCGGACCGCCGTCCCTCCCCCCGCAGCGAAGGGCTGTGGCAAGCCGCCGGACTGTTTTCCAGCCCGCCTATACCTTGAAGCGGCCCACCGCCTCCTGCAGGCGGACGGCCAGCTCCCTCATGCGGTGCGCCTCGCCGGTGGATTGAACCACGGCGCGGTCGCTTTCCTCGGCCATTTCGGCGACGGTATCCACGTTGTGGGCGATTTCGTGGCTGGAGGTTTTCTGCGCCGATACGGCGCCGGAAATGTCGTCCACGCCATGGGTTGAGCGGGTAACCGCGCCGTTGGCCTCCTCCAGCGCCCCGGCCACGGTTTTCAAATAGTCCTGGCTGGCCAGCAAGGAGCGCATGCCCTGCTGGATGGATTCCTCCACCGTTGCCGCCTGGCTGCCCAGCAATTCGGTCACCCGGTCGATCTCCTGGGCGGAGTGGGCGGACATTTCGGCCAGCTTCCGCACCTCGTCCGCCACCACCGAGAAGCCGCGTCCGTGTTCCCCCGCCCGCGCCGCCTCGATGGCGGCATTGAGGGCCAGGAGGTTGGTCTGGTTGGCGATGTCCTTCACCTGTCCGGTCATGCCGGTGATGGCCCGGGTGCTGTCGAGAAACGCTCCCACGGCACTGGTAATTTCCCGCACCGCCTGCTCCACCCGCCCCATTTCCCCCACCAGGTCCGACAGGCTTTGATTGCCGCGCTGGGTGAGTTCCAGGCTTTCCTGGGCGATGCTCCGCACCTCCGCCGCGCTGTCGGCCACCGAATCGATGCTGACGGCCATCTGCTGCACCGCCGCGGCGGTGGAGGCGGAGGTTTCCCGCTGCCGCAGGGCGATGCGGCTGAGCTGGTCCGCCGTTTCCGATTGACGGGCCGCCGCGCCGGCCACCTCGGAAACCGCCTCGCTCACCTGCCGCAGGATGGACTGGAGTTTTTCCACGAAACGGTTGAAGGCCGCCGACGTGCTGCCCACCTCGTCGCTGGCGTAGGCATCGAGGCGCTTGGTCAGGTCCCCCTCCCCCGCCGACAGTTCGTCCATGGATTGGCGCAGGTGGTCGAGGTGGCGCAGCTTCAGCAACAGCATGCGCAGGGTGACGAAAGACACCACCACCATGGCGACGAAAAGGCCCATGTAGCCGATCATTTGGATCAGGCTGACGCGGGAGACCTCCACCGCCTCCCGGTTGCCCACTTCCGACAGGGCGTCGGCCACGGCGAGAATGGAGTTGATGGCGGCCGTGGACTGGGCGAACCACTCCCCCGCGCTCATGCTGTAACGGCCTGAGGAGCTCGGCTCTTCCGCGGTGGCCTCGGCATAGACCTTCCGCCGGGTCTGGTTGAACGTGCCGAGGAAATTCGCCTCCATGGCGGCGATGGCCTTCAGCACCGCCGGGTCGGTGCCCGGCACTTCCTTGAGGAACAGAATTTCCTTCAGATTGCTGTCCACGGTCTGGCGGTAGGCCTGGAGTTTCTGCAGCACCTCCGCCTTCGCCGGAGCGCCGCTGTTGAGCACGGCGACGATATTGGCCCGCTCCAGGCCGGCGTATTCGCTGGCCAGCCAGACCGCGTGCTTGACGGTGAGGTTGGGATAGGTCACCGAAGGGGGCGCGGTATCGCCGCCGAAAGCGGCGGTGCGCAGGCGCGCCGTATCGTTGATGAAGCGGGTCATGGTGGCTATCCAGTCGCCCACCCCGATCTCCCGCTCATCTTTCCTCAGGCTGACATCCACCCGGCCCCTGGCTTCCTCCAGCGCCCGGCGCGACTCCAGCACCCGTTGCCAGGCGATGGCCAAGCCGGCATAGGAATGGCGCTGGCTAAGTAGCGCGTGGGCATCGGCGGCCACGTCCCGCCAGGCTTCCTCGCCACGCCCCCGCGCCTGGGCGATGAGGGACAAGGCCTTGCTTCCAGCCGGGCCGCTGGCGCTGAGGGCGGCGGCGGTGGCGCCCCGCTCGATGGCTTCCTGGGAGGCGGCGACGATGATCCGGTCGGCCATGTGGTTGGCGCGCAGGGTAAGGCGGGCGATTTCGTGGGCATGCCAGCTATACCAGGCGTAATAGCCGGCAATCCACAACAGGAGAAGGGGAGCCCCCAGGCTGGCGTAAACGATGGAACGGAGCTTGAGGTCGTTGAATCCCTTGGCGGGCTTGGTCATGCTTTCCATCCTTTCGCCCGCTTAGGGCGTCACGTTCGAATGAAACGGCAGTACACGAAATGCTGCGCGGCTCCTGAAGGGGTGCGGTGAATCTCCTCCACCGTTTCCACCAGCTGGAACCAGGCGGAGAACCAGGCCGCCAGTTCCGCCGGCGAGTATTTCACCACGTCCAGGCCGCTGCATTTATCCGGTCCGGCAGGGGAAAAAGCCGCCACGATCAATCCGCCTCCCTGGCGCACCGCATTGGCGGCCGTGGTGACGTAGCAGGCTCGTTCCCCGGGATCGGCGAGGAAATGAAATACCGCCCGGTCATGCCAGATGCCGTACTGCCGGGGCGGCGTGAATTCGGTGACATCCTCCGCCCACCAATTGACCTTGGCAGCCCGGTCCCCCAGCCGCTCGCGGGTCAGGCACAAGGCCTTGGCCGAAACGTCGAGGAGCGTCAAATCCGTGTAGCCTTCGTCCAGCAAGTGGTCCACCAGCAACGAGGCCCCACCTCCCACGTCGATGACGGCGGCCCCTTTTCCCAGGCCGGTGGCGCCGATCAACCCGAGGGACGTCTCCGGCCTGGGCTGGAACCAGCTGACCTCGTCATGGGCCTTGTTGTCATAGACCCCATCCCAATATTCGCGTCTGTCCATGAGCGATTCCTCCTTCCTTGACGAAGAAGTATCGCCCGAACCGAATTATTATTCAAATAATCGTTTGATATACAGACGAGCGCCTAATGCTCGCCCTTGGTGCGCAGCAGTCCGGCAAGGCGGTTGCCTTGCTTCTGCGGTCCGCCCATGGGGAAAATCTTGTGCAGATAGAGGTTGTTGCCCCGCTCGGGACCCCACGCCTCCTTGAAATGCTTGATCATCGCCCGTACCTGGGCCTGCACCGAGTGTTCCTGATAGTAGTCCCGCAGGTATTGGATCACCTCCCAGTGTTCGTCGGTGAGTTCCAGGCCTTCGATTTTCGCCTGTTCCCGGGCGAAGTCCTCGGACCAGTCGTCGAGGTTCTTCAAGTAGCCCTCGGAATCGGTCAGGATGTCGCGGCCGTTGACCTTGACCACCTTGGTATGCAGGGGGATTTTCGTTTCCATTTCCATTTTTCGTGCCTCCTTATCAGTAGCGTGCCATTCACTAATAGCACCCACCACCGGACCTCACCTTGATCCTCCTCAAAAAAACCCGCGCGAATCACTCCAGTATTTTGTCCCTGCCGCTATGCGCCGGGTTTCGCGAGACTCAAAAAAAGAACCGGCTGGTCCGGTCCCCCGCTGGCAGCGGAGGTGAGGAAGGCGGGGAACCGGGGCCGGTAAACGGTCGAGGAGTTTCCTCCTCCTGTTCTTAGCGCAGGGCGGGACGCTTGCTGCGGACGATCTGGTAGGAACGGCCCAGGTAGCCGAGGGGCACGCTCCATACGTGAACCAGACGGGTAAAGGGGAACAGCAGGAACACCGACATGCCGAAGAACAGGTGAACCTTGAAGATGCCGTCCACGTTCGCCAGCAGGGCCGGATCGGGGTGCAGGTAGACGATGCTCTGCACCCAGTCCGCCAGGGCGATCATCACGCCGGGGTTGCCGTGCTCGGCGTGCCCCAGGGACACCGGAATGGTGGACAGGCCGAGAAGCAGGGTGACCAGCAGCCAGCTCAGGATGAACTTGTCGCTGCCGCGGCTGGTGGCCGAGATGCGCGGGTTGAACATGCGCCGCAGCCACAGCAGACCGCCGCCGATCAGGCACAGGCCGCCGAAGATGGCGCCGGCGGTGATGGCCAGGTACTGGTGCGCCATGTCGGACACGCCCAGGGCGAGAAAGA
>JAJZVC010000018.1 GCA_021845865.1 Pseudomonadota bacterium | reverse complement strand
CCGACATCGTGCTCCAGGGATTCCCGGGTGCGCTGCACCTTCTCCAGGGTTTCCGGTTTCATTTTTCCTGGGTTCTGCGCCGAAAAGCGGAGGAGCTTGTCGATGTCCTCCAGCCCCTTTTCGTGGCGCTCGATTTCATGCAGCAAATGGCGGCGGCGGTCATTGAGCATGGGGTCCACGCCCACGGCGATGCGCGTCTTGACGTTGGCCGGCGAACCGATGACGCCGGCCTGCACTTCCTTGCGGGCCTGCACCACGCCGCCGATGATGCGCCCCTTTCCCGGCGCCTTGCCAACGACGACGCTGTTGTTGGCTTCCAGGGTGCATTGCATGGCCAGGTCCTCCACCATGATGCTGTCCCCCGCCTCGGCGATGGTGTTTTCGAGAAACTTGGCCGAGAGGATGCCGTCGCAGCGGATGCGCGCCTCCTCCACCTTGTCGTTGGGCCCGCGCTCGTGGCCCTCGGCGTGGCCGATGACGCCGCCCTTGATGAGGATGTTGCCCCCCGCGTCCAGGGTGGCCGCCTCCACCGTGCCGCCCACGTTGATATCTCCCGTGGCGCGAACCACCATCTCGGTTTTCACGTCCCCCTTGATGTTGACGCTGCCCTCGAAATCCAGGTTGCCGATGGAAAGATCGACGTTCTCGATGGTGATGGCGGGCTCCACCGTCATGCCGTTGGGCACCGGCACCGGCTGGCCGGAAATGGTCGCCACCAGGTAGTCCGGGTCCTCGGGGTCCACCTGGGCGCCGGCCAGGCCGTTGGCGAACGCCGCCTCCTTGCCGGGCTTGGCCGGGATGGCCTGCCCCACCACGTTCTGCCCCGGCAGCCCCGCCGTGGCGGGGAGGCGCTGCATCAGCCGGTCCCCCTGCTTCACCGTGACGATCCCCCCCAGTTCGCGGTAATTCACCCGCCCGCGCTCATCCGCGCGCGGAACATGGCGCTCCGCCTCCCGCACCAGGCTGACCAGCTTGCCGTCCTCGCCGTGCACCGGAGGCTGGCCGCTGGCAATCAAGCGGTGCTTGACCTCCCCGGCCGCCAGGGCCTGCTCGATTTCGTCGCCGAGGATGCCGAACACCACGCCCTTTTCCTCCAGCAGCCGGTTGACCTCCTGCCGGCCAACCGGCTGTCCGCCCCGGGGAGGGACCAGGGTGAGGAAAACCTCCATCCGGTCCGTGGCGAACTCCAGGGTAGCCTGGCCATCGCGGCATTCCCCGATTTGCACGGAGAACGGCTCGCCCCCGGCGTTGTACTTGCGCAGCAGGTCCGCCGCGCCGCTGTCGGAGACGTGCCACTCGCCGTAGCCGAGGGCCGCCAGCCTGTGGCGCAGCCAGTCGATGTCGATGGGAGCCGCCTCCGGCGCCGGCGTGAAGGTGGCCATCAACTTCCTGCCGTCTTCCCCCGCGTCGATTTCCAGCCCGGCGCCCGGTATGCGTAGCGCGGATTCTTGCTCTTGTTGCCCCGGGATCGAGTTCACCCGTCCTCCGTTCGTTCTTGGGATACCACCTTATCTTAGCGCCAAGTTCAGCGCTTAATACGCCGCGCCGCGCCTGAGCCGCATTTCCCGCGGCAGGTCGTCGTACTCCAGTTCGCCGTCGCGAAGGCAGAACATCCCGCCCTCCCGGTCCTCGGCCGCCTGGAAAATGCGCCCGCCAAACTGCACCTCCACCCCCCCGCACAGGGTTTTTTCGACGATGATCCGCGCATCCTGGGCCAGCCGCACCTGGTGGGAGATCAGCTCGTGCTCCTCCCGCAGCCGTTCGATCCGGGCCAGGGCGGTTTGGCGCGTGTAGTTCGCCTTTTCCAGGGAAGCCGGGGGAATCTTGCCGGGGGAGGCGGCGGCGAAAGCGATCAGCTTTTCCACGTCGTCGCGCTTTTTCTCCCATTCCTCCCGTTCCCGGGCCAGCTGCTTCAGCTGTTCATGCTGGCGGGGGTTGATTCCGGCCCCTACCACGGTGCGGATATGGGAGGGTGAACCGAGCACCCGGGTTCGAACCAGGAGAGTCGCCATGGCGGTGCCGCCGATGATATGCCCCTTGGACGTGCCTTGCTTGCCCACGACGATCTGATTGGCGGCCACCAGATCGCTTTGCATCACCACTTCTTCGATGTAGATGCTGTCCCCGGCCTCGATCTGGGCATTCTGCACGAAGCGGGCGGAAAAGGAGCCGTCGCAGCGGATATGGGAAACCTCGCTCTCGCCGGTTTTTTCCTTGTTCCCCTCCACCCGGCCGATCACCCCGCCCTTGATTACGATCTGGCCGCCGGCGCTGAGGGTGGCCGCCTCCACCGTTCCTTCGATGTGGATGTCCCCGGTGGCCTGGATCAGCATCCCCGCCTGCACGTCCCCCTGCACCTTGACGGTGCCCTCGAAAACGATGTTGCCGGTGGACAGGTCGACGCCGGTCGTGACGTAGGTCGGCTCGACGATGACGCCGTTCTTGACTTGAACCGGCTGGCCGGTGATGGCGGCGGCAAGGACATTGGGATCGACGGGATCGAAATCCACTCCCGACAGGTTGGCGGCGAACATGGCCCCCTTGCCGGGAATGGCCGGAATGACCTGGCCGAGCACGGTTTCCCCCGCCTCGCCGTCGGTGGGCGGAACGCGGCGCATGAGAGGCTCGCCGCTCTTGACGACGAATATTTCCCCCAGGTCCCGGTAATCGGCCAGCCCCAAGGAATCCAGGCGGGGGCGGCGCTCCTTCAGCTCGGGCAGCAGGCTTTCCAGCCGTCCGTCCTCCCCGTGGACCGGCTGGCGGCCGGACGCGATCAGCACGCCGTCGCATTTGCCCGCCGCGATGGCCTGGTCGATGGCCTCGAAATCCAGGCCGGCGACGATGCCCAGCTCCTCGACCTTGCGGTACACCAGCACCCGGTCCACCGGCCTGCCGCCCATGGGCGGGGTAATGGTCAAATAGGCCGCCATCTTGCTGCTGTCGAGCTGGATGGAGAATTCGGCGTCGCGCGCCTCCCCCACCACCTGTTCAAACGCCTGGCCCCCCTGGCACTTGCGCACCACTTCCGCCAGGAAGGGCTCATACAGGAAATAGCCGTCCCAGCCGTCCTCCGCCAGGAGCTTGCGCACATCGGCCAAGCCCAGGCTCAGCGCCCCGTTCCGCGGCAGGAACCGGGCCAGCAGCTTTTTGCCGTCGTCGCTGAGGGTAAAACTCAGCGGACGGTATGTTGTTGTCTCCTCCATCTCGGTCGTCTTCCCCCGCCACCGATGACATCATAATAATACCGACATCATACCCAGGAAGGGATAAATTTCAACAGCTTGGAAAATACTTATGGATCAACCTGGGCGCCGCGGAAAAATGCGCCTAATGGGCGCCGCCCCGGGCGACGCTCAACTGCCGCGGCAAGGCGTCGAAGATCAGCTCGCCTTCGTCGAGGCGGAACACGCCGCCTTCCCGCTTGTCCGTCGTCCAGTGGAACTTGCCGCCGAATTCCACCTCGATGCCGCCGAACACGGTTTTGATGACCGCCACCTTGGCATCCTTCGCCAGCTCGATCTGCAGGGACACCTGCTCCTGTTCCTCCCGCAGCAGTTCGATGCGCGTCTGGGCATCCCTGCGGGTATAGTCGGCCCGGGCCAAAACGTCGGCAGCGATGCGGCCGGGGTTTTCCCTGGCGAAGGCGAGCAGCTTTTCCACGTCGGCCAGGCGGTTCTCCCAGGCCTCCCGCTCCCGCGCCAGCCGCTTCAGCAGATCGTGCTCCCGGGGGCTGATGCCCGCGCTGACCTGGGTCCGGGTATGGGACGGCGACCCCAGCACGTGGGCCTGGATCAGGAGGGTCGCCTGGGCGCTGCCGCCGATGATGTGCCCCTTGGCCGCCCCCTGCTTGCCGACGATGATCTGGTTCACGGCGGAGAGGTCGCTTTGCATCACCATCTCCTCCACATAGATGCCGTCCCCCGCCTCCACCCTGGCGTTCTGCACGAAACGGGCGCTGAAGGAACCGTCGCAGCAGACATGGGACCGCGCTTCCGCGCTGTCCCGGTCCCGGGCGTCCATGCGGCCGATCACCCCGCCCTTGACCACGATATCGCCGCCCGCGTCCAGGCTGGCGGCTTCCACCGTGCCGTCGATGTAAATATCGCCGGTGGCCTGGATTTCCATCCCCGCCTGCACGTCGCCCAGCACCTTCACCGTGCCCTCGAAGGCGATGTTGCCGGTGGTGATGTCCACCTTGGGCACGGTATAGGTGGGCTCGATGTTGATGCCGTTCTTCACCCTCACCGGCTGGCCGGTGATGGCGGCCCGCAGCACGTTGGGATCGGCCGGATCGAACTCCACCCCGGACAGCTTGGAGGCGAACGCCACCTCCTTGCCCGGCTTGGCGGGAATCGGCTGGCCGAGCACGGTCTCTCCCGCCACGCCCGGCGTGGGCGGGTTGCGCCGCATCACCGATTCGCCGGCGCGGACCACCACGATTTCCCCCATGTCCCGGTAATGGGCGATGCCGTTCTCGTCGATGCGCGGGCGCCGCTCCCGCACGATGGGAATCAGGCTCTCCAGCCAGCCGTCCACGCCGTGTTCCGGCTGCCGCCCGGCGGCGATCGGTACCAGGCTGGCCTCGCCCAGGGCCAGGGCCCGGTCGATGGCCTCGAGATTCAGCCCGGCGACGATGCCCATCTCCTCCAGACGGCGGAAAACCTCCGCCTTCTCCACCGCCTTCCCGCCCTCGGGCGGAACGAGGGTCAGGTAGGCCGCCATCTTGGAATTATCCAGCTTCACCTCGAAGCTGCCGTCCCGGGCCTCGCCGATAACCTGTTCGAAAGGCAGACCGCTTTGGCACTTGCGCGCCACTTCGTCCAGGAAAGGCTCGTAAATGGAATAGCGCCCCCAGCCCTCTTCATCCAGCAGGCGCCGCAGGCCCGCCTTGTCGGTGGACAGCCCCATTCCCCCCGGCGAAAACCGCGCCAGCAGCTTCCGCCCGTCGTCGCTCAGGGCGAAGCTTAAATTTGCGCCACTCCCCACCGCCTGCCGCATAGCCGCCCCCCAATACCCTAGGACACCAGTATGCTTTTAGTATATTTATCACTTTTATCATTTTCAAGGATGCTGGGGGGCATATAATTTTCCGCCCTCGGCTAAGGTCTTATTGTCTCGGGAAAAGTTGACGGATTTGGTAAACTGATGGTTTTGACAGCCCCCATTTCCACCCCATGCGCATCACCCACTCCGGCCCGCCGCCCAAGAACCGCAACGACTGGAAGACCATCCGCGCCCTGTTGCCCTACCTGTGGGAGTTCAAGGGCCGGGTGGCGGCCGCCATGGCCTTGCTGGTGGCCGCCAAGGTGGCCAACGTGTGGGTGCCCCTGGCCCTGAAGGACATCGTCGACGCCCTCAACCGGCCGAAGGACCTGCTGATGCTGCCCGTGGCCTTCCTCATTGCCTATGGCCTGACGCGCTTCTTCAGCACCTTCTTCGGCGAGCTGCGGGACATGGTGTTCGCCCGGGTCACCCAGCGGGCCATCCGCCGGGTGGCCCTGAAGGTGTTCAACCACCTCCACGCCCTGTCCCTGCGCTTCCACCTGGAGCGCCAGACGGGCGGGGTATCCCGGGATATCGAGCGGGGCAGCCGGGGCATCCAGTTCCTGCTCAACTTCATGCTCTTCAACATCCTGCCCACCCTGGTGGAAATCGGCTTGGTGGCGGGGATTCTCTACGCCAAGTACGACATTTCCTTCACCCTGGTGACCCTCGCCACCCTGGTGCTGTACGTGGCCTTCACCCTGGGCATCACCGAGTGGCGCATGATCTTCCGCCGCACCATGAACGACATGGACTCCAAGGCCAACACCCGCGCCATCGACAGCCTGATCAACTTCGAGACGGTGAAGTACTTCGGCAACGAGGGCTACGAAGCCCGCCGCTACGACGAGCACCTGCAGAACTGGGAGAAGGCGGCGGTGAAGAACCAGGTGTCCCTCAACGCCCTCAACTCGGGCCAGAGCCTGATCATCGCCGTGGGCGTCACCCTCCTCATGACCCTGGCCGCCGACGGCGTGGTGAAGGGCACCATGACCCTGGGGGACCTGGTGCTGGTCAACGCCTTCATGCTCCAGCTCTACTCCCCCCTGCACTTCCTCGGCTTCGTCTACCGCGAGATTCGCCATGCCCTGGCGGACATGGAGAAGATGTTCGGCCTCCTGGAGCAGCCCGCCGAGGTGCCGGACAAGCCCGGCGCCCCGGACCTGGCCGTGACGGCCGGCGAGGTGCGCTTCGACCACGTGGATTTCGGCTACGACGCCAAGCGCCAAATCCTCCACGGCGTCGATTTCGCCATTCCCGCCGGGCGCAAGGTGGCGGTGGTGGGGGCCAGCGGCGCGGGCAAGTCCACCCTGTCCCGGCTGCTGTTCCGCTTCTACGACGCGGGCGGCGGCCGCGTCCTGATCGACGGCCAGGACATCCGCGACGTGAGCCAGCACTCCCTGCGCGCCGCCATCGGCATCGTCCCCCAGGACACGGTGCTGTTCAACGACTCCATTTTCTACAACATCGCCTACGGCCGTCCCGGCGCCAGCCGGGAGGAGGTCATCGAGGCCGCCAAGGCGGCCCACATCCACGGCTTCATCGAGAGCCTGCCCGACGGCTACCACACCGTGGTGGGGGAACGGGGCCTCAAGCTGTCCGGCGGCGAAAAGCAGCGCGTCGCCATCGCCCGCACCCTGCTGAAAAACCCGCCGATCCTGGTTTTCGACGAAGCCACCTCGGCCCTCGACACCCGCACCGAGAAGGCCATCCAGGAGGAGCTGGCCCGCATCGCCGCTGGCCGCACCACCCTGGTCATCGCCCACCGCCTCTCCACCATCGTCGATGCCGACCAGATACTGGTCATGGACCATGGCCGGGTCGCCGAGCGGGGAAGCCACCGGGAACTGCTGGAACAAGACGGCCTTTACGCCCACATGTGGGCCCTGCAGCAGCAGGAAGAGGCCGCGGAACAAAAACAGGTCGCGTGAGGGGCCGCTTTTGCATCTAGAATAAGGACATGAACAAAGTCGGCCAAAACCCCACCGTCGAATGGAAACAGCCCCACCTCAAGGAACAGGAGCGCATGGCCCTGGCCGAGGAGCGGGCAAGTTCCTGGCACTTCACCCTCGACAAGGTGAAGGAGGTGGCCGCCGCCTTGCAGGACCTCGACAACGAACGCCGCCAGCGCCTGGTGGAACAGGGCCAGCGCATGGGCCAGATCATGCAGGGCGGCATCGTCGACATCTACGCCTGACCCGGCGCTTCGCCAAGCCCTCGGCATCCCCTTCAACTTCCCCTACGCCGCCGGACCCTCGTGGATAGCCGGGCCGCCGGGGCCGATCCCCTCGGGCAAGTCCCCCCAGCGCGATTTCAGTCTTGCGCCACCCGCACCACGACGCGCCCCGTCACCTTCCCCCGCAGAAAGTCGCCGAAGGCCTGGGGCAGTTCGTCCAGCCTCACCACCCGGGAAACGATTTCCTCCAGGTGACGGGGCTTGAGGTCGGCGGCCAGGCGCCGCCACGCCTCCCGGCGCAGGTCCATGGGGCACATCACCGAATCGATGCCCAGCAGCGACACCCCCCTCAGGATAAAGGGCATCACCGTGGCGTGCAGTTCCGTCCCCCCTGCCAAGCCGCAAGCGGCGATGGCGCCGTGGTACCGCATGGTGCGGGTGAGCCAGGCCAGGACCTGCCCCCCCACCGTGTCCACCGCTCCGGCCCACAAGGCCTTCTCCAGGGGACGGTCGCCCATTTCCAGGCCGTGGCGGTCGAGGATGGCCGCCGCCCCAAGTTCCCGCAGGTAACCGTGCTGGGCCGCCTTGCCGCTGAGGGCGGTCACCTGGTAGCCCCGCCCCGCCAGCATGTCCACCGCCAGGCTGCCGACGCCGCCGGTGGCGCCGGTGACCACCACCGGGCCGTTTTCCGGCTTGAGGCCATTGTGTTCCAAACGCAGCACCGACAAGGCGGCGGTAAAGCCCGCCGTGCCGAGGGCCATGGCGTCGAAAGGCCCCAGCCCGGCGGGGAGGGGCACCACCCAGTCCGCCGGCACCCGGGAATAGGCGGCGTAGCCGCCGTCCTGCTCCACCCCGAGGCCGTAGCCGGTGACCAGCACCGCATCCCCCTCCTTGAAGCGGGCGTCCGTGGAGGCCGCCACCGTGCCCGACACGTCGATGCCGCCCACCAGGGGAAAGCGTTTCATGATCTTGCCCGCGCCGGTGCCGGCCAGGGCGTCCTTGTAGTTGATGCTGGAATAGGCGTTGCGGATCAGCACCTCGCCGGCGCCCACTTCCTCGGCGGACATTTCCACCACTTCCGAGCGCACGCCCCGCTCGTCGCAAAACACCCGTAATGCCTTGAATTTCTTCTCCAAGAAGGTCTCCTGTAAATCAAACCAAAGCGCCAAACAATTATTCTTTACTATTTTTATCGGCCATCCTACCATGTCTTATAGATGACCCGCGGTCAGGACGAGCGTGCCGGAACTCGGCGCGGCGCCTAATCCCCATGATAGACAATCGCTTCGGAAGGCTAGCATGACCATCTCCACCGCCGTGCTCGGGGATTATTGGCCGGGCATCCAGCTCTACTATCCGCCGGTCAAGTACGCGCCGTCCCTGGGCATCTACGAGGACCTTCCCGCCGCTTCCCAGCGCTTCCAGAAGCACGCCCGCCAGACCCGCGCCCACACCCTGCTCTTCGACCTGGAGGACGGCTGCCGCCAGAAGGCCCTCAGCCGGGACCTGCTGCGCCAGGAGCTGCCGGGCCTGGAACGGGACGACCTGACGGTGGCGGTGCGCATCAACCCCTTCCGCACCGAGGAATACGAAAAGGACCTGCAGATGGTGCGGGACCTGGCGGACCACATCGACGTGGTGATGCTGGCCAAGGCCGGGGAGGCCTACGGCGCCGCCGAAATCCGCGACCTGTCGGCCTGGCTGGCGGGGGTCAACGGCCGCATCGCCATCCAGCCCATCATCGAGCACCCCAAGTCCCTCAAGATCGCTCCGGACCTGATGGCCTATTCCACGGTGAAGCACGTGGTCTTCGGCATCCACGATTTCTCCAAGGCCATGGGCATCCAGATCACCCCGCGCAACTGGACCGAGGAGCTGAAGTTCTTCCTCAACCAGATCATCTTCGAGGCCCGCATTGCCGGCAAGGGGGTAATCGGCGGGGTGGAAGTGCTCATCGGCGAGGCCACCATGCCCGACACCTTTCTCGAACCCCACGACATCCGCCGCTGGCTGGACCTGCACGGCGACGAGGAGTCCCGCGTGGTCTTCCGCCACGCCTGCGAGGAAGCGGCCATGGGCCTCACCGGCAAGCAGGTCATCCACCCCAGCCATATCCACCTCTGCAAGGTGGCCTACACCCCCTCCCCCACGGCGGTAAAACGCTCGGTGGCCATCCTCAAGGCGGCGGTGGAGGCGGACGCCCTCCTGGGGGGCGCGATCAAGTTCGAAGGGGAGATGCTCGACCCCCCCATGTTCGGCAAGGCCCTCCAGGTGCTGCTGCGGGCCCACGCCCTGCGCGCCCTGGGGGAAGAGGACACCCGCTTCGCCCTAACGGTGCTGGAACTGCTGCCGGCACAAGTAATTAGAGAGAACTGGCCCTATGGGGCCATTCTCTAAATACCGCCATTACCGGACAATAACCGAGGAGCCTCAAATGTCCTTTCCTCCCTTCAAGCCCTGGACCTGGCGCCTGCCGGAACACTTCAACATCGGCGTCGCCTGCACCGACGCCCACCTCGGTTCGCCCCTGGAAAAACAGGTGGCGATGATCGTCGAGGACGACGTTCTGGGCACCCGCCAGGCCACCTACAAGGAAATGGCCGAGCGCACCAGCCGCTTCGCCCAGGCCCTGCGGGACATGGCGGTGGACGAGGGGGACCGGGTGCTAATCCGCCTGCCCAACAGTCTCGCCTACCCCACGGCCTTCTTCGGCACTCTGAAGCGGGGCGCCGTGGCGGTGCCCACCTCCACCCTTCTCACCGCCGAGGAGGTGCTGTACCTGGCCAGGGATTCCGGCGCCAAGGTGCTGGTGACCGACAAGGCGGCGTGGGAAGGGCTCCACGAAAAGCTGGCCGGCCTGGACAACCTGCGCCACGTGCTGCTGGCGGGCAAGGGAAAGTTCGCCACCGTGCCCGGGCTGCACGTGGTGGACCTGGAGGACGAACTGGCCAAGGTGGACCGCTGGATGCCCCCCCACCCCACCAAGTCCCACGACCCGGCCTACCTGGTCTACACCTCGGGCACCACCGGCTACCCCAAGGGCGTGCTCCACGCCCACCGCGCCCTCATCGGGCGTGAGCCGGCGGCGGAGTACTGGTTCGATTTTTCCCCGGCGGGGGACCGCATCGTCCACTCGGGCAAGTTCAACTGGACCTACGTCCTCGGCTCGGCCCTGATGGACCCCCTCTACCGGGGCAAAACGGTGATCGTCCACGAAGGCAAGAACGACGCCGCCGGCTGGCTCCGGCTCATCGCCAAGCACGGCGCCACCATCTTCATCGGCGTGCCCACCATCTACCGCCAGATTCTGCAGAAAACCCAGGCCGGCAAGGCCGACGTGCCCACCCTGCGCCACTGCATGAGCGCCGGCGAGCACCTGTCCGACGAGGTGCTGGAACAGTGGCGGGCCCGCTTCGGCCGCGACATCTACGAGGCGGTGGGAATGTCCGAGTGCTCCTACTACCTGTCGGAGAACATCTACCGCCCCATCCGTCCCGGTTCGGCGGGCTTCCCCCAGCCCGGCCACGACGTGCGCCTCCTCGACCCGGAAACCCTGGCGGAAGTCCCCGTGGGAGAGGAAGGCATGATTTGCCTCCCGGCGGACGACCCCGGCCTGTTCATGCAGTACTGGAACCTGCCGGAGGAAACGGCCAAGGTGTTCAAGGACCGCTGGTTCCTCACCGGCGACTACGCCAAGTTCGACGAGGACGGCTACATCTGGTTCCTCGGCCGCAAGGACGACATCATCAACTCCTTCGGCTACCGGGTGTCCCCCCACGAAATCGAGCGGGTGATGAAGAACCACCCGGCCGTGGCCGACTGCGCCGCCACCGGGGAGGAACTGTCCCAGGACAAGGTGCTGGTGGTGGCCTACGTCATCCTCCATCCCGGCGCCCCGGTCAGCGCCGACGACTTGGCCCTCTACGCCCGGGAGCACCTGGCCGCCTACAAGGCGCCGAAGATCGTCTATCTGGTGGACGATTTCCCCCGCACCAAGAACGGCAAGGTGATGCGCAAGCAGCTGGCGCCGTCCCTGGCCCGGTCCCGCTCGACGGTTTAGGCGGAAGGGAAACGCCATGGCCCGCCACTACCGCCCCCGCCGCTCCATGCTCTACGTCCCCGGCTCGGTGCCCCGCTACCTGGAAAAGGCCCGCGGCCTGAAGGTGGACGCCCTCATCCTCGACCTGGAGGACCCGGTGCTGCCGGACCGCAAGGAAGACGCCCGCCGCAACGTGGCGGAGGCCATCCGGCGGGGAGGCTTCGGCTACCGGGAAATCGTCGTGCGGGTCAACGCCCTCTCCACGCCCTGGGGCCGCGACGACTTGGCGGCCGTGGCCCCGGCGGGCCCCCATGCCATCCTTTTTCCCAAGATCGAGAGCCGCCAGGATGTCCTCGACGCCCTGGAAGCCCTGGACGCGGCGGGCGCGCCGGACATGCCCATCATGGTGCTGATCGAAACCCCCCTGGGGGTGCTCCACGCGGAGGAAATCGCCGCCGCCTCGGAACGCATCGCCTGCCTGGTGATGGGCACCTCCGACCTGACCAACGAACTCCACGCCCGCATCACCCAGGAGCGCACCCCCCTGCTCCACGCCCTGTCCCACTGCCTCCTGGCGGCCCGGGCCCACGGCGCGGCCATCGTCGACGGCATCCACCTGGACCTGATGGACATGCCCTCCTTCGAGTATGCCTGCCGCTTGGCGCGGGATCTGGGTTTCGACGGCAAGAGCCTGATCCACCCGTTCCAGATTCCCTACGCCAACGACGCCTTCAGCCCCCGCCCGGCGAGCCTGGAAATGGCCCGCCATATCATCGCCGCCCTGGCGGAAGCCAATGCCGCCGGCCGCAACGTGGCGGTGGTGGACGGGCGCCTGGTGGAAAGCCTGCACGTGGAGGCGGCCAAGCGCACCCTGATGATTCATGAGATGATCGAGCAAATGGAAGCGGAGGAACCATGAGCGGCAAAACCCCCGGCGGCAATTTCTTCGAGGATTTCAGCCTTGGCCGCACCCTGGTCCACGGCACCCCCCGCACCGTCGGCGAGGGAGAGCAGTCCCTCTACATCGCCCTTACCGGCGCCCGCCACGTGCTCCACAGCGCCAGACCCGTGGCCCACGCCCTGGGCTACCGGGACCGTCCCCTGGATGACCTGCTGGTGTTCCACCTCGCCTTCGGCAAGACGGTGCCCGATATCTCCCTCAACGCCGTGGCCAACCTGGGCTACGCCGACGCGCGCTTCCTGCGCCCGGTCCATGCCGGCGACACCCTGTCCGCTGAGTCCACGGTCATCGGCCTGAAGGAGAATTCCAACCGCAAGAGCGGCATCGTCTGGGTCCGCTCCACCGCCCTCAACCAAAATGGCGAGGAGGTGCTCGGCTGGATACGCTGGGTGATGGTCCACAAGCGGGACCCGGCCTCCCCCGCGCCGGAAACGGTGGTCCCCGAACTGCCCGCCCGCGTCGGCCCCGAGCGCCTGGCCGCCCCTCCCTGCCTCGACGCCCGGGGCTTCGAGACCGCCGCCACCGGCGGCCCCTGGCTGTGGGACGACTACGAGCCGGGAGAGGCCATCGTCCATCCCGGCGGCATGACCCTGGAGGAGGCCGACCACACCCTGGCCACCCGCCTCTACCAGAACACCGCCAAGGTCCACTTCGACGCCCTGGCCATGGAAGCCACCCCCTTCGGCAGGCGCCTGGTGTACGGCGGGCACGTCATTTCCGTGTGCCGGGCCCTGTCCTACGACGGCCTGGAAAACGTCCTCGCCATCGCCGCCATCAACGGCGGCAGCCACTGCCATCCCACCTTCGCCGGCGACACCCTCTACGCCCGCAGCGAGGTGCTGGAAAAGTGGGCGCTGCCGGGCCGCCGGGACCTGGGCGCCCTGCGCCTGCGCCTGCTGGGCCTGAAGAACCGCCCCGCCGCCGACGTTCCATCCATCCCGGAGGAAAACGGCCAGCGCCGCTACCCGCCCGAAGTGGTATTGGACCTGGACTACACCGTGCTGCTGCCGCGCCGCCCCTGACAAGGAGACCCCATGACCCAAGCCGTCCACCCCAACGATGCCCTGTTCAAGGGCGAGAAGCCCTTCCCGGCGATTCCCGCCTGCGAGCATTTCGCCGGCAGCGAGAAGCTGATCCTCAAGGCCCTGGAACTCCAGGACAAGCTGGGGCCGGTCTTCGACGTCACCTGCGACTGCGAGGACGGCGCGCCGGCGGGGCGGGAGAAGGAGCACGCGGAGATGATCGTCCGCGTCCAGGCCTCCGCCGCCAACAAGCACCGCATGGCGGGGGTGCGCATCCACGACTGGTCCCACCCCGCCTGGAAGCAGGACGTGGATATCCTGGTGGCGGGCCTGGGGGAGACCGCGGCCTACATCACCCTGCCCAAATCCACCGAATACGGCCACGCCGCCGAGATGATCGGCTATATCCAGAAGAAGGCGGCCCAGCACGGCGTCAAGCGGGAAATCCCGATCCACGTCCTGATCGAGACCCACGGCGCCCTGCGGGACGTGCACCGCATCGCCGCCCTGCCCTGGCTGCAGGTGCTGGACTTCGGCCTGATGGATTTCGTCTCCGGCCACCACGGCGCCATTCCCGCCAGCGCCATGCGCAGCCCCGGCCAGTTCGAGCACCGCCTCATCGCCCGCGCCAAGGCCGAGGTGGTCGCGGCGGCCCTGGCCAACGGCGTGGTTCCCGCCCACAACGTCACCCTGGACTTGAAAAACCCCTACGCCACTTACCAGGACGCCCGCCGGGCCCGCTCCGAGTTCGGCTTCCTGCGCCAGTGGAGCATCTACCCGGCCCAAATCCAACCCATCGTCGATGCCATGAAGCCGGACCATTCCGAGGTGGAGGCCGGCGCCGCCATCCTCCTCGCCGCCCAACAGGCCGACTGGGGCCCCATCCAGCACGCCGGCGAGCTCCACGACCGGGCCACCTACCGCTACTACTGGGAGCTGCTGCAAAAGGCGAGGGTCACCGGCATCCCCCTCCCCCCCGCCGCTGAACAGGCCTTTTTTATGACGGGTAGCTAATAAGTTATTTATTACAATGGGGATTTAGGGAAAGCCCTTATATCCGAGGCGAAATTTTTGGGGTAAATTACGCCCCACTAACTTCACCGGTGTTATTTGTGGACAAAGTCGGCCGTTTCTCCCAACCCCTCTCGATCCTCCTCGGCAACCTCCTCGTCATCGCCGCCTACTGGGGCTTCGGCGTGCCGGCGATGCGCTTCTTCTCCGAATACGGCCTGTTCCCCTCCCCCATCTGGCTGCCCGCCGGCATCGCCCTGGTGGCGGCATTGCGCGGCGGCATCCGTTACCTGCCGGGTATTTTTCTCGGTTCCCTGGGCATCAACCATTTTTCCCTCGGCGCCCCCTTGCTGGAGGCGCTGATGATTTCCGCCACCAACACCTTCGGCCCCTGGCTCGGCGCCTACCTGACCCGTCCAGCGCCCTCGCCGCGCCCCCCCTTCTACACCCTCCACGAGGTGGTGGCCTTCACCCTCTTCGGCGTTGGCGTTCATGGCTTCATCACCGCCACCGGCGGCACCCTGGCCATCGGCATGATCGGTTTCGTGCCGGTGGAGAAACTGCAGGAAATCTGGCTCACCTGGATGCTGTCCGACGCCGGCGGCGCCCTGATCCTGGCCCCTGCCCTGCTCCTGTGGCTGGAATGCCCGAAGCCCTTTCCCGCCTGGCAAGAATGGCGCAAGGGCACCGTCACCGCCATCGCCACCGTGGCCCTGGCCCTGTTGTTCTTTTTCGGCTTCGAAGGGGACCCCACCGGCCACCTGATGGGGCTGCCCTACCTGCTGTTCCTGCCCATGCTGTGGGTAACGGTGAACCACCCGCCGCGCATGGCCAACACGCTATTAATCGTCGTCACCACCCTCGCCATCGCCGCCACCGTCAGCCACCATGGCGTGCTCTACACCGCCCCCTCCGGCAAACCCCTGGAGACCCTCGGCCTGCTGGTGGTGTCCCTCACCCTCACGGTCCTCACCGTCGGCGCCCTGGTGTCGGAGCGCCGCCTGATGGAGGAGGAACTGCTCCAGGAAAGCCGCAAGCAGTTCGCCGCCTTCATGGACAACCTCCCCGCCGCGGCCTACATCAAGGAGCCGGAAGGACGGATCGCCTTCGCCAACCAGAAGTTCGAAGCCACGCTCGGCAACAAGCACGTGGGTGAAATCACCCCCGATTTCCTCCCGCCCGATGTCGCCGCCACCCTCGTCGCCATGGACCGCCGCGCCCTATCCGAAGGCCTGCAGCAAGCCGAATTGACCTTGCCCATCCCCAATGGCGAGCGGCACACCTTCCAGTTCGCCAAATTCCCCATCCCCCGGGCCGACGGCAGCAACCTCATCGGCGGCGTCGCTTTCGACATCAGCGACCGCAAGCGGATGGAGGATGCCCTGCGGGAAAGCGAAACCCGCTACCGGCTGCTGGCGGAAAACTCCTACGACGTGATCTGGACCGTGGACCTGTTCGGCAAGCTCACCTACGTCAGTCCGGCGGTGGAGCGCCTCCTCGGCTACACCGTCGACGAAGCCATGCGCCTGCCCCTGGCCCAGATCGTGGCCCCCGAATCGATCCGGGCCGCCGCCACGGAGTCCCAGTTCCTGCTGAGGACGGGCGAGCTGCAGCGCCATTCCCTGGAATTCGAATTGCGCCGCAAGGACGGCTCCGCCGTGTGGACGGACGTCATCGTCAACGTGCTGCGGGACGACAGCGGCAAGCTCCTGGGGGTGGTGGGCATCGCCCGGGACATCACCGCCATGCGCCAGAACCAGGAAGCCCTGCGGACCCGCGGCGTGGCCATCGAGGCCGCGTCGGAGGCCATCGTCATCACCAACCGGCAGGGGGTCATCGAGTACGTGAACCCCGCCTTCAGCGCCCACACGGGCTACAGCGCCGAAGAGGTCCTGGGCCAAACTCCCGCCCTGTTCAAGAGCGGCCAGCACGACAAGGATTTCTACCGCCAGCTGTGGAGCACCATCCTGCGGGGGGACGTCTGGAACGGCGAAATCACCAACCGCCGCAAGGACGGCACCCTGTACACCGAGGCCACCGCCATCGCGCCGGTGAAGGACGATGGCGGCCGCATCACCCGCTTCGTCGCCATCAAGCACGATATTACCGAGCGCAAGCGCCTCGAACGGCAATTGGCCCACCTCGCCCATTACGACGAGCTCACCGGCCTGCCCAACCGCGCCCTGTTCTTCGACCGGCTGCGCCACGCCATCGCCCAGGCCAAGCGCCAGCAGACGCCTTTTGCCCTGCTGTTCGCCGACCTGGACGGCTTCAAGGCCGTGAACGACGCCCACGGCCACGATACCGGCGACGCCCTGCTCCAGGCGGTGGCGGAACGGTTCGCCGGCTGCATCCGGGAATCGGACACCCTGGCCCGGATGGGGGGGGACGAATTCACCGTCATTCTCAGCGCCATCGCCCACGGCGAAGACGCCGGCATTGTCGCGGACAAGCTGCTCCGCAGCCTGGACGCCCCCTTCGACATCAACGGCCACTCCTGCCGCATCAGCGCCAGCATCGGCATCAGCCTCTACCCGGCCAACGGCGAGGAGGTGGAAACCCTCCTCAACCGCGCCGACAACGCCATGTACGCCATAAAGCACAGCGGCAAGGGCGCCTACCGCCACTACGGCGAATAAGCGCGTTTCCGTGGGTTCCGGGGGCCAGAACGCGAACGCCTCGCCCTTCCGCCTCGCCCCGGTTCATGGTTCAATGGCCGCCATGGAAAAAATCCGTCTCTCCAAACTGATGTCCGAGCGGGGCTTGTGCTCGCGGCGCGAGGCCGACGCCTACATCGAGCGCGGCTGGGTCCGGGTGGACGGCGTGCCGGTCACCGAACTCGGCACCAAGGTCGACCCCGCCCAAACCATCACCCTCGACCCGCGGGCCCGGCAGACCCAGGAAAAGCGCGTCACCATCCTGCTCCACAAGCCGGTGGGCTACGTTTCCGGCCAGCCGGAGAAGGGCTACAAGGCCGCCGTTTCCCTCGTCACCCGGGACAGCCGCTACCAGGACGACCCTTCCCCCCTGCGCTTCCACCCGGACCAGCTGAAGGGTCTGGCCCCCGCCGGCCGCCTGGACATCGACTCCCAGGGCCTGCTGGTCCTGACCCAGGACGGCCGCATCGCCAAGCAGCTCATCGGCGAGGACTCCGAGGTGGAAAAGGAATACCTGGTGCGGGTCCAGGGCGCCCTCAGCGAAGAAGGGCTGAAGCGCCTCAACCACGGCCTCAGCCTCGACGGCCAGGCCCTGCGGCCGGCCAAGGTCGCCTGGCAGAACAAGGACCAGCTGCGCTTCATCCTGAAGGAGGGCAAGAAGCGCCAGATCCGCCGCATGTGCGAGCTGGTGGGCCTGAAGGTGGTGGGCCTGAAGCGGGTGCGCATCGGCCGCGTGCGCCTGGGGGATTTGCCGCCGGGCCAGTGGCGCTACCTGGGGGAAAAGGAACGGTTCTAGGGCCTGTTCGGCCTGGCTTCAGGGCCGGGCAAACACGTCCTGGCCCCGCCCGCGGCAAAAGGGGGTATCCTGTACTATAAAAAGACGAACGCCTTTCCCTCAATCCCCGCCCGCCCCCACCGGCGGACCTAGCCGCGTTGATCGACAAAGAACTCTACATCGCCCGCGCCCTCACCTGGCGTTACGTGGTCGCCCTGACGCTGATCGCTTCCCTGGCCACCACCGCCTGGATCAGCCTGCGCCTGGTCATCGCCCAGCAGGAAAGCACGGCGGCCATCGTCAACGTCAGCGGCCGCCAGCGCATGCTGAGCCAGCGCACCGCCCTCTTTGCCACCCTCCTGGCAAGAGCGCCGGCTGAAAAACGCGCCGGCATTCGCCAGCAGCTGCAAGAAGCCGCCGACTTGATGGAACGCTCCCATCTCGGCCTGACCCGAGGCGATGCCGAGCTGGGGCTGCCCCCCACCATGTCGGCCACGGTGCGCGGCCTGTATTTCGACGGCCCGAACGGCGTCGACCATCAAGTCCGCGATTACCTCGCCGCCGTGAAATCCCTGCTCCGCGCCCCTGACGCCGGCCTGACCCCGGACAACCCGGATCTGCGGCACATCGTCCAGGTTGCCCCCACCACCCTGGTCCAGTCCCTGGACCGCATGGTGCATCAATACCAGCTGGAAGGAGAGGCCGCCATCGCCCAGCTGGACAAGGCGGAAACCACGGTATGGCTCGTCACCCTCCTGCTCCTGGCCCTGGAGGCGGCCTTCATCTTCCGCCCCATGGCCCAGCGCATCCGCCAGGTGATCGCCCGCCTGCTGCAAGCCAGCGACAGCCTCTACGACAGCCGGGAGCGGCTGCGCATCGTCACCGAGAACGCCAGCGACTGGCTGTGGCAAACCGATAGCAGCGGCACGTTCACCGATTTTTCCCGGCAGAAGGATTGCCCCTTCTCGCCGGAGGAGCTGACGGGGCAAAAAATCTCGAGCCTGCTGGACCCCAACCAGCCCCCAACCGATTGGGCCAGAATGCAGGCCGCCATCGCCGCCCATGAGCCATACCGCGACTTGGTCTTTCCCTTCCTCGCCCCCGGCGGCGCCCGCCTCTGGCTGCGCGCCAGCGGCGTCCCGCTCCTGTCGCGCAGCGGCGAGTTCCTCGGCTATTACGGCGTGTGGGCCGACATCACCGAATCCCGGCGCGCCGACCTCGATAAGCTGCGGCTGTGGGCCAAGGTATTCGACAGCAGCGCCGAGGCCATCACCATCACCGATGCCCGGGCCAACATCCTCTCCGTCAACACGGCCTTCACGGCCATTACCGGCTACGAAGCGGCGGAAGTGGTGGGGCTCAATCCGCGCATCCTTCAGTCCGGCCGCCATGACAAAGCCTTCTACCAGGCCATGTGGGCATCGATTCATGCCACCGGCTCCTGGCGCGGCGAAATCTGGAACAAGCGCAAGAACGGCGACATCTACCCGGAGTGGCTGGCCATTTCCGCCGTGCGCAACGAGGAGGGGGAAATCCTCAACTACGTGGCGATCTTCTTCGACATCACCGAGCGCAAGCGGGCCGAGGAAGCCCTGGAGTCCCTGAACCGGACCCTGGAGCAGCGGGTGGCGGAGGAGGCGGCCAAGAACCGGGAAAAAGACCTGCTGCTCATCCAGCAATCCCGCCTCGCCGCCATGGGCGAAATGGTGCACAACATCGCCCACCAGTGGCGCCAGCCCCTCAACGCCCTCGGCCTGGTGCTGAGCAATCTTTACGACGCCTACGAATACAACGAACTCGACCGGGAAACCCTGCAGGAGGCCATGAAGAAAGGCCAGAGCCTGATCCGCAGCATGTCCGCCACCATCGACGACTTCCGCTTTTTCTTCCGCCGCGACCAGGCGCAGGAGGCCTTCAGACTGCGCCCCGCCATTGAAAACGCCCTCTCCTTGGTGAGCGCCAGCTACGCTAATCACGGCATAACCCTGGAACTGGGCGAGAGCGGGGAAGACGCGGAAGCCTTCGGCTATCCCAACGAATTCGTCCAGGTGCTGCTGAACGGCCTGGCCAACGCCAAGGATGCCCTGCTGGAACGAAAAGCGGAAAATGGCCGGGTCGTGGTCGCCATCGGCCGGGAACCCCAATGGGCGACGGTATCCATCCGCGACAACGCCGGCGGCATCGACGCCCAGGTATTGCCGAAAATCTTCGACCCCTATTTCACCACCAAGCCCAACGGTTCCGGCATTGGCCTCTACATGTCGAAGATGCTCATGGAGCACATGAACGGCCAGATCGAAGCCCGCAACACGGCGGAAGGGGCGGAAATCCTGTTGCGCATCCCCCTGGCACCCTAGGCCTTCAACCGCCGCCACAGGGTCGTCCGGCTGATGCCCAGGCGTTTCGCCGCCAAGCCCTGGTCGCCGCCGCACTCCGCCAGGACCTGGCGGATATGGGCCTGTTCCCGGGAACGGCTGGCCGCCTTTAAATCCCGCCCCCCCGTCGCCGCAAAACCCTCGAACAACTCCGGCACGGCGCTGCGCAGCAGGGTTTCGTCCGCTGAATCCTCCTCGTGGCAAAAAACCGCCAGCCGCTCGACGACATTCTCCAGCTCCCGGATGTTGCCGGGCCAGGCATAGGCGCCGAAGCGGGGCAACCATTGCGCCAGCATCCGTTCGCGCCGGGACGGCGCGAACGTGGCGAGGAAGCGCCCGGCCAGGGCGGGGATGTCTTCCCGCCGTTCCCGCAGGGGCGGCAGGTGAAGATTGAGGATATTCAGGCGGTAGAAGAGGTCCTCGCGAAAATCCCCCGCCGCCACCAGGGCCCGCAGGTCCCGGTTGGTGGCGACGACGATGCGCACGTCCACGGGGGTGGGGTCGGTGGCCCCCAGGCGCAGCACCTCCTTCTCCTGCAGCACCCGCAGCAGCTTGGCCTGCAGGGACAGGGGCAGCTCGCCGATTTCGTCCAGGAACAGGGTGCCGGTATGGGCGCACTCCACCAGGCCCGCCTTGCCCCCCTTGCGGCTGCCGGTGAAGGCCCCCTCTTCATAGCCGAAGAGTTCCGACTCCAGCAGGGTCTCCGCCACGGCGGCGCAGTTGATGGCGACGAAAGGCGCGGCGCGGCGCGGACTGGCGTTGTGGATGCCCTGGGCGAAAAGCTCCTTGCCGGTGCCGGATTCGCCGCCGATCAGCACCGTGGCGTCCACTCGGGCGTAGCGGACGGCGGCCTCCCGGGCGGCGTGGACGGGGGGGGAATCGCCGACGATGTCCTCCAGCCGGTAGCGGGCGTTGAAGTGGCGCGGCCGGCTGACGGTGCGCAGGGTGCGGTCGGCGCGCTGGATGGCATTGGCGTCCTGGCAGGTGAGCACGGCGCCGGTCAGCGTCCCGCCTTCCCGCAGGGGAAGGCGGTTGACCACCAGGGTGCGCTTGCCCAGGCGCTGGATGCGTTCCACGTCGGCCTCGCCGCCCGCCAGCACGCCGTCCAGGGACAGCTCCGGCGCCAGTTCGGCCAGGGCCCGTCCCAGGGCCCGCTCTTCCGCCACGCCCAAGAGCGCCGCCATGGGGGGGTTGAGGGATTGGATGCGCCCCGCCCGGTCCACCGCCGCCACCGCCTCGTCCAAGTGGCGCAGGATGGAGCCCAGCCACTCCCGCCGCGCCTCCTCCGCCTGGGCCACGCGGGCGATGTCGATGGCGTCCTCCACCGCCCGCCGCACCGAGGCGGCGGAGTAGAGGAAGACCCCGGCCATCCCCGCCTCCACCGCCAGGCGGTTGACCATGCTGGACCCCACCACCACCCGGCAGCCCGCCTCGGCCAGCTCCCGCACCCGCCGCCGGGCGTCCTCGAGGGTGGTGTAGAAGCACTGCTCGACCTCCACCTTGAGCAGCTCCTTCACCTCCTCCAATTCGGCGCGGATGGTCTGGTAGCTGAACAGGGCAATGCGGTCGGATACCTCCCGGGCTTTTTGCAGGGCGTGGAGAATGTCGAAGCCGCTGACCTTGATCTGCACCACCGGGGCGGACAGCTGGCGCCGCAGGTAGGCGCCGTTGGCCCCGGCGGCGATGAACACGTCCGCCTCGCCGGCGGCCAGCAGCTCCCGGGCGGCCAGCTCCCCTTCCTCGAAGGTCTTGTGGATGACGCGGATTTCCGCGCTGTCGGCGTAATCGGGGATGAGATCGGGCAGGAATTCGGCGATGCCGAAGCCGATGCCCCAGATTTTTGGCTTGCGGGCGGAGTCGGGCACGGTGCGTTTCACCATCGAAACATCTATGTTCCATCATTGAAACACAAGAACAGCCGGGATTCAACGAAATCAGTCGATTAGCGCCTGGCACGGCCATTGCAGCATCCATGGCACTATTTCAACAGGACCCCGGCCATGAATCCACATTCTCCCGGCGCCCGCTTTCGCGCCGCCGTCGCCGCCGAGAAGCCCCTCCAGGTCATCGGCGCCATCAATGCCTACCACGCCAAGCTGGCCGAGGCCGTGGGCTACAAGGCCCTCTACATCTCCGGCGGCGGCGTCGCCGCCGGCTCCCTGGGCCTGCCCGACCTGGGCATCACCACCCTCGACGACGTCCTCACCGACCTGCGCCGCGTCACCGACGCCACCGGACTGCCGGTGCTGGTGGACATCGACACCGGCTTCGGCGGCGCCTTCAACATCGCCCGCGCGGTGAAGGCCATGATCAAGTCCGGTGCCGGCGCGGTACACATCGAGGACCAGGTGCAGGCCAAGCGCTGCGGCCACCGCCCCGGCAAGGCCATCGTCTCCCTGGCGGAGATGGTGGACCGCGTCAAGGCCGCCGTGGACGCCAAGACCGACCCGGATTTCGTCATCATGGCCCGCACCGACGCCCTCGCCGTGGAGGGCTTGCCGGCCGCCATCGACCGGGCCTGCGCCTGCGTCGAGGCCGGGGCGGACATGGTTTTCCCCGAGGCCATGACCGAGCTTGCCATGTACAAACAGTTCGCCACGGCGGTGAAGGTGCCGGTGCTGGCCAACATCACCGAGTTCGGTTCCACGCCGCTGTTCACGGTGGAAGAACTGGCGGGGGCCGGCGTCTCCCTGGCGCTCTATCCCCTCTCCGCCTTCCGCGCCATGAACCAGGCCGCCCTCAAGGTCTATGAGGCCATCCGCCGGGACGGCACGCAGAAGAACGTCGTCGGCCTGATGCAAAGCCGCATGGAGCTTTACGACTACCTCGGCTACCATGCCTATGAACAGAAACTGGACCAGCTCTTTGCCCAGGAGAAAAAATCATGAGCGAGACCCCCAGCCTGCCGAAGAAGAAATCCGTCGCCCTGTCCGGCGTCAATGCCGGCGCCACCGCGGTGTGCACCGTGGGCCATTCCGGCAACGATCTCCACTACCGGGGCTACGACATCCTGGAACTGGCGGCGAAATCCACCTTCGAGGAAGTGGCCTACCTGCTGATCCACGGCCGCCTGCCGAACCTCTCCGAACTGGCGGATTACCGCCAGAAACTGAAATCCCTGCGCGGCCTGCCGGCCCAGCTGAAAACGGTTCTGGAGCAGATTCCTCCCTCCGCCCACCCCATGGACGTGATGCGCACCGGCTGCTCGGTGCTGGGCTCCCTCCTGCCGGAAAAGGACGACCACAACCTCCAGGGCGCCCGGGACATCGCCGACCGCCTGGTGGCTTCCTTCGGTTCCCTCCTGCTCTACTGGTGGCACTACGCCGTCAACGGCAAGGCGATCGAGGTGGAGACCGGCGACGACACCGTGGCCGGCCACTTCCTCCACCTGCTCCACGGCCGGCCGCCGTCGGAACTGCACCGCAAGGCCCTGGACACCTCCCTGATCCTCTACGCCGAACACGAGTTCAACGCTTCCACCTTCACCGCCCGGGTCGTCGCCGGCACCCTGTCCGACCTCTACTCCTGCGTCACCGCCGCCATCGGCGCCCTGCGTGGCCCCAAGCACGGCGGCGCCAACGAGGCCGCCATGGAGATCATCCGCCGCTACCACACCCCGGACGAAGCGGAGGCCGACATCCGCGCCCGGGTGGAGCGCAAGGAAATCGTCATCGGCTTCGGCCACCCGGTCTACACCATCGGCGACCCGCGCAACGTGGCCATCAAGGAAGTTTCCCGCCGGCTGTGCGAGGCGGGCGGCAACATGAATCTGTTCAACATTTCCGCCCGCATCGAGTCGGTGATGTGGGACACCAAGAAGATGTTTCCCAACCTGGACTGGTACTCCGCCTCCAGCTACCACATGATGGGCGTGCCGACGGAGATGTTCACCCCCCTCTTCGTCATCGCCCGCGCCACCGGCTGGGCGGCCCACGTCATCGAGCAGCGCATCGACAACAAGATCATCCGCCCCAACGCCGAATACGTGGGCCCGGACAATCGGCCCTACGTGCCCATCGAGCAGCGCGGCTAGGCCTCGCCCCCCTCAACAACAAGGAAAGCCTTCATGTCGTCCCACATCTCCAACGTCCGCCCCCAACCCGACCAGGTGCTGGTGGATATCGCCGATTATGTCTGCGACTACGAAATCCGCTCCGGCGAAGCCTACAACACCGCCCGCCTGTGCCTGATGGATACCCTGGGCTGCGGCCTGGAAGCCCTGTCCTACCCCGCCTGCGCCAAGCTGCTGGGACCCATCATTCCCGGCACCATCGTCCCCAACGGCGCCAAGGTGCCCGGCACGCAATTCCAGTTGGACCCGGTGAAGGCCGCCTTCGACATCGGCGCCATGGTCCGCTGGCTGGATTTCAACGATACCTGGCTCGCCGCCGAGTGGGGCCACCCCTCCGACAACCTGGGCGGCATCCTGGCCGCCGCCGACTGGCTCTCCCGCGACCGGGTGGCCGGGGGCAAGCCCCCCCTGACCATGAAGGACGTGCTCACCGCCATGATCAAGGCCCACGAGATCCAGGGCTGCCTCGCCCTGGAAAACGCGTTCAACAAGGTGGGCCTGGACCACGTCATCCTGGTGAAGGTCGCCTCCACCGCCGTGGTGACGCGGCTCCTGGGCGGCACCCGGGAAGAGGTCATCGACGCCGTGTCCCACGCCTGGCTCGACGGCCAGGCCCTGCGCACCTACCGCCATGCTCCCAACACCGGTTCCCGCAAGTCCTGGGCCGCCGGCGACGCCACCAGCCGCGCCGTGCGCCTGGCCCTGATGGTGTTGAAGGGCGAAATGGGCTATCCCGCCGTCCTGACCACCAAGACCTGGGGCTTCTACGATTCCCTCTTCCGCGGCAACGAATTCAAGTTCCAGCGCCCCTACGGCTCCTACGTCATGGAGCACGTGCTGTTCAAGATCAGCTTCCCCGCCGAGTTCCACTCCCAGACCGCGGTGGAGGCCGCCTTCACCCTCCACGGCAAGCTGGCGGCCATGGGCAAGAGCGCGGCGGACATCAAGAAAATCACCATCCGCACCCACGAGGCCTGCATCCGCATCATCGACAAGAAGGGCCCCCTCAACAATCCGGCGGACCGGGACCACTGCGTGCAGTACATGGTGGCCGTGCCGCTGCTCTTCGGCCGCCTCACCGCCGCCGACTACGAGGACGAGGTGGCCGCCGACCCGCGCATCGACGCGCTAAGGGAGAAAATCACCTGCGTCGAGGACCCCCGGTTCACCCAGGACTACCACGACCCCGAAAAGCGCTCCATCCCCAACGCCCTGACGGTGGAACTCAACGACGGCACGCTGCTGGAGGAAGTGACGGTGGAATACCCCATCGGCCACCGCCGCCGCCGCGCCGAGGGCATCCCCCACCTGATCGAGAAGTTCAAGGTCAACCTCAACCGCCGCTTTCCCGCCAAACAGCAACGGGCCATCCTGGCCCTATGCGAGAACCAGGAACGGCTGGAAGCCACGCCAGTCAACGAATTCATCGATCTGTTCGTGATCTGACCCAGCCGCCGCGATGGATAACCCTAAAAAATCTCTTGCATTATGTCTTATATAAGATACAATTCGTAGCGCATGTTAAGTGTGTGTCCTCCTGTATGGGCGGTTTTGAAAAAAACCGCCCATCTTTTTTTCCGGCGGCGCCCGATTCATGACAATGGCCTATACTGAAACCTCCTCCCAACCTACCCTCAGGAGGTTTTCCATGGCAAAAACACACCCTTTTCTCACCGACATCAAAACCCTGCGCAAACGCGCCCGCCAGCATATCGAGCAAGGCGCCGTGACCCCCGGCTACAAGGCGGACCGGGAAACGATGGTCAAGCTGCTGAACGAGGCCCTGGCAACGGAAATCGTCTGCGTCCTGCGCTACAAGCGGCATTTTTTCATGGCCAGCGGCATCAACGCCCAGAGCGTGGCCCAGGAGTTTCTCCAGCACGCCAACGAGGAGCAGATGCACGCCGACCAGATCGCCCAGCGCATCGTGCAGTTGGGCGGCGAGCCCAATTTCTCGCCCGAGGGTCTGCTCACCCGCAGCCACGCCGAATACGTGGAGGGCAAGGATCTGGTGGACATGATCAAGGAAGACCTGGTGGCCGAGCGCATCGCCATCGACAGCTACCGGGAGATGGTGGCCTACGCCGGCAACGACGACCCCACCACGCGCCGCATGCTCGAGGGCATTCTCGCCATGGAAGAGGAGCACGCCGACGATCTGGTGAACCTGCTGGAAGAACTTGGCCGTTAGCCGGCCGCGGCACCGTTCCCCGGCGGGGGCGCCACGGGACAGGAGACGGTGAACTCCGCTCCGCCCTCCACATTGCGCGCCTCGATGCGGCCGTTCATATTGCTTTCGACGATGATCTTCGACATGTAGAGGCCGATGCCGGTACCGCTCTCCTTGGTGGTGAAATAGGGGTCGAAAATCTTCGCCATGATGGCTTCATCGATTCCGCCTCCGCTATCTCGGACCGCGAGGGCAATCCGCTCTCCATCCGTCCGCAGGCGGATGGTGATGCGCCCCTCGGCATTGCCTCGCCCCAGGATGGCTTCCTTGGCGTTGCTGAGGATGTTCAGCAGCACCTGGGAATATTCGTTGGGATACCCCCAAGCCACGGCGTCCTCCTCCCCTTCCAGGGTTACCAGGATGTTATGGTTCTTGAGGCTGGCGCCGAGAATGGAGAGGGTATCCTCCACGGCCTGCAGCACGCTGAAACGGACCTTCTTTTTGTTGGGGCGGAAGAAATTGCGGAAATCGTCGATGGTGGCGGACATGCGCCGGATCATGCGCTGTCCTTCTTCCACCGACTGGTCCAGGGTTTCCGCGTCCAACTCGTCGAACTCGTAGGCGTCCTTGATATTGGCCAGCAGCAGGGCCAGGGCATTGAGGGGCTGGCGCCACTGGTGGGCGATGTTGCCGATCATCTCCCCCATGGCCGCATGGCGGGACTGCTGGATCAGCAGGCGCTCCTGCCGGAGGTTCTTTTCCACCTCCTCCCGCACCTGCTGTTCCAGATTCTCGTTGAGGTGGCGCAGCTCGTCCTCCATCCGCTTGCGCTCGGTGATGTCGATGCCGATGGTGATGAGGTACTCCACCCTCCCCTGGCCGTCCCGCAGCGCCGCGTTGGACCAGTCGAAAAGCCGCCGGGACCCGTCCTTCATCAGCCAGTGGTTCTCGTAGCGGGGCACGATATCCCCCTCCATGATGCGCTCGAACACCTGGCTCACGCGCGTTCCTTCCTCCTCCGGCAGGAAGCATTCCCAGAAATGCCGGCCGGTCACTTCCTCGGCGGCATAGCCGGTAATCCTTTCCGCCGTGCGGTTGAAGCGCACCACCCGCCCCTTCCGGTCCAGCACCGCGATCAGGCTGCCCGCCGTGTCCAGCACCGCTTCGGTGAAATCCCTCTCCCGCCGCAGGGCGATTTCCGCCTCCCGGCGCTCGGTGGCGTCCCGTCCCAGGATCACCAGGGCATGCCGGGAACCGTCCTCGCCGAACAGGGGAATCTTGCTCACCTCGAAATAGCGCGGCTTCCCCTCGCTAGCGGGAATCACCTCCACCTCGTGGAGAATGCCTCCCTGCGCCCATGCCCGCTCGTCGCTGGCTTGGCAGGCGGCATGGATTTCCTGGAGACGGGGCCGCAACGCGGCCAGCTCGGCATCCGTTTTTCCCCGCCAGGCGACTCCATCGAGGTCGAACAGACGCTTTGCCGGGGTATTGATGATCTGCCAGCGCCCCTCGCCATCCTTGAAGAACACCGCGTCCGGCAGGGCCTCGATCAGGGTGGCGAGGCGCTCCTCGCTTTCCCGCAGCCCCTGCAGGGTTTGACGCTGCTGGGAGATATCGACGTAGGCCGCCACGTAGTTGGTGAGAGCCCCGTCCTTCTCGCGCACGGCGCTGATTTTCACCCGCAGGGGAAACAGCGTGCCGTCCTTGCGCCGGTTCCAGATTTCCGACACCCATTCGCCGCTGCTTGCCAGGGCCTGCCTCATGCGGCGGTAAAAACCGGGGGCGTGGCGGCCGGATTTGAACAGGCGCGGATTCTGGCCGATCAGTTCGTCATGGGAGTAGCCGAACATCTGGGCAAAGGCGGGGTTGACCGACTCGATGGTGCCATCGGGGGCCGTCACCATGATGCCCTCGAGAGTGGTTTCGCTGACCTTTTCCGCCAGCAGCAGGGAATGCTGGGACAGGCGAAAGCGCTCCTCCTGCTCCCGCAGGGCCTCTTGCAGCTCCCGCACGTAATCCTGCTCGATGGAGGCGAGCAGATCGCCATAGGTGACGAGCCCGAGCAGCTCGCCGCCGTCCCCCACCACGCCCAGGTGGCGGAAGCGTTTCTCGGCGAACAGCTTGCGGGCATGGAACAGGCTGTCCCGGGCGGCCACGGTGACCAGGGGAAAAGACGCCGCCTCTCCCAAGGCGGTGGCCACCCTCCCCTCGCCGATGAGGCGGACGATGTCCCGTTCGGTCAGAATGCCGAACCGACCGGCTGCCTCCACCACCACGGCGTCCCAGCGTCCGCTCCGCATGCGGGCCGCCGCCTCGGCCACGGTGACGCCGGCGCCGAGCAGGGCGGGCTGCCCCGACATGACCGCGCCGACCTCCTTCAGGTGAACGAAAAATTCGACGCCCTGGTTTTGCACCACGTCGGTCTGGGTCACCATGCCCAGCACCGTTCCCGCCCCATCGGTCACCAGGAAATGGCGCACGCCTTCCTGCTTGAAGCGCAGGGCCGCCTCCCCGAGAGGCATGTCGGCAGCGATGGTCTTGACCGGCGAGCTCATGACGCGGGAAATGGGCGTATCCAGAATCCCTTCCGCCCCCAGGTCGAGGGCGAGGGCATCCCGCTCGGTCCAGATGCCCGCCACGTCCCCGCTTTCCCGCACCACCATGGAGCCGCAGCGGGCCGCGCTCATGGCGGCGGCCGCCTCGCGGATGGTCGTTCCGGGCTTGCAGTCCAGCAGCTTCGGCTGGACGATATGACCAACGGTCAGCATATCGGTCATCCTCTGGATCCAAAGTGGCCAGTGGCGTATCAGCTCCGGTAGTCGGCGTTGATGCGCACGTAGTCGTAGGAAAAATCGCAGGTCCACACGGTGGTGGACGCCTGGCCGCGGTTGAGTTCCACCCGCACCGTGATCTCCGCTTCCTTCATTACCCGCTGGCCATCCTCTTCCCGGTAGCTGGCAGCGCGGCCGCCGTTTTCCGACACCAGCACGTCGCCCAGGTAGAGCTTTACCCTGGCCACGTCCAGGTCCTCGATGCCGGCATAGCCGATGGCCGCCTGGATGCGCCCCAGGTTGGGGTCGGAAGCGAAGAAAGCGGTTTTCACCAGGGGCGAGCGGGCGATGGCGTAGGCCACCTTGGCGCATTCCTCGCCGTCGGCGCCGCCATTCACTTCCACCGTGATGAACTTGGTGGCCCCCTCCCCGTCCCGCACGATGGCCTGGGCCAGGGTGGCCGCCACTTCCGTCACCGCCGCGCGGAAGGCTTCGTATTCGGCGCTGTTGGGGTTGGTGATCTCCGCCATGGCCGCCCGGCCGGTGGCGATGAGCATGAAGGAATCGTTGGTGGAGGTATCGCCGTCCACGGTGATGCGGTTGAAGGAACGGTCCGCGGCGTAGCGCACCGCCGCTTCCACCAAGGGCTGGCTGACCTTGGCGTCGGTGGCGACGTAGCCCAGCATGGTGGCCATGTTGGGATGAATCATCCCCGATCCCTTGGCGATGCCGGTGATGGTCACCGTCGCGCCGCCGATGTCCACCCGCTTGGAAAGGGCCTTGTGGACGATGTCGGTGGTCATGATGGCCTGGGCCGCGCTATGCCAGTTGTCGGGCCGGAGGTCGGCGACGCAGCGGGGCAGGCCGGCGACGATCCTGTCCACCGGCAGGGGCTCCATGATCACCCCGGTGGAAAAGGGCAGCACCTGTCCCGCCTCGCAGCCCAGCAGGGCCGAGAGTTCGGCGCAGGTCTTGTGGGTGCGGGCGAGGCCGTCCTCGCCGGTGCCGGCGTTAGCGTTGCCGGTGTTGACCACCAGGGCGCGAATCTCGTTGCCGGCGGCCAGATGCTCCTGGCACACGGTCACCGGCGCGGCGCAAAAGCGGTTCTTGGTGAAGACGCCGGCAACCCGGGCCCCCTGTTCCAGCTTGATGACCAGCAGGTCCTTGCGGTCGGCCTTCTTGATGCCCGCTTCGGCGATGCCGAGGGCGACGCCCGCGACGGGCAGGAGCTGTTCCGGCGTGGCCGGGGTGAAATTGACTGGCATGGTCTTTCCTGAAGATAAACGTCGAAATTATTTGAGCAGGGACAGGGCCTTCGCTTCGAGCTTGCCGGTGGCGCGGCAGACGGTGCCGTCCTTGCCCCCCACCTGGAAGACGCCGGGATGGGCCGAATCGAACTCCACTTTGTCGCTGACGGTGTCCGTGGCGGTCGTCCCCAGCTTCCGCACCTGGATGGTTTTGGTCAGGGTGTAATAGGCCTTCGTCCGGGCGCGGGTCTTGCCGTCCCCCGCTTCGCTCAGCACCACCTGGACCTTGGCCTCCAGGGCCATCCTCCGGTCCACGGCATAACCCCCCTTGCGGCCGGCGATTTCGTACTCCTGCCGGGCCGAGGCGGCGGGGAAGTCGTATTTCTGCTTGCCCTTGGCATTCTTGCCGGAGGAGGTGATGCGCCCGCAGTCCACGTAAGGTTCGGGATCGGCCTTGAAGCGCAGGGTCAGGGAATGGCCCTGGGCATTGGCATTGTCGACGCCGAAGGCGGATTTCTCCGCCGCCGCCGTCAACCCGTTCCACGCCGCTTCCAGCGGCTTGGCCACGGTCTTGGCATATTTGGAATCGGCGACAGCCTCCGGCTGGCGGTACTCGACCCCCTTTGCGGCAGAAGCCGGCGCCGTTCCCCCGGCAGGGCCGCCCCCCATCGTCGCGCAGCCGGCGAGGGCGGCGACGGACAAGGCCATTATCGCCGTCGCTTTCATCAGCATTTCCCCGGCCGCTGCAGGCCCGCTTCCACCTCGTCCCGCTTGGCGGCTCCCGCCAGGATTTCCACCAGTTCCAGGGCGAAGTCCATCGCCGTGCCGGGTCCCCGGGAGGTCACCACCTTGCCGTCCCGCACTACCGGGGCCGCATCCAACTCGACCCGGGCCGCGCCGTCAAGGAAGCCCGGATAGCTGGTGGCCCGCTTTCCCGCCAGCAACCCCGCTTCCGCCAGGACGGCGGGCGAGGCGCAGATGGCGGTGGTGTATTTGCCCTCGGCGGCCATCTTCTTGAGCAGGGCGAGGATGCGCGGGTCGTTTTTCAGGTGGGTCATGCCCGGCATGCCGCCGGGCAGGGCGACCAGGTCGTAGTCCTGCCCCAGGGCGGCATCCAGGGACATATCGGGCACCAGCACCACGCCCCGGCTGGCCTTCACCGGCCCTTCGGCCAATCCCGCCGTCACCACCTCGACCCCGGCGCGGCGCAGGATATCGACGACGGTCACCGCTTCCAGTTCCTCACACCCCGGCGCCAGGGGCACCAATACTTTCGCCATGGCGATACTCCTTGTTTCCAGCCTTGCTTGCGGCCCAATCGAGGCTCTTAGGGTAGCACACCTCAGCCCCTCGGATGATGCCTGGCGTGCAGGATCTTCAGCCGTTCCCGCGCCACGTGGGTGTAAATCTGGGTGGTGGAAATATCGGCATGGCCCAGCAGCATCTGCACCACGCGCAGGTCGGCGCCGTGGTTGAGCAGATGGGTGGCGAAGGCGTGGCGCAGGGTATGGGGCGACAGGTGCTTGGCGATGCCAGCCAGGCGGGCGTAGCGCTTGATGAGGTACCAGAAGGCCTGGCGGGTCATGCCATCCCCCCGGGCGGTGACGAACAGGGCATCGCACACGCGGCCATTGAGCAGAACGGGACGGGACTCATGCAGGTAGCGCTGGAGCAACTCCACCGCCGCCTCCCCCAGGGGGACCAGCCGTTCCTTGCCGCCCTTGCCCAGGACCCGCACCACGCCCATGTCCAGGCTGACGCCGGCGAGGGGCAGCCCCACCAGTTCCGACACCCTCAGCCCCGTGGCGTAGAGGGTTTCGAGCATGGCCCGGTCCCGCAAAGGCAGCGGCTCGCCGCCCTGGGGCGCGCTCAGGAGCGCCTCCACGTCCGCCTCCGTCAGGCTGTCGGGAAGACGGCGCGGCAGCTTGGGGCTGGCGATTTTCAGGGTCGGATCGGCGTCCAGGCGTCCTTGGCGCAACAGCCACTGGTAGAGGCGCTTGAGGGCGGACAGCTCGCGGCTGGCGGTGCTGGCCTTGGTGCGGGAGACGCTCAAGCGGTGGGACAGGTAGCCGGCCACGTCCCCCTGTTCCGCCGCCACGAGGTCCTTGCCCTGCTCTTCCTCCAACCAGTCGGCGAAATGCCGCAGGTCGCCGCGGTAACTGTCGAGCGTGTTGCGCGCCAGGCCGTCCTCCAGCCACAGGGCGTCGCAGAACTCGTCAAGGAGCGCCTGGTCGGTAGCCTTCATGGGCAAGCAGCCAGCGTTTGTAATCCAGGGGAGCGCCGTCCTTGGCGTGGGCGAACCCCCCCAGTCCGGATTTGGCCACCACCCGGTGGCAGGGAATGACCAGCGGCAGCGGATTGGCGCCGCAAGCCTGGCCCACGGCGCGGGGAGAGGAATGGAGTTCCTCGGCCAGATCGCCGTAGGAGCGCGCTCGGCCCGGCGGAATCCTTTGCATCGCCCGCCACACCCGGCGCTGGAAATCGGTGCCGGCGGGGCGCAAGGGCAAATCGAAGACAAAGGAAGTGTCCGCCAGGTAGGCCTGCAGTTGGCGCCAGGCTTCCCGGGCCAGGGGGTGCCGAGGCGGGAGTTGCGGCGTGCCGGGGGGCAGGAAGTCGATGGCGGTCAGGGCCGAGCCGTCGGTGCGGAGGCCCAGCACCGCGAAGGGCGTTTTCAGGCAGGCGGCATAGGCGGTCATGACAGTCCTCCGCGGGAAATAGCCAATGATAGCGGAGCCCCATCAAAGACAAAAGGCGGGCCGGTTTCCCGGTCCCGCCTTGTGTTTCGATGCCGCCGCCGGTTATTGCTGAGCGCCGCTGGCCTTCTTGGCGGGCAGCTTCTCCTTGATGCGGGCGGACTTGCCGGAGCGCTGGCGCAGGTAGTACAGCTTGGCGCGGCGCACGTCGCCGCGGCGCTTCACCTCAACGCTGGCCACCAGGGGGGAGTAGGTCTGGAAGGTACGCTCCACACCCTCGCCGGCGGAAATCTTGCGCACGGTGAAGGCGGAATTGAGGCCGCGGTTCTTCTTCGCGATCACCACGCCTTCGTAAGCCTGGAGACGCTCGCGGTTGCCTTCCTTCACCTTCACCTGCACCACCACGGTGTCGCCGGGGGCGAAATCGGGGAGGGTCTTGCCCAGGCGGGCGATTTCTTCCTGTTCCAGCTTCTGAATCAGATCCATGTTTACAGCTCCTTAGTTTTGGTCGTCCTGTTCCTTCTGGTACTCGGCCAGAAGCCCGGACTCCTCTTTTGTCAAAGACCGCGCCGCCAACAAATCCGGCCGGCGCAGCCAGGTTCTGCCCAACGCCTGCTTGAGGCGCCAGCGGTCGATCTGGGCATGGTTGCCGGACAACAGCACCGGCGGGACCGCTTCCCCCTGGTACACTTCCGGCCTGGTGTAGTGGGGAGTATCCAACAGGCCGCTTACAAACGAATCCTGGACCGCGGAATCCGCGTCGCCCAGCGCCCCCGGCAAGTGCCGCACGATGGCGTCGATCACCACCATCGCCGCCAGCTCGCCGCCGGAAAGCACGTAATCGCCGATGGAGATTTCCTCGTCCACCTGGCGCCGCAGCAGCCGCTCGTCGATGCCCTCGTAGCGGCCGGCTAAAAAAATCAGTCCCGGCTCCCGGGTCAGCTCCATCACCACGCCGTGGTTAAGTTGCCGGCCCTGGGGGGACAGATAAACCACCTTGGACCGCGCCACCCCGGCTTCCGCCTGGGCGCTGCGGGCCGCCCCGATCGCCTTGTCCAGGGGCTCGGCCATCATCACCATCCCGGGACCGCCGCCGTAGGGGCGGTCGTCCACCGTGCGGTGGTTGTCGCTGGCGAAATCCCGCGGATTCCACAGGTGGAGGCTGTACAGGCCGTCCTCCGCCGCCCGCCGGGTAATGCCATGGCGGGTGAGCGCCTCGAACATCGGCGGGAACAGCGTGATGACGTCGAAGCGGGGCGCCATCTTCAGTAATCCGCGCCCCAGTCCACCCGTATCTCGCCCGCCTTCAGGTCCACGTCCCGCACATAGTGGCCGACGAAGGGAATCAGGCGCTCCTTCTCTCCCGCCACCACTCGCATCACGTCGTTGGCGCCGGTCTCGAAGAGGCTGTCCACCGTTCCCAGCGTCTCCCCCTGGAGGTTCACCACCCTGAGGCCGACGAGGTCGTTCCAGTAGTAGGCGTCCGGCTCGGCTTCCGGCATTTCGCTGCGGGGCACGGCCACCTCGCAACCCTTGAGGGCCAAGGCGGCATCCCTGTCGCTCACCCCTTCCAGGCGGGCCGCCAGTCCTTTGCTGTGCGCTTCGCCTTCCAGCAGCCGGCAGGCTTTCCAGTTACCGTCCCTGCCCAGCCACCATATTGGATAGCCGAACAGGCTGTCGCTTGCTTCGGTATAGGCGTGAATCCTGACCCAGCCTCGTACGCCGAAGGGGCCCGACACATGCCCCATCACCACCAGGTCCGAGGGAACGGAAAACGCGTCGCCTGCCATGAATCAGCCGTCCGGGCGTTTTCCGCTACCCGGAAAATCAGGCGGCGGCTTTGCCGGCGCGCTTCACCAGACGGGCAACGGTATCGGACAGCAGGGCGCCGTTACCTTGCCAGTATGCCAGGCGCTCCTGGTCGATGCGCAGGCCTTCCTGGGTTTCCCCGGCGACGGGGTTGTAGAAGCCGACGCGCTCGATGAAGCGGCCGTCACGACGGTTGCGGGAATCCGCCACCACGATGTTGTAGAACGGACGCTTCTTGGCGCCGCCACGGGCGAGACGAATGACTACCATAGTCTTGACCTATATCTAAAATCGAAAAGTGCGGGATTTTACTGGAAAAAACACCTCTCTGGCAAGGAGAACGTCATCCCATTCCGGGCATCAATCCCTTCATGGCCCGCATCATCTTGCCCAGCCCGCCCTTGGAGAGGGATTTCATCATTTTCTGGGTCTGCTCGAACTGGTTCAGCAGGCGGTTCACGTCCTGCACCTGCACCCCCGCCCCTGCCGCGATGCGCCGCTTGCGGGAGGCCTTGAGGAGTTCGGGCTTGCGCCGCTCGGCGGGGGTCATGGCGTTGATGATGCCCTCGATGCGCCGCATGGCCTTGTCGCCCGCCGCCGTATCCACGGACCCCGCACCCATCTGTCCAGGCAACTTGTCCAGCAGCGCGCCCACCCCGCCCATTTTCTGCATCTGCTGCAACTGGGTCTTGAAGTCCTCCAGATCGAAGTTCTTGCCGGACTTGATCTTCTGCGCCAGCTTCTCGGCCTCGGCCCGGTCCACGCCCCGCTGCGCCTCTTCAATCAGGGACAGCACGTCCCCCATGCCGAGAACCCGGGACGCCATCCGCTCGGGATGGAAAGGCTCCAGACCATCCGGCTTCTCCGACACACCAGCGAACTTGATCGGCTGGCCGGTAACGTGGCGCACGGACAAGGCGGCGCCGCCACGGGCGTCGCCGTCCAGCTTGGTGAGCACCACCCCGGTCAGCGGCAGCGCCTCGGCGAAGGCCCGCGCCGTGTTGACCGCGTCCTGGCCCTGCATGGCGTCGACCACGAACAGGGTTTCGACGGGCTTCACCTCGGCATGGAGAGCCTTGATCTCGTCCATCATCTCCTGGTCGATGCCGAGGCGGCCGGCGGTGTCCACGATCACCACGTCGAAGAACTGGCGCCGCGCATGGTCCAGGCCGGCCTTGGCGATGGCCAGGGGCTTCTGGCCGGCATCGGCGTCGAAGTACTCGGCGCCAATCTGCTGGGCCAGCGCCTTGAGCTGGTCCATGGCTGCGGGACGGTAAACGTCGCAGCTCACCAGCAACACCTTCTTTTTCAACCGCTCCTTGAGCAGCTTGGCCAATTTGGCAGAGCTGGTGGTCTTGCCGGAGCCCTGCAGGCCGGCCATCAAAATCACCGCCGGCGGCACGGCGGCCAGATTGAGCTCCGCGTTGACGCCTCCCATGAGGGCCGCCAACTCGTCGTGGACCACCTTGATCACCGCCTGGCCCGGCGTCAGGCTCGTCAGCACCTCCTGACCGAGAGCCCGCTCCTTGACGTGGGCGATGAAATCCTTCACCACCGGCAGGGCCACATCCGCCTCCAGCAGCGCCATGCGCACTTCCCGCAGGGCATCCTGGATATTGGCTTCGGTCAGGCGGGCCTGGCCGCGCAGGGTTTTGATGACGCCGGAAAGGCGCGAGGTCAGGTTGTCGAACATCGGTTCACCAAACTTTCTATCGTCGTTAACCCCCACCGCGCCCATGTGTTCGCGGCGGTTCTGGTGTAAACTTCTTCAAAAACCCGATTTTACTATATGCAAGGCTTGATTCCCTACTTGGCGGTGGCGCTGTTCTATGCCGGACTGGGCGTTTACTTCTGGCGCCGGACCTGGCACGTCGGCAGCCACGGCGGCACCGCCGTCCACCAGGCCGCCGCCCATTGGATGCGCGGCCTGGCCATCCTGCCCCCTCTAGCCGGCCACGGCCTACTGCTGCACAGCTCCATTTTCTCCCCCTTTGGCCTGGATTTCGGCCTCGGCAACACGGTATCCGCCCTCGCCTGGCTGACTGTCGCCACCTACTGGCTGGTCAACCTGCGCTACCGCATGGAGGCCATGCTGGCAATGGCCCTGCCCATCGCAGCCGTCAGCGTCCTATTGCCGGCCCTGTTTCCCTCCACCCACCTGCTATCCCATGCCAGCCTGCCCCTGTTCAAACTGCACCTGGCCATTTCCCTGCTCGCCTACAGCCTTCTCGCCATCGCCGCCCTCCACGCCTTGCTGATGTCCCTGGTCGAGCGCCGCCTGCACGAAAAAACCCTGCTTGCCACCTTCGTCGGCCTCCCTCCCCTGCTGACCATGGAACGGCTGCTGTTCCAGATCATCACCGTGGGATTTGTCCTGCTGACGCTGACCCTGGCCAGCGGCATCCTGTTCTCCGAGGAACTGTTCGGGAAACCGCTCCAATTCAACCACAAGACCATTTTTGGCATCGTTTCCTGGGCCGCCTTCGCCGGCCTCCTGATCGGGCGTCACGTTTACGGCTGGCGCGGGCGCACCGCCATCCGCTGGACGCTGGCCGGATTCGCCCTGCTGCTGCTGGGCTATCTGGGCAGCAAATTCGTGCTGGAAATCGTGCTCAGCCGCCCCTGACGGCGCGCCGGGAAACCGCATGCCCCTCACCGTAAGGACCTAAAGGCTTGGACGACATTCCCTTAAGCGTACTCATCGGCGCTTTCGTGGTGCTGCTGTTGCTCTCCGCCTTTTTCTCCACCTCCGAAACCAGCATGATGGCGGTGAACCGCTACCGCCTCAAACACCTGGTGCGGGATGGCCACCGCGGCGCCCGCCTTGCCTCGCGCCTATTGGAAAAAACCGACCGTCTCCTGGGCGTCATTCTTCTCGGCAACAATCTGGTGAACACCGCCGTTGCCACCCTGGGAACGGTGATCACCGTGCGCCTCCTCGGTTCCAACGAAATCGCGCTGTCCGTCGCCACCCTGAGCGTTACCTTCTCCATCCTGATCTTCAGCGAAGTCACGCCCAAGGTGATCGGCGCCACCTATTCCGAGCGCATCGCCACCTCGGTCAGCTACGTTCTCACCCCCCTGCTGCGCTTGTTTTATCCGGTGGTTTGGTTCGTCAACCTCTTCGTTCAGGCCCTGCTGCGATTGATGGGCCTCAAGCCCCTGAACAGCGGCACGACGCAACTGGGGATGGATGAACTCCGCACCCTGGTGCTGGAAGCGGGGGGCTTCATCCCCGAAAAGCACCAGAGCGTCCTGCTGAATATTTTCGATCTGGAGAACAGCACCGTGGACGACGTCATGACGCCACGCCACCAGATCGAAGCCATCGACCTCAACGACCCCCTGGACCACATCCTCCACCAGCTTTCCACCTGCTATCACACTCGGCTTCCGGTGTACGAAGGCACCCTGGACAATATCATCGGCATCCTGCACGTGCGCAAGGTGCTTCATGTCACCCAAAACGAGGAATTCACCCTGGAGGAATTGCGAAAAATCATTCGCGACCCCTACTTCATTCCCAGCGGCACGCCTCTTCTCGCGCAGATTCAGCATTTCCAGCAGAACCAGCGGCGCATTGGCCTGGTGGTGGACGAGTACGGCGAACTGCTGGGGATGGTAAGCATGGAAGACATCCTGGAGGAAATCGTCGGCGAATTCACCACCCATTCCCCCGCCCAGTCCGGCAGCTTCCTCCAGCAACCGGACGGCAGTTGGGTGGTGGACGGAGGGGTGCTGCTCCGGGACCTCAACCGCAAGCTGGGCCTCGTCTTCCCTCTCTCCGGCCCCAAAACCCTCAACGGCCTAATCCTGGAACACCTGGAGGACATCCCCGAAAGCGGCACCAGCCTCAAGATAGGCGGCCACCCTCTCGAAATTCTCCAAACCCAGGACCGGGCCGTAAAAACCGTGCGCATTTTCCCTGCCGAAGACAAACAGTAAGTACTTCATCTTTCTTTACAAGCCTGCATGTTGCGGGCATTATTTGAACCGGTTTGGCAGGTTTTTCGGGGACCCAGAAAAACAATATGGCAGCGACTTCCACAAATTTAACCGGGCTGGCGTATGCGCTGGTGCAGCAGGGGCTGATGACGGAAGCCGACGCGGATGCCGTCCAAACCCAAGCCAAGAGCACCGGCCATAGCTTCGTCACCCAGGCAATCCAAAACAATAAAATCCAGGCCCTGGAGGCCGCCGAATTTACCGCCCATACCTTCGGCTATCCCCTGCTGGACCTCGACACCTACGATCTGGAACACACCCAGCCGGAATTGCTGGATGCCAAGCTGCTCCAGTCCCACCGCGTCATCCCCCTGTACCGCCGCGGCAACCGTGTCTTCGTCGCCACCGCCGACCCCACCGATCAGCACGCCCTGGACGCCATCAAGTTCAAGACCAGCCTGGCCGTGGAACCGATCGTGGTGGAAGACAACAAGCTGGGAAAACTTCTCGCCAAGCTGGTGGAAGCCGTCGACACCACGCTGCAGAACCTGGGCGGCGAGGACGTGGACCTGGAGTTCACCGACGAAGAGGCCATGGCGAAAAAGGACACGGAAGCCGCTTCGGAAATCGACGATGCCCCGGTGGTCAAGTACATCCAGAAAATCCTTCTCGACGCCATCAATGCCGGCGTCTCGGACATCCACTTCGAGCCCTACGAAAAGTTCTACCGCATCCGATACCGGCTGGATGGCGTGCTGTACGAGACCGCCCAACCCCCCCTGGCGATCAAGGAGAAAATCGCCTCCCGCATCAAGGTGATTTCCAAGCTGGACATCGCCGAAAAACGGATTCCCCAGGACGGGCGGATGAAACTGGTGCTATCCAAGAACCGCGCCATCGATTTCCGCGTCAGCACCCTGCCTACCCTGTGGGGGGAGAAAATCGTGATGCGGATTCTCGACCCTTCCAGCGCCACCCTGGGGATCGAGGTGCTGGGTTACGACCCGGACCAGCAGGAAGCGCTGCTCAGCGCCATCAAGCGCCCCTACGGCATGGTGCTGGTGACCGGCCCCACCGGCAGCGGCAAGACGGTTTCCCTGTACACCTGCCTCAACATCCTCAACGAGCCGGGAATCAACATTTCCACCGCCGAGGACCCGGCGGAAATCAATCTTGCCGGCATCAACCAAGTCAACGTCAACGAAAAAGCGGGGCTTACCTTTTCCGCCGCCCTGAAATCCTTCCTGCGCCAGGATCCGGACATTATCATGGTGGGCGAAATCCGCGACCTGGAAACCGCCGATATCGCCATCAAGGCGGCCCAAACCGGCCACATGGTGCTTTCCACCCTGCACACCAACGACGCCCCCACCACCCTGACCCGGCTGATGAACATGGGCGTGGCGCCATTCAATATCGCCTCATCGGTCATCCTGATCACCGCCCAACGTTTGGCGCGCCGCCTGTGCAAGTGCAAAGTGCCAGCCGACATCCCCCGCGAGGCCCTCCTTCGGGCGGGCTTCGCCGAAGAAGACCTGGATGGTTCCTGGCAGCCTTATGCCCACAAGGAAGGGGGCTGCGACCTGTGCAAGGGCACCGGCTACAAGGGCCGGCTGGGCATTTATCAGGTCATGCCGATCAGCGATGAAATCAGCCGCATCATCATGAAGAACGGCACCGCCCACGACATTGCCGACCAGGCGCAACGAGAAGGCGTGCGCGATCTTCGCCAATCCGGCCTCTTGAAGGTCAAGCAAGGCCTGACTTCCCTGGAGGAAGTGGAAGCCGTCACCAATGAATAACCGAGGACACCATGGCCGCTGAAAGCAAAGACAAAGGCGCAAAAGAATTTCTCTTCCAATGGGAGGGCACCGACAAGAAGGGCAAGAAACTGAAGGGGGAAATGCGCGCGCCAGGCCAGGCCGCCGTCAACGTCATGCTGCGCCGGCAGGGCATCACCCCGTTGAAGGTCAAAAAAACGGGGGGCTTGGGGAAAGGGGGAAAAATCACCGAGAAGGACATCACCATGTTCACCCGGCAGCTGGCCACCATGATGAAATCCGGCGTCCCCCTGCTGCAGGCCTTCGACATCGTGGGCAAGGGCCACAGCAACCCCGCCGTGGCTCGGCTGCTGATGGACATCAAGAACGAGGTACAAACCGGCAGCAGCCTCTCCCAGGCCTTCAAAAAGCATCCTCTGTATTTCGATGCCCTTTACTGCAACCTGATCAACGCCGGCGAACAGGCGGGCATTCTCGATACCGTGCTGGACCGTCTGGCCACCTACAAGGAAAAAATCCTCGCCATCAAGGGCAAGATCAAATCGGCTCTCACCTATCCGATCGCGGTGATCGTGGTGGCCTTCATCATCACCGCGGTGATCATGATTTTCGTCATCCCCGCCTTCAAGGAGCTGTTCTCCAGTTTCGGCGCCAACCTGCCGGCCCCTACCTTGCTGGTCATGGCCATCTCGGACTTCTTCGTCAAATACTGGTACGCCATCTTCGGCGGCATAGGGGGAAGCCTGTATGCCTTCTTCTACACCCTGAAGCGCTCGAAAAAAATGCAGGAAACCATGCAGCGCCTTTCCCTGCGCCTGCCGGTATTCGGACCGATCCTGGAAAAATCGGCCACGGCCCGCTGGACCCGCACCCTCTCCACCATGTTCGCCGCCGGCGTTCCTTTGGTTGACGCCCTGGATTCGGTGGCCGGCGCCGCCGGCAATATCATCTATTACAACGCCACCAAGAAAATCCAAAGCGAAGTGGCCACCGGCACCAGCCTCACCGTTGCCATGCAGAACGCGGAACTGTTTCCCAACATGGTGATCCAGATGGTGGCCATCGGCGAGGAATCCGGCGCCCTGGACTCCATGCTGAGCAAGGTCGCCGACTTTTTCGAGGCGGAGGTGGATGACGCCGTGGAGGCCCTCTCCAGCCTTATGGAGCCGATGATCATGGTGGTATTGGGAACGCTCATCGGCGGCCTGGTGGTTGCCATGTACCTGCCGATCTTCAAAATGGGCGAGGCCGTCGGCTGATGCTCGACCTGCTTCAGTCGTCCCCCGGCGCTTATGTCGCCCTCGCCGCCCTGCTGGGGCTCATGGTGGGCAGTTTTCTGAACGTGGTCATCCATCGCCTGCCGAAGATGATGGAACGGGAATGGCAGGCCCAGTGCGCCGAATTGCGGAATGAGACGCCGGCGCCGCCGAGCGCCCCTTACAATCTGGTGATTCCTCGCTCCGCCTGCCCCCATTGCGGCCATCCCATCGGCGCGCTGGAGAATATTCCTGTTGTCAGCTACCTGCTTCTCAACGGACGCTGCCGCCAGTGCAAGGCCCCCATCAGCCCGCGCTACCCGGTGGTGGAGATGCTGACGGGGCTGATCAGCGCCTACGCGGCATGGCGCTTCGGTTTCAGCCTTGCCACCCTGGCGGTGCTGGTGTTTTGCTGGACCCTGATCGCCCTGACCTTCATCGATCTGGATACGCAACTGCTCCCCGACAGCCTGACCCAGCCCCTCATCTGGGCCGGCCTGCTGGTCAACCTGGGGGGGGGCCTCGCCCCGCTGCCGGCCGCCCTGATCGGAGCAGTCGCCGGCTACCTGTCCCTATGGAGCGTGTATTGGCTCTTCAAGCTCGCCACCGGCAAGGAAGGAATGGGCTACGGCGACTTCAAGCTGCTCGCCGCCATCGGCGCCTGGCTGGGCTGGCAAATGCTGCCCTTGACCATCCTGCTTTCCTCCCTGGTCGGCGCCGTGGTCGGCATTGCCCTGATGCTCTTCGCCCGCCATGGCCGCGACGTGCCTATTCCCTTCGGCCCCTACTTGGCCGGTGGCGGGCTCATCGCCTTGTTTTGGGGCCAGGAGCTGACTCGCGCCTACCTCGGCCTGTTCTAGCCATGCCCTTCATCGTCGCCCTGACCGGGGGAATTGGCAGCGGAAAAAGCAGCGCGGCCGCCTATTTTGCCAACCTCGGCATTGCGGTCGTCGACACCGACGCCATCGCCCATGACCTGACGCGCCCGGATTCGCCGGCCGTGAGAGAAATCGCCCGCCGCTTTGGCGACGAATACCTGCTCGCCGATGGCGGCCTTGACCGAGCCAAGTTGCGCCAGTTGGTATTCAACACGCCATCCGCGAGAACCGAATTGGAATGCCTGCTTCACCCCCTCATTCTCCAAGAAGCGGAACGTCGAATCCGTGCGGCTGACACCCCTTACGTAGTCGTGGTGGTCCCGCTCTTGTTCGAGCGCGGCGACGCCTATAGAAAAATGGCGCAACGAATCGTAACCGTGGATTGCGACCCTTCCCGGCAAATCTCGCGCACCCAAGCTCGCAGCGGCCTGACCGCGGACGAGGTGCGGGCCATCATGGCCACCCAGGCGGAACGCGAAGGACGCCTGAAGCAGTCGGATATCGTGTTAAGCAACAATGGGGCGCCGGACGAATTGCACGCACAAGTCGCGGCACTCCATTTGCGCTTGCTGAAAGAGGCGGCTTGTCATACGGCCGCCGCCGTGAGCGTTTGTCAAAAGCCGCGTATTGTTTCAGAATAGCCTTTTCCCAGTCGGAAGCGGAACGTGATCACCTACGACCATCCCTTAAACGAGCGGATCCGGACCCTGTTGCGGCTGGAAGACCTGTTCGCGAAGGTCGAGTTCTTCTCCGCCCGCACCGAGTCCCTGGACCACCACGCCGCCCTGCTGACAACCTTCGAAATCCTCGAAGTCGCCAGCCGCGCCGACCTCAAGTCCGACCTGCTGCAGGAACTGGAACGACAGAAAGTGCTCCTGGAAGGACTGCGCAGCAACCCCGCCATTTCCGAAACCGCCCTGAACGAAATCCTGTCCAATATTCGCAAAACCAGCGAAAACCTGCTGAAAATCCCCGGCAAAGTTGGTCAGCACCTCAGGGAAAACGAGTGGCTGATGGGCATCAAGCAGCGCGCCTGCATTCCCGGCGGCGCATGCGAATTCGACCTCCCCTCCTACCACTATTGGCTGCACCTGCCTCCGGAAACCCGGCACCAGAACCTAACCGAATGGATCGCTCCCATGCTGCCAATCCACGACGGCCTGGTGATCGTCCTGCGCCTCCTTCGCGACAGCGGAAAAACCAGCCGTCAGGTAGCCGCCCAAGGCGCCTTCCAGCAAATGCTGTCAGGCAAGGTGGTCCAAATGCTGCGTATCCGATTCGACCGCGATATCCCCTGTATCCCCGAAGTCAGCGCCAACAAGTACGCCATCAACATTCGTTTCGTCACCTTCGGCGAACTTTCCCGGGCAAAGACCTGCGAAGAGGACATCGAATTCGACCTCACGCTGTGCAGCCTCTGAGTTTTTCGTTATGCCCGAGAGCACGCCCACCCCGCCCCTCGTGACCTGCCCCACCTGCGGCAAGAACCACCCCTGGACCAAGGACAACCCCTTCCGGCCCTTTTGTTCGGAACGCTGTAAATTGATCGATCTCGGCCAGTGGGCGGCGGAAAGCTATCGCATTCCCGACGCCGCCCCTGTCCAGCAAGGGGATGCCGAGGAATAACGGCTTACGGTCGGCCTGCCGTCACAAAGGGTATCCCCACCGACTTGCCGTCCACCTCCAGCGTCATCAGCCAATCCGCCCTCCCTGCCACGCAAACGGGCAAGATGATCTCGGCCCGCCACGCATCGGAACCCGTCCGCGCCAGTTGGTAGCGGTTTTCCCCCATCTCCATGCCGACCATGGCAAAGCTGGCCGCGACGCTTTTCGCCCCTGGCGCCGCCACCTCCAGGACAAAAGGCCGGAGCGTTCCCGGCGGGGAGGCGAAGCGAAGGTCCGCCTGAACGCCCCCCGCCGCAATCCGGCAACCCCGCATCGGGTCGGGACATTGCGCCACCGGCGCTGACTGCTGGCCACACCCGGCCAACAGCAAGGCGCCCGCCACGACACACCAACTTCTCATCCCCATGCTCCGCCTTTCCCGCCTATGTTAAGATTCACGATACCGCCCCGATTCAGCACGTTGTGAAGCCCCTCACCTTTTCCATTCTGCGCCTGCTTTCCGCTGACACCTTCCAATCCGGCGAAGACCTGGCCCAGCGGCTGGGCGTTTCCCGCGCCAGCGTATGGCAGGCTTTGACCGACATCGGGAAGGCCGGCATTACCCTCCATCGCGTGCGCGGACGGGGTTACCGGCTTCCCCGGCCGATCCAGTGGCTGGACGCTGAGCCGATTTGCAACGCCCTGACAGACAAGGCTGGCGGACTGATCCTGGAAATTCACGATCATCTCCCCTCCACCAATACCCTGCTGATGCAGAAAGCCCAGCAGGGCGCTCCTCATCCGACCTGCATCGTAGCAGAAACCCAGGGGGCCGGGCGCGGGCGCCGGGGACGGACGTGGCATTCCCCCCTGGGGGGAGGGCTGACCTTCTCCCTGCTTTGGCGCTTCAACCAGGGCGCGGCCGCGCTCTCCGGCCTGAGTCTGGCCGTGGGCATTGCCCTGGTACGTGCCCTCAAATCGGAGGGCCTCGAGGACATCGCGCTGAAATGGCCCAACGATATCCTTCATCGGCAACAAAAACTGGCCGGAATCCTGATCGAACTCCAGGGTGACGTGCTGGGGCCCAGCACGGCCGTTATCGGCATCGGCATGAATCTCGAATTATCCGGTGAATTCCGGGCGCAAATCGAGCAACCGGTCACCGACTTCGCCTCCGCCGCGAATGCCTCTTACGACCGCAACCGCCTACTCGGCAAACTGCTTTCCCATTTGCTGGACCTTCTGCGTCAATTCGAGAGCGAAGGCTTCGCTGCCCTGAAAAGCGAGTGGCTGCGCCACCATGCCTACCAGGGCAAGCCGGTGAGGCTGCTGTTCCCCAACGGCCGCCAGGAAGAGGGTACCGCCATCGGCATCGATGAAGACGGCGCCCTTCTAGTGGACACGGGGCGCGGCCCGCTACGCTTTTCCTCCGGCGAAGTCAGCCTGCGGGGAAATCCGTGATTCTCGCCATCGACGCCGGCAACAGCCGCGTGAAGTGGGGGCTGTACCATCAAGAGGAATGGCTAGCCCAAGGCAGCGTCTCCAACGCCGACCTGGCCGAGTTGCCTGTTCAGTGGACAGCGCACCCCCCCCCGGAAGTAGCCGTTATCTCCAACGTCGCGGGATCGTCGATGGCCAGCGCCCTGGAGTTGCTGCTGCAGCCCGGGCCGCAAAAAACATATTGGGTCACCCCGCAAAAAGAACAATGCGGCGTCACGAACGGTTACGCCAAACCGGGCCAACTGGGCAGCGACCGCTGGGCCGCGCTGATCGCCGCCCGCGACAGGGTTCCCACCTCTTGCGTGGTGGTCAGCAGCGGCACCGCCCTTACCGTGGACGCCTTGACGGCGGAGGGTCATTTTCTCGGTGGATTCATCGTTCCCGGCCTGCGCCTGCTCGAACGCACCCTGGCGGAAAACACCGCCGCCATCTCGGTGGGGGCCGGCCGTTTTCACTCCTTCCCCGACAACACCGCCGACGCTTGCCACAGCGGCGCCCTGGCCGCCCTGTCGGGGGCCGTGGAGAGAATGCGGCGGCAATTGATGCAAGAAACCGGCACCGACTGCCCCTGCCTGGTCAGCGGCGGCGACGCTCCGCTTCTTCTGCCCTTGCTTGCCTCGCCGGTCCTGCACGTTGAAAATCTGGTTCTGGAAGGTTTGATACGGATTGCCCAATCATGACGACAACCCTGCGGTGGTTATTCATCCTCCTTCTCCTGGCCAACGGCCTGTTTTTCGCCTATGGCCGGTTCGCCCTCCCCCCCAGCGGAGAGCCGCTCTCTTTCCACCCCGCCCTCAACAGCGACAAACTGAAACCCCTGGGCGACCTCCCCGCTCCGGCCCCCGCCCTTTCCAACGCCGCTCCCGCCACCAGCTTATGCCTGGAATGGGGAGCCCTCGGCGACGACAAGCTGCCCGCCGCCCGCCAGGCCCTGGATAATTTGCGCCTGCCCCCGAGCGCCATGACCCTACGCCGGCTGGAAGAAAACACGGGCAATTACTGGGTCTACATCCCGCCCCTGCGCAGCGCCGAGGATGCCCAGAAAAAACTGGGGGAGGTCCGGGCCCTGGGGATAGAGGAAGGGTACATCCTGCAAGGCAACGCTTCTTGGAAAAACGCCATTTCCCTCGGCGTATTCAGCACGGAGGAGGGCGCCAAACGGCAACTAGCCACGCTTCAATCCAAGGGGGTACGCTCCGCCGTGGTCGGCGCGCGTAAGCACGATACCGGCCAGACCATCATCCGCATCCGCCAGGTCGACGACAAGACCATGGCGGAAGTGGTCCGGCTGAAACTGCGCTTTCCCAACACTACCGTGAAGGCGGTGGATTGCGCCCAACCCTAGGGAAACAGTTTACCGGGATTAAGGATATTCAAGGGATCGAACACTCTTTTGATTTCCTTCATCACGCCGAGGGTCACCGGGTCGATTTCCCGCTGCACGTAAGAACGCTTCTCGCTCCCCACGCCATGCTCGCCGGAAAGGGTCCCCCCTAGGCGCAGCACGAGGTCGAACACCTCGCCCAGGCATGTCCCGGCCCGCGCCATCTCGTCTGCATCGTCCGGATTGACCAACAGGTTGACGTGAATATTGCCGTTGCCCGCATGGCCGAAATTTACATTCTTCAGGCGGAAGCGCCCGCTCAATTCCTCCAACCCCGCAAGCAGCTCCGGCAGGCGTGACACCGGCACAACGACATCCTCGTTGATTTTCTTTGGGGCGATATCCCTCAGCAGGGGGGACAGGGATTTGCGCGCAGCCCACAGGGCACGGCTGTCCGGCTCCCGACGGGCATCGATCAGGCCATCATTGCGGCAGGCCGCCAAAATCGCTTCCGCTCCTTCCTCCACCTCCGCCACGGAGCCATCCACCTCAATCATCAGCATGGCGCGTGTATCCGCAGGCAATAGCCCCGGCTGGCGTGACCGGATCAAATCCAACGCCGCGCCATCAAGGAATTCCAGCGCGCTGGGCACATGGGACTGCCCCATGATGGCGGCAATCGCTCCAGCACAGCTTGCCATGTCCCGGTAATGGGCGGTCAGCCCGCCGACGGCTGAAGGCAAAGGCATCAGCTTCAGGGTTGCCTCGGTGACCACGGCCAACGTGCCTTCCGACCCAATCAGCAGCCGGGTCAGATCGTAGCCCACCACGCCCTTGGTGGTATAACAACCGGTCTTGATGGTTTCCCCTTTTCCGGTCACTGCCTTCAAGCCCAGCACATGGTCGCGGGTCACGCCGTATTTCACGGCGTGAGGGCCGCCCGCGCAGGTAGCCACATTACCGCCGACAGTGCAATAGTCGCCGCTGGAAGGATCGGGGGGCCAAAAAAAGCCATGCTGGCGGGCGGCTTCTTGAACTTCGCGATTCAGCACCCCCGGCTCCACCACCATCACCCGGTTCGCCGGATCCATCGAGAGAATGCGGCCCATGCGTTCCAGGGACAGCGCCACGCCGCCCTGCTCCGGCAAACTCCCGCCCGCCGTCCCGGTGCCGCGTCCCCGGGGCACCACCGGCACCTGAAAGGCATGGCAGAGGGCAACCACGGCCGCCACTTCGGCGGTCGTCGATGGCAAGGCGACGGCCTGGGGAGGAAACACCTTGCGGCTGTTATCGTAGCCGTAGGCGTAGCACTCCGCCGCATCCAGCAACAGCGCGTCCGCGGGCAACAATGCCTTCAGGCGGGAAAGAAAATCGTCGGGAAGCATCCGAAAATCAGGAAGCCTGGCGGATTCTCGCCAGCGTGGCGGTGGTGGAGCGCTCGAAGAGGAAGGGGATGGAGTGCACCGTCCCGCCCCAAGCGATGACCTGTTCGGCGCCGACGATGGCCGCCACCGGCCAGTCCCCTCCCTTCACCAGCACATCGGGGCGACAGGACAGTATCAGGTTGAGGGGGGTGTCCTCTTCGAAAGGCACCACCAAGTCCACGCACGCCAACGCCGCCAAGACGGCCATGCGGTCCGCGAGGACATTGACCGGACGGTCGCCCCCTTTCCCCAGGCGGCGCACCGATTCATCGCTGTTGACCCCGACCACGAGGCTGGCTCCCAAGGCGCGAGCCTGGGCCAAGTAGGTCACATGGCCACGGTGGAGGATATCGAAGCAGCCATTGGTGAATACCAGGGGCCTGGGCAAGGCGGACACCCTTTGCCGGAGGTCGGCCGCCGCGCAGACCTTGTCTTCGAAGGCGGGGGGCGCCAGCGGGTTCAATCCAGGTACTCGAAGAGTTTGACGACCTTCTGCACGCCGCTGGTGGTGCTCGCCAAATCCGTCGCATCGGCGGCTTCCTGGCGGGTGACGATGCCCAGGAGGTAAACCACCCCTCCCTCGGTCACCACCTTGATATGGGTCGGCTGGAATTTGTTGGCCTCCAGGAAGCGCGCCTTCACCTTGGAAGTAATGAAGGTATCGTTGCTGCGCGCCGTGAAGGAACTGAGCCCTGCTATTGCCACCTCGTTGACCACCCCACGGACATTGGGAATGCCGCGGACAATGCGCTCCACCTCCTGCCGGGTCTCCTCGCTCGGGGCCTCGCCGGTGACCAGCACGGTGCGGTTATAGCTGGTGACATTGATGTGTACCTTGTCGCCCAGGGATTCGGAAATGCGGTTAGCCGCCTTGATTTCGATCCCCTGGTCCTCCACGTAGGCCCCAGAGGTACGACGGTCGCTGGCCACCACGGCCCCGCCCACCACGGCCCCGCCTGCCACGACCGGGGCGCAGGCCTGCATCACCGGTGCCAGGAGGGCCAGCAACAAAAGGACTTGAAAGCGCATTATTCGACTCCCATAAGCAAACAATCGATGGCATCGCACAGGCAATGAATGGACAGCAAGTGTATTTCCTGGATTCGAGCAGTCCGCTCCCCCGGCGCACAGATATGGATGTCCCCATCGCGCAGGAGTTCCCCTATCTGTCCGCCGCCCTTGCCCGTCAAAGCCACCACGGTCATTTCTCTTTCGTGGGCGGCCTGAATCGCGCGCACCACATTGGGGGAATGGCCACTGGTGGAGATTGCCAACAGGATGTCTCCGGGTTGCCCCAAGGCGAGCACCTGCTTTGAAAATACCTGTTCGAAGGCGTAATCGTTGGCAATGGAAGTCAACGTCGAGGCATCCGTCGTCAACGCCATGGCAGCCAACCCCGGCCGCTCCATCTCGAAGCGGTTCAGCAGTTCCGCGGAAAAATGCTGGGCATCCGCGGCCGAGCCCCCATTGCCACAACTGAGAATCTTGCCATCGGCAAGAAGGCATTGGACCATGCGCTCGGCGGCCATCGCCAAAGGCGCAGCCAGGATATCCATTGCCTGCAGCTTGAAGTGCACGCTTTCGGTAAAGTTGTTGCTGATTCTGGCGACAAGGTCCATGCGCGCTCTCTCGATGACGAAACGGGGATTGTAGCGCTTTAGCGCCTGGCCAGAAACCCGCCCCTCACGCGGAAAAGGCGTCCCGCACCCACTCAATGCCTGCGGCATCCAGTTCCTTCAGCAGGACCGCGTCGAAGCGGCACGGCGGTGTCTCGCCCAGCGTCGCCAGATAATGCCGGGCGGCTTGGATGAGCCGCCGTCGCTTGGCCGCAGTAATACTTTCCGCCGCCCCTCCGAAGCTCCCGCTGCGGCGCAGGCGGACTTCGACAAAAACCAGCGTCAAGCCATCCCGACAAACCAAGTCGATCTCCCCTTGCCGGCAGCGGTAGTTTTTCTCGACGACGCGCACCCCCCGCTCCTGCAGGAACCTGGCCGCGAGCGCTTCTCCCCGGTCGCCCTCGTGTTTCACTGCTCTTTGGCTTGCGACACGAGTTGCACCTCGCCCTGGCGGAATTCGGCCAGGGGCAAGTCGCGCAGGAACTGGCCGTGCTCGCCCAGGCGTATCCGCCCGGTCACGCCATCCAGCACCACATTGCCATCCCGGAAGGAAGGATTGACCAGCCAATTCAGCAGGCGGTAGGCGTCGATTCCCAGCGCATACAGGCGCTCCATATCGAGGCTATAGCTCTCGGGCGGGCGGGGGTAAATCATGACCGCGGGGTGGTCGGGCTGGACCAGCCAAGGCATGTCGACAAACAGAATGCCGTTCAAATCCACGTTGCGCTGGGTACCGTCCCGAGACCCATATACCTGCGAAGTACCGTAGGCGGGCACCGAACCGCCGATATACGGCCTTGCCATCCTGGCCCGCCGCGCGTCGGTGGCAAAAAAGACCATGTCCGGCTTGGCAGCCGCCACCTCCTCCTGCAATCCCTGATAGACCGCCTTTCCTGGAGGCAGGGTGTAGTTGTCGACAACGCCGTTCCCCAACACGCTCCATTCGTCGGCAAATGCCTGCTGCATCCGCTTGGCCAGGGGCGTAGAGGCCGTCACGGTCAGAACGCGGCGCGCCCCGCGCTCATGGGCATAGAGCGCGACCAGGTGAGCTTCCGCTTCGACTTGAATGCCGAAGGAATAGAGTTGTGCCGTCCGCTGCTTCTCTTCAACATCCGGCGTGTTGAGGGCGATAGTCGGCACAGTCACCAAGCCGCTCTTGGCCACGGCAGTGACCGCATTCCGCGTAAGCGGACCAATCACCACCTGGCAGCCTTCTTTGATGGCCTGCTGATAGGCCGTTACGGATTCTTCGGGTTTATCCCCGGTGGCGTAAACGTTGGCGGAAAATTGGGACTGGGCTTCATCCACTTTCCGCGCCGCCATAAAACCCGCCTGAACCGGCTCGGCCAGGGCGCCATAGCTTTCCGACTGCAGCGGAAGTATCAAGCACGCCTTATGGGCGCCTGCGGGAACCCTATCGGCAGGCAATCCCTCTTCGCTTTTTGGGGTTAAAATTTGAGGGGTGGTTTGTTCTGCCGAACCATCCGGCTGTATGCCCGGGTCCGCTGCATATGCATGCCCACCACCCAGCAGGAACACCATTGCCGCCACCCAAAGGAAGGAATTTCTACCTTGCATCCCGATCAGCAACCTGTTCTCGATAAAGGGACATTATATGTTGTTGCCACGCCCATAGGAAATCTGCAGGACATCACCCTTCGCGCCCTGGATACCCTACGAAAGGTGGACCTGGTTGCCGCAGAAGATACGCGGAACTCTGCCAGATTGCTGCAACATTTCGGCATTGCCGCGCGCATGCAGGCGCTCCACGAGCACAACGAAAGGAGCGCCACGGAACTGCTCATCAAGCAGCTCAGCGAGGGAAAATCCATCGCGCTGATCAGCGATGCCGGCACTCCCGCCATTAGCGACCCCGGCGCGTATCTGGTTAATGAAGTGCGCCGGCGTGGTTATCGGGTCTGCCCCATACCCGGCCCCTCGGCTGTTGCTACGGCGCTCTCGGCGTCCGGGGACCTTAATTCCCACTATCTGTTCTATGGGTTTCTCCCTCCCAAACATAGCGCCCGCAGCAAGGTACTGGAGCAATTGGCGCCGCTCCCCTACACGCTGGTTTTTTACGAAGCGCCCCACCGGGTAATGGAAACGGTGAAGGATTTGTCAGACACCTTCGGTCAGGAGCGTAACATCACGTTCTGCCGCGAGCTGACCAAGCTATTCGAAACCATTCACACTTGCCCTCTGTCCCAGGCCGAGGAATGGCTGGAAGAAGACAGCAACCGCTTAAAGGGCGAATTTGTTTTGCTGGTCGATGGGCAAATCGAGACCACTTCTTCGGACAAGGAAAATGAGGAAACGCGCCTTCTGGAAATTTTGCTTGCAGAACTGCCGTTAAAACAGGCCGTGAAATTGGCGGTGGAAATCAGCGGCGGGAAGAAAAACCGGCTGTATGATTTGGCGCTCTCCATGCAAAAGTAGCACCAGTAACTGCCGGAAGCGTACAAATTCAGCAATGACTTCCGCCTTGGGTCCCAGAAACGCCAAAGCCCTCCGGAGGAGGGCTTTGGTTTGGTAGGGGAGCCTGGCGATGACCTACTTTCACGTGCGGAAGCACACTATCATCGGCGCGGAGTCGTGTCACT
>JAJZVC010000057.1 GCA_021845865.1 Pseudomonadota bacterium | reverse complement strand
CGGGCTTCGATGCGCCCGCCCATGCGCTCCAGAATCAGGCGGGCCATGTATAGGCCGATGCCCGAGCCGTTTTCCTTGGTGGAGAAATAGGGCTCGAAAACCTTGGGCAGGATGTCCGCGGGAATTCCGCCGCCGTTGTCGCGCACCCGGATGACCCCCTGCCCCTCTTCGGGGGCGAGCCCGATGTGGATTTGTCCGTGTCCGCCCCCTTCCTTGATGGCGTCCTTGGCGTTGACCAGCACGTTGAGCAGGACGTGGGACAGTTCGTTGAACAGCCCCGTCACGAAGACGTCCTGGGGGGTATCGAGGGCGATGGCGATCTGTTCGTTCTGGAACGCCGCGTCCATCAGGCTCAGGGCTTCCCGGATGGCCTCCGCCAGGTTGAAGCGGGTGCTTTCCTCGGAGGTCTGGAAGAAGTTGCGGAAATCGTCGATGGTCGAGGACATCTTCTGCGCCAAGCGGTTGCCGTCGGTCACCAGCTCGTTGAGGGTCTCCGCGTTCAAGTCCCCGTAGTCGTAGGCGTCCTTGATGTTCGCCAGGATGAGGTTCAGCGCGTTCAGGGGCTGCCGCCAGTGATGGGCCACGCTGCGCAGCATTTCGCCCATCATCACCATGCGCGACTGCTGGATCAGCAGCAGGTCCTTTTCCCGGTTCTTGGCGACTTCTTCCTTGACGCGCTGCTCCAGGGACAGGTTGAGCTGCTGCAAACGCTCCTCGCTCCGCTGCAAGGCCTCCTCGGCCGCCTTGCGGGCGGCGTCGGAACGCAGGGTGAGGATGCCGAAGGCCAGGTCGTCCGCCAGCTCCTGCACCAGCGCCATTTCGGCGTCATTGAAGGCCTCCCGCTCAACCGAGTAAATCGTCAGGGCGCCAAAGACCCCATTCGGGCCTTTCAACGGCAAGGCGGTGCTCGATTGGTAGCCGCGCTTGACCGCAGCGTCTCGCCAAGGGGCCAGCTGCGGATTGCCGAGGAAGTTGTGGTTGGCCTGGGGCAGGCCCGTGCGGATGGCCGTGCCGGTGGGGCCCCGGCCGCGCTCGCTGTCCGCCCAGGTGATGCGCGCCGTTTCCAGGTACCCCTCTTCGTGGCCGTGTTGCGCCACTGGCCGGACCGTCTTGGCCTCGTCCTGTTCGGCATAGCCGACCCAGGCCATCCGGTAGCCGCCGACCTCCACGATCAGACGGCAGATTTCGTTCAACAGGGCTTGTTCCTCGCCGGCGTGCACCAGCGCCGTGTTGCAGTCGCTGAGGAGGCGCAAGGAACGGTTGAGCCGCTTCTGGTCGGCCTCGCTCCGCCGCAGGTCCTCGGTCATGACTTCCGCCATGGCCACCGCCCTGGCCCTTCCCGTTGCCAGGAGCCAGGCCACCAGGGCCAGCAAGAGGGTCAGGATGCTTCCGCCGAGGGCGATGAGGTTCGCCTCGTTGTAATTCACCCGCGCGTCGAAGTTCGGTAGGGAGTGAATGACCACGGTCCATTGCCGCCCGAACAGGGGCAGGGTCCGGACCGCGCGGAACGCCTGCGCGGACACTTCGGAGGGGCCGGGGCCGGAGGAATCGAACAGCAGCGCGTTCGGCGCGGGGGTGTTGCCGTCGTAGATTTCCAGGTCCAGGGAAGAGGCGATTTCCTGGGACCACTTGCCCAGCATGCCCTTGATCAGGTCGTTCATGCGGAAAGGCGCGTATACCCAGCCGAGCAGGTGGGCACGGCGCTCCTCTTCGCTCCGGTGGGGCGCGTCATTGCGGTAGACGGGAAGGTACATCAGAAAGCCGGACTGGATGTCCTGCTGCGTTTCCTGAACCAGCTGCACCTTGCCGGAAATGGCGGTTTCCCCCGTGTCCCGGGCGCGCGCCATGGCCTCGCGGCGAATGGGGTTGGAGTACATGTCGTAGCCGAAGGCCCGCTGGTTGCGCCAATCGAAAGGCTCCAGGTAGATGATGGCGGTGTAGACAGGCCGCTCTCCCTCGGGGCGAATGTCGTAGCGGGGGAAGCCTTCGGCGCGGATGTCCTGGATATGGCCGGCCTTTTCCTCGGGGAGAATCATTTTGGAAAAACCAACGCCCTGAATTCCGGGGTAGCGCTTTTCGAGGTTCATGGCCGCCACGTACTGGGCGAACCCCCGCCGGTCCACGGCGGGCGCCGCGGCAAACAGGCCAACGGCGCCCGTCAGGACTTCCTCGTAGCTATGCAGCCGCCGGTCGATGTATTGGACGACCTCGTTGGCGCGGAAGGCGAACTCGGCGCGGAGAAGGCCGCGGGCGGATTCCCGCGCTGTCTCCTGGAGGAGATAGGTCAGCGATAGCCCGGCCAGGAGAATGATCCAGGGAATGGCCAGGAAAAAGGAGGGGGACTTGCTTTTTGCCATAACCCTAACTATAGCAATAGCGTCGCCTGTTTTCTAAACAGTATTTGAATATATGACAAACGCAAAACCTGCCGTGGCCTGGCTTGGCCGCATCGCCATTGGGTAAGGAATAAGGCAGTTTCCTGGCCGATGTCAGCGGGGCGTAAGTTGAGCTGGCTAGGGTGCGAAGGGTACTGGCCTTGCGTTTGGGCAAGGCAAGCCGAAACCATCTTTCAAGGAGAACGAAATGGGTATTTTCGAGGCATTGTTTGGCGGCAGCGCGAAACACAATCTCGTCGCCGCATCGGCGGAGGCCAGCGCCAGCGAGCAGGCCCTGCTGCAGGACCTGAAGGGACAGGTGGCGGCCATCGGCAAGGCCATGGGGGTGATCGAGTTCAACCTGGACGGCACCGTCATCACCGCCAACCCGAACTTCCTCGACGTGCTGGGCTACTCCCTGGACGAGATCAAGGGCAAGCACCACAGCATGTTCGTGGACGCGGCCTACCGCCAGAGCGCGGAATACAAGCAGTTCTGGGAGAAGCTGAACCGGGGCGAATACGATTCGGGGCAGTACAAGCGCTTCGGCAAGGGGGGCAAGGAAGTGTGGATACAGGCCTCCTACAACCCCATCCTGGACATGAACGGCAAGCCCTTCAAGGTGGTGAAGTACGCCACCGACATCACCGAGCAGAAGCTGAGCACGGCGGATTTCGAAGGGCAGTTGTCGGCCATTGGCAAGGTGATGGGGGTGATCGAGTTCAACCTGGACGGCACGGTGCGCGGGGCCAATCAGAACTTCCTCAACGTGCTGGGCTACTCCCTGGACGAGATCAAGGGCAAGCACCACGGCATGTTCGTGGACGCGGCCTACCGCCAGAGCGCGGAATACAAGCAGTTCTGGGAGAAGCTGAACCGGGGCGAATACGATTCGGGGCAGTACAAGCGCTTCGGCAAGGGGGGCAAGGAAGTGTGGATACAGGCCTCCTACAACCCCATCCTGGACATGAACGGCAAGCCCTTCAAGGTGGTGAAGTACGCCACCGACATCACCGAGCAGGTCAACGCGGCCAACGCCATGAAGCAGGCGGTGGAGGAAACGCAAATGGTGGCTGGAGCCGCCAAGGACGGCGACCTGACCCAGCGCATTCCCATGGAAGGCAAGACCGGGGCCATCGAAGCCTTGTGCGCGGGGGTCAACTCCCTGGTGCAGGATATGTTCGACATCATCAGCGTCATCAAGGAGAGCAGCGATTCCGTGACCACCGCCTCCCGCGAGATCGCCTCGGGCAACCAGGACCTGAGCCAGCGCACGGAAGAGCAGGCCAGCAGCCTGGAAGAAACCGCCAGCAGCATGGAGGAGCTCACCTCCACGGTGAAGCAGAACGCCGAGAACGCCAAGCAGGCCAATCAGCTGGCTGTTTCCGCGTCGGATATCGCCGCCCGGGGCGGGGAAGTGGTGCGGGCCTCGGTGCAGACCATGGCGGCGATCAGCGAATCGTCCAAGCGGATTTCCGACATCATCAGCGTCATCGACGGCATCGCCTTCCAGACCAACATCCTGGCGCTCAACGCCGCGGTGGAGGCGGCCCGCGCCGGCGAACAGGGCCGGGGTTTCGCGGTGGTGGCGGGGGAGGTGCGCAACCTGGCCCAGCGCTCCGCCAATGCCGCCAAGGAAATCAAGGACCTCATCACCGACAGCGTGTCGAAGGTGGAGAGTGGCACCCAACAGGTCAACGAGGCGGGCCAGACCATGGAGGAGATCGTCAACGGCATCAAGCGGGTGACCGACATCATGGCGGAAATCAGCGCGGCCAGCGCCGAGCAGTCCAACGGCATCGAGCAGGTGAACATGGCCATCACCCAGATGGACGAGGTGACCCAGCAGAACGCGGCCCTGGTGGAAGAGGCCGCCGCCGCCGCGGAATCCCTCGAGGAGCAGGCCATCAACATGGCGGACATCGTCAGCCGCTTCAAGCTCGGCAACGAGCCAGCCGCCGCCCGGAAAGCCGAGGGGAAGCACGTGGCCGCCCCGCACCGCGCTCAGGCGCGGGCCCCGGCGCAGAAGAAGGCCGCCCCGTCCAAGGCCAAGGCAAAAGCCCTGCCCCACGCCCACGGCGACGAAGAGGAATGGCAAACCTTCTGAGCATCACGTCTTTAACGCTTCACAAAGGAGGTCCGTCATGGAGGCTGAAGCCGCTGTGCTGAGCAATGTCCTGCAGGATGCCGTCGGCGACCACGTCGGCGAGGGCGAGATTCTCACCTTCACCCTCGGCAAGGAAGAGTACGGCATCGACATCCTGAAGGTGCAGGAAATCCGTGGCTACGAAGTGGCCACCCATATCGCCAACGCCCCGGAGTACATCAAGGGCGTGGTCAACCTGCGGGGCGTGATCGTCCCCATCATCGACATGCGGGTCAAGTTCGGCCTGCCCGCCACCTACGTGGAAACCACGGTGGTGATCATTCTCAACCTGGGCAAGCAGGTGATCGGCATCGTCGTGGACGGGGTGTCCGACGTCATCCAGCTGAAGCCGGACCAGGTCAAGCCGGCGCCGGAATTCGGCTCCTCCTTCGATACCCGCTACATCCAGGGGGTGGGGGCCGTGGACGAGCGCATGATCATCCTGGTGGACATCGAACGCTTCTTTTCCAGCGACGAAATGCGCCTGATCCAGTCGTCGGTGCGCTGAAAAGACACGCCAGGGCGGGGAGGCGCCTCAGTAGCCGGGTGGCAATGGCGGGGGGGATAATAGGGGGCAGTCCCCCGTTTTGTCCGCTTGAAGCGCCTGGAGAAACCGTGGTCTGTCCCCTGTTCTGTGAAATTAGCAAGGAATTAATTGGTATCTAAATCTAGCCACCCTTGAATCCAAACACCACAAGGTGAAAATGGAAAATGTTCCGGCACAATATCATCGAAGGAAATTGAGTGCATCACCGCGGATAATTCGTTTTCTATGAGACCGCAAGGATTTAGTTGCAAAGAAAGCTGCTGCAAGATTTCGCGCAACTCGGTATTTGACCATTCAAAACTGTAAATTGCGCTAGATTGAGTTCGGATATCGACAATGTCATAACCCAAGAATTTCCATGACTTGTCTGCGGTCATTACATTAGTTGGCAATGGCGCCAATCCGAAAGTCGAAGACAATATATCTGCCAGTGCCTTCGGTAAATCAAACGCGACCAGTACAGCTTCCATTCTTTTTGCGATATCTCTGAGTTCATCAGTCGGTTGATCAAATAGATTAAATCCATTGAATTGTACGGATGAGATTTCAATACGCTGAGGCCAAATCTGGTTGTCAATAGTAGCGGGGAATCGATTTTTCCCCGTGGCTCCAGGTGGGAATGACATTAACGAGCCACCCGGTGCGTGCTTGCAGATTAGCGGCAAGGCGCGCAAATCGAAACCAATAATACTTTTGGCAAAGCCTTCTGTTAGTGATTTCGCAGACCACGTCATCATCGCCCTCCTCTGCCGATAAAATTGGGGTAAGAAGAGCACGGGCGTGCTCCGCTTGGAGGTGATTCGACAACACCTACGCCGACTTTACCGCCTAGATATCGCCAGAAGCATGTGCCATCACTTCGTTTTCGTTGAACTTCATAGATGTGATAGTGGGGACTTAATCCAGCATGTGGTTTACCGTAGTCCGGGCCTTCATAACATTGAGTGCCTTCTGGAGGGTCACATGGCTTGTCGTCAGCCTTGCAAAGTTTTTCAACTTGGGAGGCCGCGCTTTGCGTGGCCTTCTGGCCTGTCGGAGACATCAAGATCGCAGCTCCCGCCAATAGCGCTTCACATCCCCCAGCCGCACAGACACCTGGAATTACCAACGGGACGAAAAGCCCCTGAGGGTCGGTGTACATCGTTGGCGCGTCGTTTGCGTAACCATACACATTTGGCCCGCCTTCCAGGCCAATAGGGTCTGCCTGAATGAACCGCGCTGAAGCGGCCCCAGCATAGCAGGCGAGCACAAGTAAGAGCACCGCCTTTCCGAACTTAAGCATCGACATTCCCCCCCCTAGTGAATAGACTTTGCGCGGCTCACGGCTTGGACGTAGTTGGCTTCCACCGCTTGATTCGGCTCGCGCCAGCCGAGCGCTTCGGCCTTCGCATACCAGAACTGGTTTTGCTCCGTGAGATATTGGAAATAGCCACGCTCTCCGGCAGGTATCTGGCTTGGCATCGGATACTTGCTCACGAAACGCTCCTTGAGGATGCGCGCATAGGCACTGCCTTTTCGCAGCATTGACTCCACATCCTTGGGGTAGTAGGTCAGCACGACATCCGAAACTGCAATAGCTTTTTCGTGGGCTTGCTTTTGCATGAAATACTCTGCAAGAACCGAGGCCATCACGGCAGCCGTTTCCCGCTTCGTGAGCTTCTGCAAGTAGATACCATTGGCGATGGCTTCGTCGGTCATCGGATTTTGTTGTCGGAGCCATACATCCCTTGCTGGGTTGGCTCCGCTTGTTGTTTCGAGATTGTAGGTAATGCTGGTGTCTGAATCGGTGTACTTCACGAACAAGTGGAGGGGCGCGGTAGAGGCAGTTACATCAATTCCCAATCGTTGCCCAAGAATGATGAACAACAAAGGCATACTGACACAGTTGCCTTTCTTCGATGCCAGGTAATTGGGCAAGAGCTTGTTCTTGATCTTGGTACCCTGCGGGTCATCGAAATCGTATTGATATGCTTCGTAGCCGTTCCACGGTCCTTTCTCGTACAAATACCTTTTGAGCGCGACCAGCTTGGCATTGCTGGATGGATTATTGCCGGCCATGGCTCGTACTTCGGTCACGATGCCATTGATTTGCTTCAGGCTGGCATTGATGTCAATAGATGGGTCGATCATCTTGTCGATGGTGAGCTTGATCGTGGCGAAGTCCATCCTGTTTTCGGGTTGTCGAAGGATGTCGCTGATTTGCTTTGCTTCGGGAACGACGTTGATTTCCGAGCCGGAGATAACTTCAGCGTAAGCGGTCGGAAGACAGAAGCCGATTAGTCCTGCTGTCGATGCTAGACCCATCATCAAGGTGCGCATAGTAAGGCCCAACGTGATTTAGACGACATGGACTTTAGAAGGCTGTGCTTCCTAAGTCAATGAAACTTAGTATTTTTGCCATGAAATAAATAGAGATTCCCGTGCGGTTGGCTTTATTTGGGGAACCTGAAATTCAGCAGGGGGATGTGATAAAAGCAGAAGGGGCCAAGCTCATTCAACTGAGCTTGGCCCCTTGGTTTTCACGGAACTCGAATCGCTTAGTGCTTCGTTTTGTCCCGTTCGATCAGGGCGTAGGCGGAATGGTTGTGGATGGACTCAAAGTTCTCGGCCTCGGCGACGTAGGCGTCGATGCGGGCGTCCCGGTTGAGGGCGGCGGCGACGTCGCGGACCAGGTCCTCGACGAACTTGGGGTTGTCGTAGGCACGTTCGGTGACGAACTTCTCGTCCGGGCGCTTGAGGAGTCCGAACAGCTCGCAGGAGGCCTGGTCTTCCACCAGGCGCGCCACGTCCTCGATCCACAGCATGCCGTTGGGGCGCAGGGTGACGGTGACGTGGGAGCGCTGGTTGTGGGCGCCGTAGTCGGAAATCTTCTTCGAGCAGGGGCACAGGCTGGTGACCGGCACCACCACTTTCATGGTGAAGGTGTACTTGCCCTTGTCGATCTCGCCGATGAAGGTCACCTCGTAGTCCATCAGGCTTTGCACGCCGGACACGGGGGCGGCCTTGTTGATGAAGTAGGGGAAGCTCATCTCGATGTGGCCGGATTCGGCTTCCAGGCGCTGCACCATCTCCCGCAGCATGGGTTCGAAGTTCTCCACCGAAATCTCGCGCTCGCGGGTGTTGAGGATTTCCACGAAGCGGGACATGTGGGTGCCCTTGAAGTTGTGGGGCAGGTAGACGTACATGTTGAACATGGCCACCGTGTGCTGCACGCCGCCGCTCTTGTCGGCCACCCGCACGGGATGGCGCAGGGCCTTGATGCCTACCTTGTCGATGGCGATCTGGCGGGTGTCGGAGTAGCTTTGCACATCCGCGATGCCGGTGTCGCAAGCCGGGTCGTTGACATCGCAGGGCGTGTTGCAGTTGCTCATTTTCTGTTCCTCGGTATGACGCTTCATGGACGCCAGTATAACGGAAGGCTAATAGTTGAGTAAATAACTAGGTTAACGCCCATGACAAAGCGACGCTTTGCATGGGCGTTTCCCTCACCCCAACCCCTCTCCCGGGGGAAGAGGGGCTGTTCTCCCTTCTCCCTCCGGGAGAAGGGTCGGGGATGAGGGACCTCTGTTCGAATGGGCTCATGTCAGTCTAGCCCGCACGGCGGCGGCGATGCCGGCGCTGTCCAGGCCGCATTCCGCCAGCAGTTTGGCGGTGTCACCGTGCTCCACGAAGCGGTCGGGCAGGCCCAGGTGCAGCAGGGGCGTGGTCACCCCGTCCTTGGCCAGGGCTTCGGCCACGGCGCTGCCGGCGCCGCCCATGACGGCGTTCTCCTCCACCGTGACGACGAGGTCGTGGGTGGCGGCGAGCTTGATCGCCAGGTGCTCGTCCAGGGGTTTGACGAAGCGCATGTTGGCCACGGTGGCGTTGAGCTCCTCCCCCGCCGCCAGGGCTGGCTGGAGCAGGCTACCGAAGGCGAGGATGGCGACCTTCTCGCCCTGGCGGCGGACTTCGCCCTTGCCCAGGGGAAGGGGCTGCATTTCCTTTTGCGGCGCCACGCCGGGGCCGGTGCCACGGGGGTAGCGCACCGCCGCCGGGCCGCCGTGGGCGAAGGCGGTGGCGAGCATCTGGCGGCATTCGTTTTCGTCGGCGGGGGTCATCACCGCCATGTTCGGCACGCAGCGCAGGTAGGAGAGGTCGAAGGCGCCGGCGTGGGTGGGGCCGTCGGCGCCCACCAGGCCGGCGCGGTCGATGGCGAACACCACCGGCAGGTTCTGCAGGGCCACGTCGTGGATCAGCTGGTCGTAGGCCCGCTGGAGGAAGGTGGAGTAGATGGCCACCACCGGCTTCAGCCCCGCCTTGGCCAGGCCGGCGGCGAAGGTGACGGCGTGCTGCTCGGCGATGCCGACGTCGAAGTAGCGGGCCGGGAATTCCTCGGAAAAGCGCACCAAGCCGGAACCCTCGCGCATGGCGGGGGTGATGCCCACCAGGCGTTCGTCGCGCAGGGCCATGTCGCACAGCCAGTCGCCGAACACCTGGGTGTAGGTGAGCTTGCCGGCGCTGTCCTCGATGCCCGCGTCGGGGTCGAACTTGGCCACGCCGTGGTAGCGGCAGGGGTCGTCCTCGGCGAACTTGAAGCCCTTGCCCTTCTGCGTCACCACGTGGAGGAACTGGGGGCCGGAGAGCTGCTTGATGTTGTTCAGGGTGGTGACCAGCACGTCCAGGTCGTGGCCGTCGATGGGGCCGATGTAGTTGAAGCCGAATTCCTCGAACAGGGTGCTCGGCGTCACCATGCCCTTCATGTGCTCCTCGGCGCGCTTGGCCAGCTCCAGCATGGGCGGCATCTTCGACAGCACCTTCTCGCTCGCCTTGCGGGCGGCGGCGTAGAAGCGGCCGGACATGAGCTTGGCGAGGTAGTTGTTGAGGGCCCCGACGTTGGGGGAGATGGACATGTCGTTGTCGTTGAGGATCACCAGCAGGTCGGTGTCCATGGCGCCGGCGTTGTTGAGGGCCTCGAAGGCCATGCCGCCGGTCAGGGCGCCGTCGCCGATGATCGCCACCGCCTTCCTCCCCTGGCCTTCCTTCCTGGCCGCCACGGCCAGGCCCAGGGCGGCGGAAATGGAGGTGCTGGAGTGGCCGGCGACGAAGGCGTCGTAGCCGCTCTCCTCCGGCTTGGGGAAGCCGGACAGGCCGCCGTGCTGGCGCAGCGTATTCATGCGCTCCCGCCGTCCGGTGAGCACCTTATGGCCGTAGCTCTGGTGGCCCACGTCCCACACCAGCTGGTCGAAGGGGGTGTTGAAGACGTAGTGCAGGGCGACGGTCAGCTCCACCGCCCCCAGGTTGGAGGAAAGGTGGCCGCCGGTCTTGGAGACGCTCTCGATCAGGAATTCGCGCAGCTCCTCGGCCAGCCGAGGCAGTTGGGAGCGCTCCAGCTGGCGCAGCTGTTCGGGGTTGTCGATGGTTTCGAGCAGGGCGTGCATGGGGGGCGTCAGTAACTGCGCTGGATGATGTAGGCGGCGAGCTGGCCCAGGCGCCTGGCCCGGCCGCCGAAGGGGGCGAGGGCGTCGAGGGCGTCCCGGTGCAGGTCGGCGGCCATCTGCTTGGCGGCGGAAGCGCCCAGCAGGGAGACGTAGGTGGGCTTGTCGTTGGCCGCGTCCTTGCCGGCGGTCTTGCCCAGGGTGGCGGTGTCCGCCTCGGCGTCGAGGATGTCGTCCACCACCTGGAAGGCGAGGCCGACGCACTTGGCGTAGCGGTCCAGGGCGGCGTTCTCGGCTTCGTCCAGGGGGCGGCCGCAGCGGGCGCCCAGGAGCACGGCGGCGCGGATCAGGGCGCCGGTCTTGTGGATGTGCATGAACTCCAGCTCCGGCAGGGACAGGGGCTTGCCCACGCTGTCCAGGTCGATGGCCTGGCCGCCGGCCATGCCCCGGGAACCGGAGGCGGCGGCGAGCAGTTTCACCATCTCCAGCTGCGCGCGGGGTTCGTCGGCCAGTTCGTGGTCGGCC
>JAJZVC010000017.1 GCA_021845865.1 Pseudomonadota bacterium | reverse complement strand
CCGATCACCGGCACCTCGGTATAGTGCTCGATCACCGCCCGCAGCTTGCCCTCGTGGCGGCTGCCGCCGATGTTGTTGAGGATCACGCCGGCGATGCGGATATCGCGGTCGAAGGCCTGGTAACCGAGGATGAGGGGGGCGATGCCCCGGGTCATGCCCCGGGCGTCGATCACCAGCACCACCGGCGCTTCCAGCAGTTTCGCCAGGGCGGCGTTGCTGTTGCTGCCGTCGAGGTCGAGGCCGTCGTAAAGGCCCTTGTTGCCTTCGATCAGGCTGACGTCCGCGGCGCTGTTGAAGCGGTCGAACAGGGCGCGTATCTCGTCCGGCGCCATGAGGTGGAAATCCAGATTGCGGCATTCGCGGCCGCTGGCCAGTCCCAACCAGATAGGATCAATGTAGTCGGGGCCCTTCTTGAAGGGCTGGACGCCCAACCCCCGTGCCCGCAGCGCCGCGCACAGCCCGATGCTCACCGTGGTCTTGCCGGAGGATTTGTGGGCGGCGGAGATAAGGAGGTGGGACATGGGAACGGCCGGGGGATGAAAGCGCCCCGACGGTGCGGGGCGCTGCCTATCAGGCGGCCTTGAGCCAGCCGGTGTCGCGCTTTTCCCACATTTCCCTGGCCAGGGCCAGGGCGCCGTCGAAGGTCTCGGCGCGACCGAGCCCCTTGAGGGCGATGGCGGCGGTGCCCATGACGGCGGCCTCGCCGTATTCGTCGCGCATTTCGCCGCGCCACACCTTGGCCAGCTTGGAGATGTCCAGCTCTTCCTTCAGGTGGCGCTGGCCCTCGGGGAACATGGCGGGCCATTCCTCTTCGAAGGTTTCGCCGTTCTTGGCGACCTTGACCAGGCAGGGGATGTCCGGATCGCGCTCGATCTCGCCGCCGTCGCCCTTCAGCACGGCCAGATAAGGCTGCTTGAGAAGAACGCCGGCGCCCTGGTGGGTTTCCTGGTAGCCGGGATGGAAAATGCCCTGCATCATCACCTTGGCGTTGAAGGGGTTGAGAAGCCGGGACAGGGTGTGCACCGGCGAGCGCAAGCCGAGCAGGGGGCGCAGTTCGATGAATTCCGCCAGCTTGGGACTGAAGTTCTTCAGCGGCACGAAGGCGAAATTGGTCTCCTCGATGCGCTTGGCCGCTTCGGCCAAGTCGGCGCAGGGCTTGATGCCCAGGGCGGCCAGGGTTTCCGGCGTGTAGGCCCGGTCGTCCTTGCGGCCGCCGATGCCGTGCATGAAGACCTTGATGCCGGCATTGGCCATCATCAGGGTGGAGAGAAGAAACCAGGGGAGGTGGCGGCGCTTGCCGGCGTAGGAAGACCAGTCGATATCCACCTCGGGCATGTTGGCCGGATAGGTGAAGGTCTCCCGGGCGGCCCGGACGAAACCGGCCAGTTCCGCCGGGGTTTCTTCCTTGACCCGCATCAGCATCAGGAACGCCCCCAACTGCATCGGTTCCACCTGGTCGGTGAGAATCATCTTCATCGCGCTGTAGGCCTCGTCGGTGGACAAGGCACGGGAACCGTGCTTGCCCTTGCCGAGGGTGCGGATGAAGGGGGCGAACGGATGTTCTGCGGCGTCGGTCATGGCTACCTCGACTTATTTGGCGTGGGGGTCCACGGCATGGTTGTCCAGGCTATCCGGCAGGAAGCGCAACACCTTGACGCCGACGGCCACCATGATCATGGCCACGGCGAAGCCGCCGATACCGAGAAGGATTTCGGGCAGGCTGGGGCTGTAGGGGTGAACCACGCCGTCAAAGAAGCTGCTGGACTCCTGATAACCGGGGAACAGCACCAGGGGATAGGCCTGGCCGCCGATGATGGTGACGTACATCTGGGCCAGGCCGCCGAGAACCACCAGCACGCAGGCCACGGCGATGGCGGTGCGGCTCTTGCCCAGCTTGGGATGATAGACCATGGCCAGGGGCACCAGGGAACCAAGGATGACCTGGCCGAGCCAGAACAGGGTGGTGATGCCGCCGCCGCCGACCAGGATGAAGTGCTCCACGCCGTGGTGCTTGGTGAAGTACAGGTTGGTCAGATGGAACACGACCACGAAGTACAGGGCGCCGGCGATGAACACTCCCTGCAGGTTCTTCAGGCGGTTGACCACGGCGTCGCCCAGGGGACGGCCGCTCCAGCTGTAGGAGGCCATCAGCACCAGGATGAAGATGGCGAGGCCATAGGAGAAGGACATCACCACGAACATGGGGGCCAGCATGGCGGAGTCGTAGAACGCCCGGGCCACCAGGAAGCCGAAGATGGAACCGGTACCGGTGGTGAGGATCAGGCGCCAGATGAAGGCCGCGAAACCGGCCGGCTTGGCGAACTTGTACATCAGCTTGTCCATCTGCATCCACAGGTAGACGCCGACGATGCCGAAGAAGCCGGAGTACAGGATCACGTTCCAGGCGAAGATGGACTTGAAGTTGTAGGTCGTCGCGGCGACGATCAGGCGGTCGGGACGGCCCAGGTCCAGCAACAGGATGGTCAGGCCACCGGCCAGCAGGGCCAGGGCCAGCAGGGCGGACAGGGGACCCATGGGCTTGTACATGGTCTTGCCGAACACCGAGCCGATGGACGCCACGTTGAGGGCGCCGGAAGCGGCGACGATGAGGAACACGGCGAAGACGTGGGGCATGCCCCAGACGATCTGGTTGGTCATGCCGGTCACGATGTGGCCGTGGTGCTCCATGTAGTAGGCAGAGCCCAGCCCCAGGGCAATCAGCACGCCGAGCACGCCCAGCAGCGCCAGGTACCCGGCGCTGCGGCCTTCGATTTCACGGTAAACAATCGGTTTCATAGCTTAGTCGTCTCAGTCTCGTCTGGTTACTGTCGAGCGTTGTCAAATACCCTGATAGCGCACGCCGGTATCGAGGCGCAGGTCGGCCCGCACTTCGGTGCTGGCGTAGGTCGCCAGGCGCTTGGAGATTTCGCTTTCGGGGTCGTTGAGGTCGCCGAACAGAATGGCGCCTTCCTTGCAGGCCTGGGCGCAGGCGGTGGTGCCGTCACCGCGGTCGATCTTGTGCACGCACAGGGTACAGGCCTCGACGCAGCCCATGCCGCGAGGAACGTCCGGGTTCTGGTCGTGCAGCTCTTCGTGAACGAAGGAGCGGGCCTTGTAAGGACAAGCCATCATGCAGTAGCGGCAGCCGATACAAATATGGCGGTCCACCAGCACGATGCCGTCGGCGCGCTTGAAGGAAGCGCCGGTGGGGCACACATCGACGCAGGGAGGATGGGCGCAGTGCTGGCACATCATCGGCAGGGAAGCGGTGTGTCCAGTGCGCAGGTCCTTCAGCTCGACCTTGCGAATCCACTGGGAATCGGTTTCCTTGTCGCCCTGCTTGATGGCGTTTTCGGTAAAGCAGGCGTTGACGCAGTCGTTGCAGCCAGTCTTGCACTTGGTGCTGTCGATCAGCAAACCCCAGCGATTCTTGCTCGAGGCCGGCTGGTCGGCCGGACGGGCGTGCGCCACGTCCAGCAGGGTCACCCCGGGGGCGATGGCCAGACCGGCAGCGGCAGCCACACCCGCGGCAACGAAGCCGCGGCGGCCTTCATTCTCGATCGTGGTCTGTTTTTCCTGTTCGCTCATTGAGCAGCTCCAGCAGCATTGGTTTGAGGCGCGGCAGCCATATCCTTGCGCATGTCGGCGGCCAGGCCGGGAGCCTGACCCGCGATCGGGTGGAAGGCGGCGTTAGCCTTGGGTTTGGTCGAATGGCATTCGAAGCAGTCCAGCTTCACCGCGGCATACGCGTGGCAGCCCTGGCAGAAGTTGTCGTTGGTGCCGATCACGCTGTTGTTCTTGGGGCTGGCGTGACACTCGACGCAGCCCTTGAGGCTGAACTGGGTGGTGCGAATACCCTGGTGCATGGTTTCGTCACGATGGTGCTTGAGGTATTTCATGTGGTTGCGCCGCATGTCTTCCGTCGGCATAACGCACTTGTCACCCTTCACACCCTCGAGCATCGCCTTTTCCTTGGCGCTTTTGGCGCCGCCGTCGGCGATGGCGAGAGACGACACCCCGACCGCCAGCACCACGGCCAGCGAAGCCAGCCAGGTGCCCATGGTTTTGATAGTCGGGATACGCATCGTCTTAGTCGCCCAGGCCCATTTGGATGTAACCGGTCGGACATACGTCGGCGCAGATGTGGCAGCCGATGCAGCGGTCGTAGTCGGTGTACACGTAACGGCCGGTGGTGGCCTCCTTCTTCGGGGTCTTCTTCACGGCGGTCTGCGGGCAGTACACCACGCAGTTGTCGCACTCGAAGCACAGGCCGCAGCTCATGCAGCGCTTGGCCTCGGCGACGGCCTGCTTGTCGTCGAGAGCGGACAGACGTTCCTCGAAGTGGCCCAGCACGGTGGCGGAGTCGAGGGTGATGTAGCCGCGCTTGTTGCGGGGCACCGCGGTGAAGTGGCCGAGGAACAGCTCATCGGCGGGGATCACGAACTTGTCGGCGCGGTTCTCGAAGTTGTGCACCGCGAACTTGGCGCTGGAAGTGCCGCGCAGGCCCAGGTCGATCTCCTTGGCAAAGCCTTCGGCCTTGCGGATTTCTTCCTTGGTCAGGGTATGGAACTCCTCGGGATCCTGGCCGGCCTCGTGCAGCTTGCGCATCAGGTCGAAGTAGTGGACATCGATCTTGGGACGCTTTTCCAGCTCTTCGCCGTTGAGGTAGCGGTCGATGCCGTCGGCGGCGATGGCGCCGTGGCCGATGGCGGTGGTCAGGAGGTGGGGCTTGAGCACGTCGCCGCCGACGAAGTAGTTGGGCTTGCCGGCGATCTGGTAGTTCTTGGTGGCGCTGATCAGGCCCTTGCCGTTGTCCATCCACTCCATGCCGGTGAAGTCCACGGCCTGGCCGATGGCGGCCACGATGAGGTCGGCTTCGATCACGTAGTCGGAGCCTTCCACTTCCACCTGCTTGCCGCCCTGAACTTCCAGCTTGCGCACTTTCAGGCCGGTGGCGCGGCCGTCGGCGCCCACCACCACTTCGACGGGGGTCACGCCGCCGGTGATATTGATGCCCTCAGCCAGGGCCTCTTCCACTTCGTGCTTGGCGGCAGCCATCTTGTCGATGGTGGCGCGGGACACCAGCACCACTTCGGCGCCCTCGGCGGCGGCCACCTTGCCCACGTCGTGAGCCACCTGGCCCTGGATGACGTAGTCGGGGCGATCCTTCTCGTGCTCGGTCTTGATGTGGCCGAGGCGGCGGGCAACGGTGGCCACGTCGATGGAGGTGTCACCGCCACCGATAACCACCACGCGCTTGCCAACGTAACGCAGACGGCCTTCGTTGAAGGCGCGCAGGAAGGCCATGCCGGTCACGCAGTTGGGAGCCTCGGCGCCGGGCACGGGCAGAGGACGGCCAGCCTGGGCACCCAGGGCGACGAAAATGGCGTCGAATTCTTTTTCCAGCTGCTCCAGGGTCACGTCCTTGCCGACGTGAACGCCCAGCTTGGTCTCCACGCCCAGGTCCAGAATACGCTGGACTTCGGCGTCGAGAACGTCACGGGGAGTACGGAAGCCGGGGATGCCATAGCGCATCATGCCGCCGAGCAGTTCGTGCTCGTCGAAAATGGTCACGCCGTGGCCCTTCAGGCGCAGCTGATAGGCGGCGGACAGGCCGGCGGGACCGCCGCCGATGATGGCGACTTTCTTGCCGGATTCCTTTTCGGGCTTGGCGAACTTGAGGCCCTTGGCGATGGCGTACTCGCCGATGTAATGCTCGACGGAGTTGATGCCCACGCGGTCATCCACTTCGTTGCGGTTGCAACCGGATTCGCAGGGAGCGGGGCAAACACGGCCCATCACGGCGGGGAAGGGGTTGGCTTCGGTCAGGCGGCGGAAGGCATATTCCTGCATCTCCATGCCGGAGGGAGCCTTTTCCATGCCGCGGACGATGTTCAGGTAGCCACGGATGTCTTCGCCAGCGGGGCAGCTGCCCTGGCAGGGAGGAGTCGCCTGGACGTAGGTCGGACACTTGTGGGACCAACCGGCCTGGAAAATCTGATCCTGCCAGCTGCGGACGCGGTTGTCGCCATCCTTGTAGCGGCGAAAATTCATGCTCTTGTTCATGTCTTCCGAAGTGACTGACATCTGAATCTCTCCTGTAGTAATTACCGGTTTCCTGTATTCATTGGCTGGGACGGCTTTCCGCCCCTTACTCTTTGGTGCCCAGCTGAATGGCGTCGCTCACCAGCTGGTGGACGCCGCCCACCATGCTCATGTCGAAACCGTAGAAGGGCAGTACCTTGGTGAACTGGGCCTTGCAGATGGCGCAAATGGTGGCCATGAAGTTCACCTTGTTGTTTTCCTTGACCTGATTCAGGGCCTCCATGCGGGGCAGGGCGCCCTTGACGCGGACTTCCAGCAGATCGTCGGTCAGCACGCCGCCGCCGCCGCCGCAGCAGAAGGTGCGTTCGCCAATGGTATCCATGGGCATGTCGACGAAATTGTTGGCCACGGCCTTGATGATCTCCCGCGGAATGATGAACTGGCCGCCGGGCATGTCGCCCATGCGGGAAGCTCGGGCCACGTTGCAGGAATCGTGGTAGGTGACGATGCGGTGATCGTTGGCTTCCTTGTCCAGATTCAACGCGCCGCGCTTGATCAGGTCATGGGTGAATTCGCAAATGTGCATGGGCTGGCGATAGCGCGGGTCGAGCTGCTTCTGCAGCTGGATGGAGAAGGGATCGTCGCCCCCGGCGCCGATGCCGGTCAGGGTGTTCCAGAAGGCATAAGCAACGCGCCAGGCGTGGCCGCACTCGCCGACGATGATGCGTTTCACGCCCAGGTCCAGGGCCGCCTGGCGAATACGCATGGCGATGTTGCGCATCTGCTCGTAGTTACCGTTGAACAGACCGAAGTTGCCCGCCTCCGAGGCGTGGGAGGACAGGGTCCAGCTGATGCCGGCCTGGTGGAACACCTTGGCGTAGCCGATGAGGGATTCCACGTGGGGCTCGGAGAAGAAGTCGGCGGAGGGGGTCACCAGCAGCACTTCGGCGCCTTGAACGTCGATCGGCATCTTGACGCTGACGCCGGTATCCATCTCGATGTCCTCTTCCAGGCCAGAGAGGGTATCTTCCAGCGCCGGACCGGGCAGACCCAGGTTGTTGCCGATCTTCTGCACCTTGGCCAGGATCTGATTGGTGTATTTCATGCCGTAGCCGACGGTATTAAGGATTTCCCGGGCGGCCATGGTCACTTCGGCGGTATCGATGCCGTAGGGACAGAACACGGAGCAGCGGCGGCACTCGGAACACTGGTGGAAGTAGGAGAACCAGTCGTCCAGCACCTCCTTGGTCAGGTCCTTGGCGCCCACCAAGCCCGGGACCAGCTTGCCGGGCAGGGTGAAGTAGCGGCGGTAGACCGAACGCATCAGCTCCTGGCGCGCCACCGGCATGTTCTTGGGGTCGGCGGTGCCAATGAAATAGTGGCACTTGTCGGTGCAGGCGCCGCAATGCACGCAGGCATCCATGAACACGCGCAGGGAACGGTATTTGCCCAGCAGCTCGCCCATGCGGGAAATAGCCTTGTCATGCCAGTCCTCGACCAGTTCGCCGGGGTAGTTGACGGAAGCCTGGACCTGGGCGTCAGCCACGTAGGGCTTGACGTGGGCCATGGAACCTTCCTGGATGGCCGGGATGGTTGGTAACTTTCTGTAGCTCGGTACTTCGAAATCTGCTTTTGCCACGATGGCTCCTTGATTTCTTGTCGTGGTGTCCTAAATCACTTTTCCAGTTCAGCTGCCCAGGGCGCCAAGTGGCGTTTATCCCGGGGATTGTCCGCCATGTTGCGGGTCGGGCTGAAGAATACGCCGGGGGCGTGCAGCAACTTGCTGATGGGGAAGATGATCATCAGCACCGCCACCAGGGTCAGGTGCACCAGCAACGCCGGATCGGCGGGCAGCGGATGGATGTTGAACGACATCAGGCCGAGGAAAAAGGACTTCACATCGACGATGTCGGTATGGGCGACGAACTTCATCCCCAGACCGGAAGCGCCGATGCCGATCAGCAGCAGCAGAATCAGGTGGTCGGAAGGGGTGGAGATATAGCGGATGCGCTCGACGAACAGGCGGCGCCCCCACAGCCCCAGCAGGCCGGCCACCATGGCAAAGCCGGCATACATGCCGAAGGGCTGGACAAGCACCACCCACTCCCAGACGGGATTGGTGAAGTAGCGCAGGTGGCGCATCAGAACCAGCGCCAGAGCGAAATGGAACATGAAGCCGAAGAGCCAAATCCATTTATTGGACTTGAACAGACTCTCGAACACCAGCACCTCGCGCCATACGCGCAGCTTGGCGCCCACCGGAGTGATGGGAGCAGGGGTGGTGGGGATGTTCAGCGGGGCCGGGGTCTTCCGGTATTCGTAAATGCGATAGGCCAGTCCGCCCACCAGGATCACCGTGGCGGCATAAAACAGACCAGCATAAATAATCGTTAGCAATGACATTGTGTCGTCACCCTCAAACAGGCATGCGCCCTATTTTCGGCTTTACGCCTTGAAATTCTCTCTCGATGTTCTCGGCACGCGCAGCGTGCCAGGGAGCGCAGCGGATTTAGCCTGCCGCGCTCCTCCGGTACAGCTTAAGGCTTAGATACAGCCGGTGGGCTTGGGCAGACCAGCGATCTTACAGGCCTGCTTGGCGGGGCCGTAGGGGAACAGTTCGTACAGATACTTGCTGTTGCCCTTCTCGGGTCCGAGCTTCTTGCCGATGGCCTTGGTCAGCACGCGCACGGCGGGGGCGATCTGGTAGTCGTTGTAGTACTCGCGCAGGAAGTTGATCACTTCCCAGTGCTGATCGGTCAGCTCGACTTTTTCTTCCACGGCCAGGTGCTTGGCGGCGTCTTCGTTCCAGTCGGACAGGTTGACCAGGTAGCCTTCTTCGTCGGTTTCGTAGGTTTTACCGTTGATTTCGAAGCTCATTACTTTCTCCTAACAAAGGGGTGAGTCAAAGATTACAGCCAGGACTGCAGCTTGGGATTTTCCGCAACCAAGTCCACAAAGCCTGCATAGTCTACCAAGGTCACGCCGTCAATGACACGGTCAGCGACACCGCGGGCAGCCAGGTCGGGCTGGAGGGCATACACCTTCATGCCAGCCATCGCTTGCTTGATCTTGGATTCCGCCGCGCTGCCCTTGGTGGCGGCAAACACGGCATCTTCGATCAGCAGCACCGCGCCACCGCTTTTGGCGATGCGCAAGCAGCTGTCGAGGGTGCTGTTTTCGAAGGGCGATTTGTTGATAATGTGCAGCATATGTCCTCCGTCAGAAGCTGATGACCACGTCCTGTTCGTCCATCAGGGCGCCCAGCTCGGCGGAGCTCAGCACCTGGACGTCCACCAGGAGGTCGTCTTCGGTCAGACCCCGGGCTTCCAGGGACTCTTTTTCCACATACAGCTTCTCGATGTCATAACCTTCCAGGGCGCGGTAGGTGGGCGAGAAGTTCTTCACGCCGATGCCCTTGGTGTCCTGGCCCTTCTTCAGCTCGTACACGCCGTCGTCACAGAACGCAAGGCTCACGTCCTGGTCGAACGCAGCGGAAATCAGCACCACTTCCAGACCCTCCAGGGCGTAAATCGTGCCATGGGGCGCCTTGCGGTTGACGAACATGAATTTTTTGACGACGCCGCCTTCTTCCATGTCCATTTCGTCCATCATTCTTTCTCCCTCAATCACCAAACGTTACCAGGCGGTCGCACTGGATGCCGGCTTCCACCAGCTGACCCAGACCGGAGATCCGGAAGCCGGGAGCCAAGTTGTTGCCGCTCTTGCCGTGGCGCTTCTGCTCGTCGGCATCGACGATGCCGCGACGCTGGGCGGCAGCCACGCACACCACCAGATCCAGATTGTGCTGCTGGGCCAGTTCGGACCAGCGGTTGACGATGTTGCGATCGTCCTGGGGTGGAGTGGTGAAGGCGGTGCCGTTGTTCACGCCATCGTGGTAGAAGAACACGCGATAAATTTCGTGGCCTTTTTCCAGCGCAGCCTTGGCAAAGTTGTAGGCACTGTCCGATGCTTGGTGAGTGTAGGGCCCCTCACTAACCATGATTCCAAATTTCATCCCATCAACCTCTTAGTCATTATTGTCCCTCCCGCCCCATGAAGGGACAGGAGGGTCGTTTCACATGCGCGTTACAGCTTAGAAGCGGATATGAGCCGACGCATTGAGGCTGTTACGGGAACCGCGCCAGTCGTCGATCAGGTACTTGGTGAACGGCAGGCCGGTCTTCTCGAAGAACTGAGGCCAGCCAATGCGTTCCACCCAGTCGGAAATCCGCTCCCAAGGACGGGCATCTTCCTTGTAAACATGGAGAATCTTCTTCACCACGGCAGCCACTTCGGGCCAGCGGGGAGCGTTGTTGGGCAGGCCAGCGGCCACCAGCTTGTGGAACTGGGGACGGATACGGGCGTTGGAGTGCTTGCCGCCAACCCAGATCGCGATCTTGGAGTGCTCGGGATCGTTGATCTGCATCGGGGGGCAGGGAGGGAAGCAGGCGCCGCAGCAGACGCACTTCTTCTCGTCCACTTCCAGGGAGGGCTTGCCGTTCACCAGAGCGGGACGGATAGCCGCCACGGGGCAGCGGGCCACCACGGAAGGACGCTCGCAAACGTTGGCCACCAGGTCGTGGTTGATCTTGGGCGGCTTGGTGTGCTGAACGATGATGGCGATGTCGCCTTGACCGCCGCAGTTGATTTCGCAGCAGGAGGTGGTGAGCTTGACGCGGTTGGGCATCTGCTCGTGGGTGAACTCTTCGTACAGCTCGTCCATCAGGGCCTTCACCACGCCGGAGGCGTCGGTGCCGGGGATGTCGCAGTGCAGCCAGCCCTGGGTGTGGGAGATCATGGACACGGAAGGACCGGTGCCACCCACGGGGAAGCCGTTCTTGTTCAGTTCGGCGATCAGGGGCTCGACCTTGGACTCGTCGGTGACGGTGAATTCCACGTTGGAACGCACGGTGAAGCGCAGGTGGCCGTCGCAGAACTGGTCGGCGATGTCGCACAGCTTGCGCACGGTGTAGTGGTCCATCTGGCGCTGGGTGCCCGCGCGGACGGTCCAGATCTCGTCGCCGCTCTTGGCAACGTGATGCAGGACGCCGGCACGGGGACGGTCATGATACTTCCACTGACCGTAGTTCTTTTTGAAAGCCGGGTGCAGGTAGGGCATGTGATCTGGCACGCCGCTCTCGATGGGTTGACGCAATTCAGCCATATTCTCTCTCCAATTCTTGATTAAGTTCGCTCAACTCAAGCCGTCTTGGAAGCTTGGCGCTCGTTCCACTTGGCCACTTCCTCGTCCCAGCCGTCCATGCGGACATAGGGGTTGGTACGGGGATGAATGATCATGCTCGGATCGATTTCGAGGCCGACGCCTTCCAGGAAGTTGACCAGACCGATACGCTCGATCATCTCGCCGGTACGCTCGTGCTCCAGGGCGTTTTCGGCGAAGAAGTCGATGAAGTTGCCAGCCAGTTCCACCAGAGCTTCGTAGTCCTCGTCGCTTTCCATCTTCATGAACGGAACCACCACGGTACCCATCAGGTCACCGATCTTCAGGGTACGCTTACCGCCAACCAGGACGGTCACGCCCTTGTCGTTGCCAGGAGCCAGGGCGCCGGTCATGACGTTGACGCAGTGCATGCAGCGGACGCAGCTGCCGTTGTCGATTTCCAGGGACTGGGTATCGTTGATGGCAACGGCGGAGATCTTCTCGCCCTTGGCAACCTTGGCGGTGTCCTTCAGGCTGATGGCCTTGCTGGGGCAGCGGGAGATCACGTCGTTCACCAGTTCGTCCATGCCGTGCTTGGCAAACCACTTCTTGCCCAGGGCGTCGTCGGTCTGCATATTGTCGCGCCAGGTGCCGATCACGGCCATGTCGGCGCGCTGAACGGCGTTGGAGCAGTCGTTGGGGCAACCGGAGAACTTGAACTTGAACTTGTAGGGCAGGGCGGGACGGTGCATCTCGTCCAGGTAGGCGTTCACGGTCATGCGCATGGCCTTGCCCTCGTCGTAGCAGGACTGCTCGCAGCGAGCGGCGCCGACGCAGGCGGTGGAGGTACGCACGGCGGGGCCGGCGCCACCCAGGTCGAAGCCCATTTCGTTGAATTCGTCGAAGGCGGGCTGCACGTTCTCGGTGGTGATGCCCTGGAACATGATGTCGCCGGACTGGCCGTGCAGAGCGATCAGACCGGAGCCATGCTTCTGCCAAATGTCGCACATCTTGCGCAGGGTCTTGGTGTCATAGTGCATGCCGGCGGGAGGCATGATACGCAGGGTGTGGAAAGAAGCGGCATCGGGGAACAGAGGCTGCTCGTTCTCGTCCTTCAGCTCGGTGAAGCGGGGGATAACGCCACCGCCGTAACCCAGCACGCCGACGGTACCACCCTTCCAGTAGCCCTTCTTGGTCTTGTAGGACGTTTCCAGCTGACCCAGCAGGTCAACCATCATGTCGTTTTCCGCGGCCAGGCGCTTGAGACCGGTCACAAAGCTGGGCCAGGGGCCCTTTTCCAGCTCGTCAAGATTTGGCGTATCGTACATTTTCTTAGCCATAGTGGTTTCTCCTAACAAAATTTATGCGGTTGCGTGATCCTGGTATGCCAGTCCTGCCGGGCCCGCCGCACCAAACCTCTGCAGCCGACCTATCACCCCTCATCGAGCCGGCCATAACGGCGGCCCGTCGTTTTTCGGCCACGGGCGCCAGAGAAAAAAATCCCTCGGCTGACCATTTTTCCAACCGAGGAATTCCGCGTCTCGCGCACCAGACCGGACACTTTCACGTATCCTAGTCAAATAGCGCCTTCTCTGCATACTACCCATATGGGGTAGTGCCAACTTATCAAAAAAGGCTATCAGGCCCTTCGGCCATTGAAGACCGGTCAGCCATGGTTATAATTCCCGGACCGAATGTTAGAGGCATCCTCCCCTCGCGCCAATAACCCCACTGGGGTATGCACTTCGGAGGCAACGACGGGGAGGCATTATATATATGGATCAGGCAAACACGCTGGACAAATTCACCGGCCCCTTCGGCGGCCAGGACATCGAACTGCAAAGCGTCGACCACGAGGCCGGCTTCACCTCCCTGCGCCTGCGCATCCGGGAGGGCAAGCGCTTCACCATTTTCGACATCGACAAGCAGACCGCCGAACGCTGGGCCATCGCCATGCTGGACTGGGCGAAGCAGCAGAAAGACCTCGGACCCGCCGAATGACGCAAGAATACTGGCCAGCCTCGGACGACACCCCCGTCGTCGCCGCATCGGTGGACGTGGTTTTCCACCTCGACGGGCGCGAGATTCCCTTCGACCACGGCCACCTGCTGTGGGCGGAGATCGTTCGCATCCTGCCCCGGTTCGCCGGCAGGACGGATATCGGCGTCCATCCCATCCGCGGCTCCGTGACGGAGAACGACACCATTATCCTGTCCCGGCGCGCCAACCTGACCCTCCGCGTCAAGCGCGAGGAGGCCGAAAGCCTGCACGGCCTAATCGGCGCCACCCTGGACCTGGGCGGCCACGCCGTCACCGTTGGCCAGCCGAAGGAAAAGGAACTCATGCCCTACGGCGCCATCCACGCCTACTACGTGACCACCGGGCACGAGGCGGAAGCCGACTTCGCCGCCGACATCCAGGAAGCGCTGAAAACGCGCAACATCCCTTGCCGCATGGTGTGCGGCAAGGCTCACGTACTCAACAGCGCCGGCGGCAAGGTCACAACCTACAGCCTGGCGTTGTACAATTTGACCGATGAGCAGTCCATCTCCCTGCAGGAAACGGGGCTGGGACTGTATCGGGAACTGGGGTGCGGGCTTTTCGTGCCCCATAAATCCTTCGCCCCCGTCGGGGGGTAGTTTTCAAAGAGTGGCCGGCGGTTTCCGCCATTGGCCGAGTAATCAACTGGCAATTAGCAAGGAGGAAATACCATGGGTTATGTTGTTAACGGTGAAGAGCTGGAAGTGGACGAAGAAGGTTTCCTGGTCGACGCCAACTACAGTGACGACGTGCCGCCGGTGATCGCCGAAGCCGAAGGCCTCAAGCTCACCGATGAACACTGGCTGGTAATCAACTACATGCGCGAGAAGTACAAGGAAGACGGCCAGACCCCCAACTTCCGCAACATGTGCAAGGACTTCGACGAAGAGCACCCCGGCACCGACTGGAAAAAGCATCTCTACACCCTGTTCCCGATGCAGCCCAACCGTCAGTCCGCCAAGATCGCCGGCCTGCCCAAGCCCTTCGGCAAGGGCGGCTACTAACCGGCTCCCTGCCCACCACGGCCGGAAACCGCCAGGTTTCCGGCTTTTTCCTTTTCTGGACGGCCATGAAATTCACTACTCTCGTCAGCACCTCCGAACTCGCGGCCCATCTGGACGATCCGGAGTGGATCGTGTTCGATTGCCGCACCACCCTCACCGACCCTGAGGCCGGCCGCCGCGCGTACGCCCACGGCCATATCCCCGGGGCCCGCTACGCCCACCTGGACGAGGACCTGTCCGCGCCGGTCACCAACACCACCGGCCGCCACCCCCTGCCCGACCCCAACATCCTGGCGGAAAAACTGGGCCGCTGGGGCGTCGGCGCCGATAGCCAGGTGGTGGCGTACGACGACAGTTTCGGCGCCATGGCGGTGCGCCTGTGGTGGCTGCTGCGCTGGCTCGGCCACGAGAAGGTCGCGTTGCTGGACGGGGGCTACCCGAAGTGGCACAACAAGGAGCAGCGCCCGGTGACCGATGCCCTGCCGGAAATCCGCCCCGCCATCTTCCACGCCACGCCCCATCGCGCCCTGTGGGCCGACGCTTCCCAGGTGGACGCCGCCCGCCGGGACAGCCAATGGAAGGTGCTCGACGCCCGGCCCGAGATGCGCTTCACCGGCGACGTGGAGCCCCTGGACCCGGTGGCCGGCCACATCCCCGGCACGTTCAACTGGCCCTTCGAGGAAAATCTCGACCTGGGCGGCACCTACCTGCCCGCCGAGGAACTGCGCGAAACCTATCTCAACATCCTCGGCGACGTCCCCCCCAGCCGCGTCATCCACAGCTGCGGCTCCGGCGTCACCGCCTGCCACAACATCCTGGCCATGGAGCATGCCGGCCTGTCCGGCTCCCTGCTCTACCCAGGCTCCTGGAGCGAGTGGATCACCGACCCCTCCCGGCCCGTCGAAACCGGCGAAACGGGGCTGCTATGCGAATAAAGACCCAATGGCACAACACCGCCCACACCGGCGACAACACCCAGTCCGCCAGCGTGGTGGCGCTGATCTGCTGGCGCCTGGCCTCGGCAACCATCGGCAACCTGCGCAAGGAAGACTACCGCATCACCGACCCGGCCCAGGGCTACGCCATCATCGCGGAAATCCTCTACTTCCTGATCCAGCTCGCCGACCGCATGGCCCACGAGAAATTCTCCCTCGAACAGCGGACCGCCTTCGTCACCGCCCTGGCCAACCGCCTGGGAGAAATCCTCCATGACAACGTGCTCGACGTCCCCGGCGTGGACGCCACGGCCGACTACAAGGGCCAGTTCATTGCCCGCCTCAACGAGCGGGCCGATGACTACGCCACTTTCGGATATACTGAAGACGGGCCGGATTTCGCTTTCGTCCGCTATCTCGGCCTGCGCATCATGGATCGGCTGCCGCAGCAGGACAAGAGCTGGATCGTCGACCAGATCATGGACATCGAAGTGCCTGAAATGGTCAAGACCCTGAAAAAAGCCATCACCGAGCTTTTCCCTCCGGCCAACGAGGCCGGGGAATAAGGAACGGAAAACCGCGCCAGCCGCCTCCGCGAAGCGCCTCGGACAAGAGGGGCCTTGGTGAAGCAGATCGAACCTAAGGAAACCGTTTCGGCGGAGGATATCGGCACCCCGCGCTGGCACGCCAACCTGGGCAAGCTGGCGGCTGGCGCCGTGCTTCTCGTTTCACTGGCCGTCACGCTGGCCGGCTGGCATTACAGCCGCGTCGCCGTCGAACACACCCGCCAGGAGCGCTTCGACGCCGAGGCCCGGGACATCATCGCCGCCCTCTCCCAGCGCATGACCGCCTACGAAGCCGTCCTCCGCGGCGGCATCGGGCTTTTCGACTCCTCCCGCGATGTCACCCGCGCCGAGTGGCGCAACTACGTCGCCAGCCTGCAGCTCAGCACGGACTTCCCTGGCATCCAGGGGATGGGCTTTTCCCAGCTCATCCGCCCCGGCGACATGCCCGCCCACCTCCGCGCCATCCGCGCCGAAGGCTTTCCCCGCTACGCCGTCCGGCCTGCCGGAGAGCGCCCCATCCACACCTCCATCGTCTACCTGGAGCCCTTCGACTGGCGCAACCAGCGCGCCTTCGGCTATGACATGTTCTCCGAGCCGGTGCGCCGCCAGGCCATGGAACGCGCCCGGGACACGGGGGAGGCCGCCCTAAGCGGCAAGGTCTGGCTGGTGCAGGAAACCGAGAAGGACAAGCAGGCCGGTTTCCTCATGTACCTGCCCCTCTACGCCAAGGGGAAACCCCACGCCACGGTTGCGGAACGCCGCGACGCGCTGCTGGGCTACGTCTACGCGCCGTTCCGCATGGGCGACCTGATGCGGGGCATTCTGCGCGACAAGCTGACCCGCTTCGATATTCACATCTACGACGGCGACACCGTCAGCCCCGAAGCCCTCTTGTTCGACAACGACCTGTGTGGGGGAAAATACGAGGAGGGGTACCCCATCTCCCGTTCCGCCTTCGATCTCCACGGCCACCACTGGACGATCCGCATCCGTCCGCTGACGCCCCTCCTGGACCAGGACGAACTCCACACTCCCTATCTCGTTGGCGGCGGCGGGATTCTGGTCAGCCTGCTGCTCTTCGCCATCGCCTGGTCCCTCGCCACCAACCGGGAGCGCGCCGTCGCCATCGCCCGGCAAATGACCCAGGCCCTGCGGGACAGCGAGACCCGCTACCGCCAGATGTTCGAAAAAAACCACTCGGTCAAGCTGCTGATCGACCCCGCTGACGGCGCCATCGTCGACGCCAACCCCGCCGCCGTCGAGTTCTACGGCCACCCCCTCGAACGCCTGAAGGCCATGCGCATCGGCGACATCAACATCCTCTCCGCCGAGGAGATACAAAGGGAAATGGCCCTGGCCCGGGAAGAAAAGCGTCTCTACTTCCAGTTTCGCCATCGCCTCGCCAGCGGGGAGATTCGCGACGTGGAGGTCTACAGCGGCCCGGTGGATTTCGGCGGCCGCACCCTGCTCCATTCCATCGTCCACGACATCACCCAGCGCAAGCGCGCCGAACAGGCCCTGCGGGAAAGCGAAACCCGCCTGCGGGAAATCACCGCGACCCTCGCCGAGGGCCTCTTCGTGCTGGACATGGAAGGGCGCGTCACCTTCAGCAACCCGGAAGCACACCGGCTGCTGGGCTGGAGCCAAAAGGAACTGGAAGGGACCGACGCCCACGAACTGTTCCACCGCCACCAGGCCGACGGCGCCCCCTACCCCAAGGAAAACTGTCCTTTCCTCGCCACCCTGCGCCAGGGCAAGACGCACCGGCAGCTGGAGGAATTGTTCTGGCGCAAGGACGGCTCGCCTCTCCCGGTTTCCGTTTCCACCGCCCCTCTCGTGCGCAGCGGCCGGGTGGAGGGCGTGCTGATCGCCTTCCAGGACACCAGCGAGCGCCTGGCGGTGCGCCAGCAATTGGAGCACACCCTCGCCGAGCAGCGCGCCATCCTGGGGGGCGTCACGGTGGGCATCGCCCTGTTGCAGGACCGCCGTTTCGTCTGGGCGAACCGCCGCATGGAAGAACTGTTCGGCTACACCCAGGCCGAGCTCGCCGGGAAGGCCTCCGCGCTGATCTACGCCCAGAACAAGTCTTTCGAGGAGGTGGGCGCCAATGCCTACCCTCGGATGGAGGCCGGCCAGATCTTCCACCATGAGTACCTGTTGCGGCGTAAGGACGGCTCCCAGTTCTGGGGCGAACTCACCGGCAATCTGATCGACCGCCGCAAACCCGAGCTGGGCTCCATCTGGACGATAGAGGACATCACGCCGCGCAAGGCGGCAGAAGACAGCCTGAAGGCCCTCAACGAAACCCTTGAACATCGGGTGCGGGACGAAGTGAGCCGCAACCGGGACAAGGACCACCTCCTCATCCAGCAATCGCGCTTGGCGGCCATGGGGGAAATGATCCACAACATCGCCCACCAGTGGCGCCAGCCCCTCAACGCCCTCGCCCTGCTGCTCGCCAACCTCCGCGACGCCTGGCAATACGGCGAACTGGACGGCGCCTATCTCGACCGGGAAGTGGAGGAGGGGCGGCGCATCATCAACCACATGTCCACCACCATCGACGATTTTCGCGATTTCTTCCGCCCGGACCGCCAGAAAACCTGCTTCAGCGCCGCCGACGCCCTCAAGGAAACCCTGGCCCTGGTCGAATCCGCCTTCAGCAACAACCAGATCGAGGTGATCACGCGCATCGAGCAGGATGGAAAAATCCTCGGTTTTTCCCATCAGTATTCCCAGGCCCTGCTCAACATCCTGTCCAACGCGAAAGACATCCTGAAGGAGCGGCAGGTCGCCAACGGCCGCGTGGCCATCCACCTGACCACGACAGCCGGGGAGGTGCGGCTTACCATCGAAGACAACGCCGGAGGCATTGCGCCGGAAGCCGTGGACAAGATTTTCGACCCCTACTTCACCACCCGTGAAAAGGGAACCGGGATAGGACTGTACATGACGAAAATGATCGTCGAGAAAAACCTGGATGGAAAAATACTGGTGCAAAACACCGGCGAGGGCGCAAAATTCACCCTCATCGCCCCCCTGGCCGCCGACGAAGCGCAAACGCCATGAACCGCCAAGAGTGCCTCAAATCCCTCGCCGTCCTCTACGTGGAGGACGACGACATGACCCGGACCATGGTGGCCCAGATTCTCACCCGCTGGGTCGGAAAACTCCACCTGGCGGCGGACGGCCAGGAAGGACTGTACCTTTTCACCCGCTACCGGCCCGACGTGGTGGTGACGGATATTCAGATGCCCGTCATGGACGGTCTGCAAATGTCCCGGTCCATCAAGGAGCTGGACCGGGACACGCCGGTGATCGTCACCACCGCCTTCAACGACCAGACCTATTTCCTCCAGGCCATCGAGATCGGCATCGACCGCTATCTCGCCAAACCGATAATCGCCGAGCAACTGCTGGACGCGGTCGCCCGCTCCGGCCAAATCATGCTGGAGCGGCGGGAACTGCAGCAGTTCCACGAAAAGGCCGAGGAAGAGCTCAAGATCACCCTGCACCTGATGCGGCGCATGATGCTGGCCGAGGGCCTGAAGGATCCCGGCTTGCGTTACCGGGTTCAGCCGGCGACCCGTTTCTCCGGCGACCTGGTGGGCGCGGCCCGGGCCGCCGACGGCTCCCTCTTCACCCTGCTGGCCGACGCCACCGGCCATGGCCTCCCCGCCGCCATCAACCTCCTGCCCCTGGTGCGGGTTTTTTACAAGATGGTGGAAAGGGGCTTCACGCTTTCGAGCATCGTGGCCGAAATGAACAGCGTGCTGAAGGATCAGATTCCCCCCGACCGGTTCGTGGCCACCTCCCTGGTTCGCGTCGATACCCTCAACCACACCGTGGAAGCCTGGAATGGCGGCAATCCCGCCATGCTCTTCGTCAGCGGCGCGGGGGAAACCCTCCATGCCTTCCCCTCTGGCCATCCGCCGCTCGGCATCCTGGAGTCCGATGCTTTCGACGCCCGGACCACGGTCTACCACTGGCAAACGCCAGGGCATTTGCTGTTGTATTCCGACGGCCTGCTCGAGGCGGAAAACGCCGCCGGCGAAATGTTCGGCCAGGAACGCCTGACCCAGGCGCTAGGCGCCCGGAAGGCGCCTACCCTGTTCGAGAGCGTGCTAGAATCAGTGAAAGCCCATTTGGGAGACAAACCGGCCCACGACGACATTTCCCTCATCGCCATCGAGTGCCGGGACACTATCGCCAGCCCGCCCTTTTCCTCTTAGAAGACCGCTCCCCGCCATGGACGCGCATTTGTCGAACGACCACGCCCTGCTGAAATCCCTCTCCGTTCTTTACGTTGAGGACAACCCGGACATTCGCGGCCAACTGACCCAATTCCTGCAGCGGCGGGTGGGCACCCTCCTCGTCGCGGAGAACGGCCAGGAAGGGCTGGACGCCTTCCACCAGCACCAGCCCGACATCGTCATCACCGACATCCTGATGCCGGTCATGGATGGCCTGAAAATGGCCGAGGCCATCAAGGCCGTCAGCGAGGACACGCCCATCATCGTCACCACCGCCTTCAACGAACAGGATTACTTCATCCGCGCCATCGACATCGGCGTCGACAAATACGTCCTGAAGCCGGTGGACACCCATCAGTTGCAGAAGGCCGTCCTGAAAAGCGCCCAGACCCTGCAGCAGCGCCGGGAACTCCAGTCCCGCAACGCCTTCATCAACTACATCCTGGACGTGAACCCGAATTTCGTCGCCATCCTCGACCACAACCGGGAGCTGGAATACATCAACCAGACCTTCCTCGCCTTCCTCGGCTTCGCCTCCCTGGAAGCGATGAAGGAATCCGGCTCCAGCGTGGACGGCTTCATCACCCAGGTGGACGGCAGCCCCTTCGTCAGCGAGGCAAGAGCCGCCTGGAGCATGCCCATCCTGGCTCACCCCGAGGTGGAGCACGTCATCTACCTCCGGAACCCCAAGACCGGCGGCACCCGCGCCTTCGTGGTGAACTGCATCCAGTTTGCCGAATTGAACAAGTACATCTTCTCCTTCGCCGACGTCACCCACATGGAGTGGGAAAAGGCGGCCTTGGAGCAGCAGGCCACCACCGATTCCCTAACGGGCATCTACAACCGGGAAAAATTCGACGACAGCCTGAACCTGGAGATCGACCGGGCCAAACGCTACGGCTCCCCGCTGTCCCTGATCATGTTCGACATCGACTACTTCAAGCAGGTCAACGACACCCACGGCCACCAGGTCGGTGACCTGGTACTGGTCAACCTGGCCCAGCTGATCGCCAAGAACATCCGCGAGCACGACATTTTCGCCCGCTGGGGCGGCGAGGAATTCATGATCCTGGCCCCCAACATTCCCTTGGAAAGCGCCCAGCAGATGGCCTCCAAGCTCAGGGCCCTGGTGGAGGACACCGTCTTTCCCGTCGTCGGCCGCCTCACCATCAGCCTGGGGGTTACGCCCTTCCGCGAAGACGACACCCCGCGCAGCCTCACCAAGCGGGTGGACGACGCCCTCTACCGCGCCAAGCGCGGCGGGCGCAACCGGGTGGAAACCGAGTAAGCGCTTCCGGCTCTACTTCGCGAAATAACGCCGGGTTTCCTCCCGCACCACCTTCGACAGCAGCAGCAAGGCAATCAGGTTGGGGATCGCCATCATGCCGTTCATCAGGTCGGAGAAATTCCACACGAACTCCAGCCGCATCATCGCGCCCACCACCACCACGCCGATGAACAGCACCCGGTAGGGACGGACCGCCCTCGCCCCGGCGAGGTATTCCACCGCTTTCTCGCCGTAGTAGTTCCAGCCGATGAGGGTGGAGTAGGCGAACAGGGCCGTGGCCACGGCAACGATCATGGCCCCCGCCGTTCCCAGGGTTTCGGCGAAGCTGGCGCTGGTGAGCTGCTCGGCCCCCGTGCCCTGGGTCCAGGGCGTCGCGGTGAGGATCACCAGGGCGGTCATGGAGCACACCACCAGGGTATCGATGAAGGTCTGGGTCATGGACACCAGGGCTTGTTTCACCGGGTCCTGGGTACGGGCCGCCGCCGCGGCGATGGGGGCGGAACCCAGGCCGGATTCGTTGGAGAACACCCCCCGCGCCACGCCGAAGCGCATCGCCGCCGCCACCGTCGCCCCGGCAAAACCGCCGCCGGCGGCGATCGGGCTGAAGGCGTGGGCGAAAATCAAGGACAGGGCGGCGGGGATTTCCTCCGCGTTCAAGGCCAGCGCCAGCAGCGACGCGCCAACATAGCCAAGGATCATGAAGGGCACCAGCAGGGAAGTGAAACGGCCGATGGATTTGATGCCGCCGAGAATCACCAGGGCCGTGAGCACCATCAGCACCACCCCGGTAACCCAGGGCTCGACGCCGAAAGTGGCGTGGAAAATCTTCGCCACCGCGTTGGCCTGGGTCATGTTGCCGATGCCGAAGGTGGCCAGGGCGGTGAACAGGGCGAACAGCCAGCCCAGCCAGGGCAGGCCGGCGCCCTTGGCCAGGTAATACATGGGGCCGCCGCGCATGCCGTGCTCCCCTTTCTCACGGTATTTCACCGCCAGCACCGCCTCGGAATACTTGGTGGCCATGCCCACCAGTCCCGTCATCCACATCCAGAACACGGCCCCCGGCCCGCCGAGGGTGATGGCGGTCGCCACGCCGACGATGTTGCCGATGCCCACGGTGGCGGCCAGGGCCGTCATCAGGGCGGCGAAGTGGCTGATGTCGCCGGAACCCGCGTGTTCCTTGTGCCAGATCAGTTTCAGGGCATGGGGCAGGGCACGGAACTGCATCCCGCGGAGCATCACGGTCAGATAGAGTCCGGTGCCCACCAGCAGCACCAGCATCGGCGGCCCCCATACCCAGCCGGAAAGGGTGGCGATCAGTTGTTCGACGGCTTGCATGTTTTCTCCCCCATGTCGGATAGGGCGATTATGCCTTAAGGCAGCGTTAAGGATGGCGGCGTAGCCTGCAACCATCGCCAAACCCGCCGGAGATCCTCGCCATGAAAAAACCGCTCCTCACCGCCCTGCTGTTCGCCGCTCTTCCCGCTTACGCCGCCACGCCGCTGGAAATCCAGCAAAGCTATGCCGCCGAGGCAAAACAGCAAAACCCCGCCTTCAAGGAATTCTCCGCCGCCCGCGGCGAGCAGTTCTACCGCGCCAAAAGCGCCAAGGGCTCCAGCTGCGCCGCCTGCCACACCGACAACCCGAAAGCCGAAGGCCGCCACGAGAAAACCGGCAAGGCCATCGCCCCCCTGGCCCCTGTCGCCAACAGCGAGCGCCTCACCGACCCGGCCAAGGTGGAAAAATGGTTCAAGCGCAACTGCCAGGACGTCCAGGGGCGGTCCTGCAGCGCCCAGGAGAAGGGCGATTTCATCGCCTACCTGCGTTCAGTGAAATAAGGAGTCCGCCATGAAAAAACTGCTTCTGCTTCCCCTATTCCTACTCCCCATCTCGGCCTTGGCCGACGGCGGCGGCAAGCTCGCCCCCACGGCCGCCAACCCGAAATGGCAAGCCGAGTGCAGCGCCTGCCACGTGGCCTATCCCCCCGCCCTGCTGCCGGAACGCTCCTGGCGCAAGCTGATGGGCGGACTGGAGCGCCACTTCGGCAGCGATGCCAGCCTGGATGCCGCCACCGCCAAGGAAATCACCGCCTTCCTCGCCAGCCAGAGCGCCGACCGGGCGTCCAGCCGGACCTCCGCCAAGGTGCTGCGCGGCATTGCCCCCGGCGACACGCCGCTGCGCATCACCGAAACGGCCTGGTTCCAGCGCCAGCACGACGAAATCCGCGCCGACGCATGGAAGCGCCCCAAGGTGGGCAGCCCCGCCAACTGCGCCGCCTGCCACGCCGGCGCCGACCAGGGCGACTACGCCGAACACAAGGTGCGCATTCCCCGCTAAGGCAAGCCGCGATGCAAAAAATCCTCGTCTGGGACCTTCCCACCCGCCTGTTTCACTGGCTGCTGGCCGCCGCCTTCGCCGCCGCCTGGCTCACCGCCGAGTCGGACACCTGGCTGGCGCTGCACGTTTTCGCCGGTTACCTGATGCTCGGGCTGGTGGCCTTCCGCCTCCTATGGGGGGTGATCGGCAGCCGTTATGCCCGCTTTGCCTCCTTTCGCTTCGGTCCCAGGGCAGCCATGGCCTATCTGCAGGAAACCCTCCATGGCAAGGCGAAGCGGCATATCGGCCACAACCCGGCGGGCAGCTGGGCCATCTACGGTCTCCTGGGCTTGGCCGTCGCCGCCGGCCTCACCGGCCTGCTGACCCTGGGCGGCGAGGAAAACCACGGCCCCTTCGCCGGCCTGCTGTCCTACGGCCTCGGCCATGCCTTCAAGGAACTGCACGAAGGCCTGGCCTCCGCCATGCTGGCCCTGGTGGGGCTCCACCTCGCCGGCGTGGCCGTGGAAAGCCTGCTGCACAAGGAAAACCTGGCCAAGGCCATGGTCACGGGTTGCAAGGACGGGGAGACAGCCCAGGCCGCCGCCTCCCCCCGCCGTTTCAGCGCGATGGCGCTGCTGGCCCTGGTCCTGGCCGGCGGAGCCTGGCAGTTCAAGGGCTATGCCCTGGAAACCCCGCAACAGCCTTACCGCCCCTTCGTCGGCCCGACATTGCCGGACAACAAGGTCTGGCGGGCGGAATGCGGCGCCTGCCACCTGGCCTTCCATCCTTCCCTGCTCCCCGCCCGCTCCTGGCGGCGGATGATGGCCGAACAGGACCGGCACTTCGGCGAATCCCTCGGCCTCGACCCCGCCTCCACCCGGGAAATCCTCGACTTCCTGGAAAACAACGCCGCCGACCGGCAGCTCACCGAGGCGGCCTACAAGATCGACCGTTCCGTGCCCGCCGGGGAAACGCCGCTGCGCATCACCGACACCCCCTACTGGCAGAAGAAGCACCGCGGCATCCCGGCAGAAACATGGCGCGACCCCAAGGTGGCGTCGAAGGCCAACTGCGCCGCCTGCCATCTGGACGCCGAACAGGGTACCTTCGAGGATGGCGCCATGCGCTTGCCGGCCAGGCTCGGGAAATGAACCTGCTAAACTGTCAGCATTGAAACTCCCACCCAATCCCATGCGCACCGACATCCACAAACGCATCCTCAAACGTCTTTTCGTCGCCTGGCTGGGACTCTCCGTCGTCATCGGCGGCGTGGTCTATTACCTGGAGACGGAAAAAATCGACGACCAGGTCCTGGGCCTGGCAATGCAGGAATCCAGGGCCCTGAAAGACGACACCCTGGCCCATCTGGCCCAGGGCAAGGCCGACCCTGCCAAGCTGCAGCAGATCGTCGACGCCTCCCTCAACAGCCATTTCATCATCATCGAGCTCTACGACAGCAGCCAGAACAAGGTGGCCGAAGGCATGGATCCCGGCGAGGCCGCCACGGAAGAAAAGCTGAAGCGCTACACCCACAGCTTTCCCTTCGAGGGCTCGATCTATTACGAGAAAATCCACCTCGACGGCCAACTCTTCCTCCAGGTGCTGCTGCCCATGACGGAGCCGAACGGCAAACTCGCCGGCTACTTCGAGGGCGTTTACCGGGTCGACCCCGCCACCCTGGCGGATATCCGCAACAGCGTCCTGCGCACCCTGGTGCTGGTGGTGATCGCCACCCTGGTCACCACCGTCATCCTCTATCCGGTCATCCTCTTCCTCAACCGCGAGCTGATCCGCTTCTCCGGCGACCTACTGCGCACCAACATCGAACTGATCGAAGTCCTGGGCAGCGCGGTGGCGAAACGGGACTCCGATACCAATGCCCACAACTACCGCGTCACCATCTACGCCGTCCGCCTCGCCGAGGCCCTCGGCCTGGAAAAGGCCGACATCCGGCGCCTGATCGCCGGGGCCTTTCTCCACGACGTGGGCAAGATCGGCATCAGCGACACCATTCTCCTCAAGCCGGGCAAGCTGACCGAGGAAGAATTCGAGATCATGAAAACCCACGTCCGGCTCGGCGTGGACATCCTCGCCAAGTCGGAGTGGCTGCAAAGTGCCCGGGAGGTGGTGGAATTCCACCACGAGAAATACGACGGCAACGGCTATCTCCACGGCCTGAAGGGGGAGGACATTCCCCTCAACGCCCGCATTTTCGCCATCGTCGACGTCTTCGACGCCCTCACCTCCAAGCGTCCCTACAAGGACCCCATGCCCTTCGACAAGGCGATGGCCATCATCACGGCGGAGCGGGGGCGCCACTTCGACCCGTCCGTCGTCGATGCCTTCGCCGAAATCGCCCGCGATCTCCACAAGCAGGTGTGCGCCATTTCCGACGACGCCATCGACGCCCTCCTGCACGGCATCGTCGGCCTCTACTTTTTCGAGGACGTTTTCCTGGTGGACCGCCTCTCCCGCGCCCTGAGAAACCATGCGCCTGCTGCTGGCTGAGGACGACGCCCTCCTCGGCGAAGGCATCCGCGCCGGCCTTGCCCAGGCCGGCTTCGCCGTGGACTGGGTGAAGGACGGCGAGCAGGCCCGCCACGCCCTGGACACCGAAGCCTACGCCCTGATGGTGCTGGACCTGGGACTGCCCCGCCTGTCCGGCGAGGAAGTGCTGCGCCGCCTGCGGGCCAAGAACGACCCCCTGCCGGTGCTGCTCCTCACCGCCCGGGACACCGTCGCCGACCGGGTGAAGGGCCTGGACGCCGGCGCCGACGATTACCTGGTCAAGCCCTTCGACCTGGACGAACTCACCGCCCGCCTTCGGGCCCTGCTGCGCCGCTCCGGCGGCCGTGCCGCCCCGGCCATCGTCCACGGCGCCCTGCGGGTGGACCCCGCCGCCCATGCCGTCACGCTGGACGGCGCGCCGGTTGACCTCGCCCCCAAGGAATTCGCCATCCTCCTCCACCTGCTGGAGAACGCCGGGCGGGTGCAGTCCCGGGAACAACTGGAGCAAAGCCTCTACGGCTGGGGGGAAGAAGTGGAAAGCAACGCGGTGGAGGTCCACATCCACCACCTGCGCAAGAAACTGGGCGCGGAACTGATCCGCACCCTCCGCGGCGTCGGCTACCTGATCGACAAGCCATGATGCGCGCCCCCCGCTCCTTGCGCCTGAAGCTTTTGCTACTGCTGCTCGCCATCGTCGCCGCGGGCTGGTCCGCCACGGCGGTGTTCAGCTTTCTCGATGCCCGCCACGAGATGGACGAGATCTTCGATGCCCAGCTCGCCCAGACGGCCAAGCTGCTCCTGGCCCAGGCCGACCACGACATCGAGGACCTGCAGGGGCGGCGGGACGGCGTGGCGAGTGAAGTGCGCAGCGACGACCACAAATACGAACGCAAGCTCGCCTTCCAGGTGTGGGACGACCACGGCGGCCTACTGGTTCGCTCCGAAGGGGCACCGGAGCAGCCCCTTTCCCCGGTCTACGCCGGCGCCGGCCCCCATGCCCCCGACCCTCATCCCCACCCCGGCGGAACCCCCCGGGGCCGTTTCGACGACGTGGAAAGCGGCGGCCGCCGCTGGCGGGTCTTCAGCCACTGGAATCAGGAAGGCGAAATCCTGGTCCAGGTCGGGGAACGCGCCGACGTGCGGCGGGAACTGGCGGCCCACATCGCCCTGCGCCTCCTCGGCCCCCTCGCCTTCACCCTGCCCCTGCTGGGCGTGCTGATCTGGCTCGCCATCGGCGAAGGCCTCGCCCCCCTGCGGCGCATCGGCGCGGAAGTCGCCTCCCGGGCCCCGGACAACCTCGCCCCCCTGGAGGCCGGCGCCGCGCCGACGGAAATCGCCCCCCTGGTGGCCTCCCTCAACACCCTGCTCCACCGCCTGGACGACGCCCTGGACAACGAGCGCCGCTTCACCGCCGACGCCGCCCACGAACTGCGCACCCCCCTCGCCGCCCTCAAGACCCACGCCCAGCTGGCCCTGCGGGCGGCGGACGAAAGCGGGCGCAAGACCGCCCTGGAAAGCGTGCTCGCCGGCGCCGACCGGGCCACCCATTTGGTGGAGCAGCTCCTGACCCTGGCCCGCCTGGACCCGGACAGCGGCGCCGCCGCCCTCGTCCCCTGCCCCCTGGCGCCCCTGGCCCGCCAGGTCCTCGCCGACCTGGGCCCGGCCGCCCTGGCCAAGAACCTCGACCTGGAGCTGAGCGGCGAAGGCACCGTCGCCGGCCACGGCCCCATGCTCGCCATCCTGCTGCGCAACCTGGTGGACAACGCCGTCCGCTACACGCCCCCTGGCGGCGCGGTACGGGTGAACATCGCGGAAGACGCCGCCGCCGTGACCCTGGCCGTCCGCGACAGCGGCCCCGGCATTCCCGCCGGGGAGCGGCAGCGGGTTTTCGACCGCTTCTACCGGGTACTGGGCAACGAAGCCCCCGGCAGCGGCCTCGGCCTGTCCATCGCCAAGCGCATCGCCGACCTCCACCAGGCGGAACTGGCCCTGGGCGACGGCGACGGCGGGCGCGGCCTCGCCGTGAGCCTGCGCTTTCCCCGCCCCAAAAAGTAGCAAACCCCGCCCCATCGGGGGATAATTCGCCCTTCCCATGAGCACGCCCTTCCCCTCTTCCCTGCCCGATCCGGCGCAACTTGCCGGCCTCGCCAACCAGTGCGTGGCCTGCGGCCTGTGCCTGCCCCACTGTCCCACCTACCGCAAGACCCGGTCGGAGGCGGATTCCCCCCGGGGGCGGATTTTCATGATGCGCGGCGTGCTGGAAGGGCAACTGCCCCTGAGCGGCGCCTTCGTCCACCACATCGACCTGTGCCTTGCCTGCCGCCGCTGCGAAGCGGTGTGCCCGTCCCGGGTGGAGTACGGCCGGCTGGTGGAAGGCATGCGCGCCCGCCTCGCCGCCGAGCAGTCCCCCCTCCGGCGGCGCCTGCGCCGCCGCCTCCTGGCCGTGGCCGCCAGCCCCGGTCAACTGCGCCTGGCGGAAAGCCTGCTGCGCTTCTGGCAGCGCTCCGGCCTGCGGACCCTGGCCCGTTCCTTGGGCATCCTGGGAAAGCTGGCCAAGGCGGAAGCCGCCCTGCCCGAGCTGCAGCCCCACCGGGCCATTCATGACCGCCCCGGTCCAGAAGAAGTGGGCCTGTTCCTCGGCTGCGTCGCCCGCCTCGCCGACAGCGAAACCCTGCGGGCCACCGCCTTTCTCCTGGAGAAACTCGGCCACGGCGTGCGGGTGCCCGCCGGTCAGGCCTGCTGCGGGGCCCTGCACCGCCACGCCGGCGAGCCGGAGGAGGCCGAGGCCCTGGCCCGGCGCAACCGGGAAGCCTTCGCCGGCCTGAAGACGGTGATCGTCGCCGCCACCGGCTGCGCCCCGGCCCTCAAGGAAGCCCTCGCCCCGGCCGGCATCGCGGTGCGGGAAGCCACCGAATACCTCGCCGCCGCCCCCGGCTGGGAGAACCTCCATCCGGCGCCCCTGAATACAAGAATCGCCGTCCACGAGCCCTGCTCCCAGATCAACGCGCTCAAGGACGCCGCTTCCCCCTACGCCCTGCTGAAGCGCCTCCCCGGCGCCGAAGTCCTTCCCCTGCCCGGCAACGACCAGTGCTGCGGCGGCGCTGGGGCTTACTTCCTCCTCCAGCCGGAGATGGCGGGAAAGCTGCTGGATGATAAAATCGACGCCATCCGCGCCGTGAAGCCGGACTTCATCGCCACCGCCAACGTGGGCTGCGCCCTGCACCTGGGCTGCGGCGTGAAGGACAGCGGCCTCGGCAGCGAAATCGCCCACCCGGTGACCCTGGTGGCAAGACAACTGGGATTCAAAAGCTAGCTCCCTCGCCCTCCGGGAGAGGGTTGGGGTGAGGGACTGGCGGCAAAATTGAGGAATATATCCATGCTCAACCTGGACAAACTAATCATCCAATTCGACAAGGGCCTGCGCACCCTCTTCGCCCCCGCCCAGACCCTCCGCCCCCTGCCCGGCGAGGACCTGCCGGAAGCGGAAATGAGCGAAGAGGAGAAGAGACACGCCGCCCGCCTGATGCGCATCAACCACAGCGGCGAAATATGCGCCCAGGCCCTCTACCAGGGCCAGGCCCTCACCGCCCGCGACCCGGCGGCGAAAGCGGCCCTGGAACAGGCCGCCTGGGAGGAAGTGGAACACCTGCACTGGACGGAAAACCGGGTGAAGGACCTGGGAGGCCGCCTCAGCTTCCTCGACCCCCTGTGGTACATCAACTCCCTCGCCATCGGCGCCCTGGCCGGCGCCCTGGGGGACAAGTGGAACCTGGGCTTCCTCGCCGAGACCGAGCGCCAGGTGTGCGCCCACCTGGACGGTCACTTGAGCCGCCTCCCCGCCCAGGACGCCAAGAGCCGCGCCATCGTCGAGCTGATGCGCGACGACGAGGCCCGCCACGCCACCACCGCCATCGAGCACGGCGGCGCCGAACTGCCCCTGCCGGTGAAGTGGGGGATGAAGCTGACGGCGAAGGTGATGACGGGGACGGTTTACTGGGTTTAAACCCTAGATGTCTGTTGCGGCCTAACCGCAAAAAATCACAAGAGATAGCATATGGCACCTGGCAAAAGCATTCGCATATATCTCGCTGACGGTAGTGTGGCAGGTATCCGCCATGGCGAGATTGTGAATTGGACAGGCCAAGCCATTTCCTGCCCTAGGTCACGCTTCCCCGAACTCAAGGAATGGCCTGAAGCGAAACGCCCTGGCGTTTATTTTTTATTTGGCCAGAACGAAGAAGTGGGCCAAGACGCGGTTTATATTGGCGAAGCAGAAATTGTCCTTGATCGTCTTTATTCGCATATAAGCGGTAAGGAGTTCTGGACAGAGCTTGTCGCTTTTACCAGCAAAGACGACAACCTGACCAAAGGGCATGTCCGCTACTTGGAGTCGCGACTAGTTGAACTTGCAGCCACTGCTGGGCGCTATGCAATCGAAAACTCAGCATCACCCCAGCTGCCTTCGTTACCAAGGGCCGACCGTGATGCGATGGAAGAATTTATTAGTGGGGTTCGCACCCTTCTTGGTGTGTTAGGCCACCGGGTTCTGGAACCATTGGTTTCGAGATCATCAGAGCCGCGTCTTCTTGAGGCCGTTGTAGCACCTATTGAACCTCCCTCACAGCCCAACCCCACAACGCAAATGCCTCTAGAACAATTACAAACGCAAACTTTTCAGCTTCGCGTAAGTAATCTTATAGCTACCGCAGTGCGGACGGATGAGGGCTTGGTTGTTCTTGCCAATTCCGATGCAGCCACAACAGTTCAAAACAGCCTTTCCGGTGGCTATCGTACACTCCGCGAAAGCCTACTGTCATCTGGCGTATTGGTGGAAAACGGAACAAAGCTCAAATTTGCTCGTAATCAGCTGTTCAGGAGCCCATCACAGGCCGCAGCTGTAGTAGTCGGCTACTCGATTAACGGACGTGACAACTGGCGAACACCCAGCGGCCAAACTTTCTCTGAATTCGAGAACCAGCTTGCTCGCAATACTTATGGGATTAACGACCCTAAAACGTGACGTGTAAATCAATTACACATCCACGCTTAGAAGCCACAGGTCGTTAAACGTTACCCTTCCCGCACCTCGAAATCGTGCGTCACCTCGGCGCTCTTGCCGAGCATGATGGACGCCGAGCAGTACTTCTCCGCCGACAGCTTCACCGCCCGCTCCACCACTTCCGGCTTCAGGCCCTTGCCCACCACCACGAAGTGCATGTGAATCCTGGTGAACACCTTGGGTTCGGTGGCGGCGCGGTCGGCGTCCAGCTCCACCCAGCAGTCGGTCACGTCCTGGCGGCTTTTCTTCAGGATGGACACCACGTCCACCGAGGAGCAGGCGCCCGTGCCCAGGAGCAGCATTTCCATGGGGCGGGGGCCCAGGTTGCGGCCGCCGATGTCGGCGGGGCCGTCCATCACCACGGCGTGGCCGCTCTCGGTTTCGCCCACGAAGGCCATGCCTTCGATCCATTTGACGCGTGCTTTCATGTTGGTCCTTTCTCGTTAGCTTTTCAGCCGGTACCAGACCAGGCCGATGATTTCGTGAATGTAGCGGGCGCTCCCCTCCAAGGCACGGGCGTCGGGCAGGAAATCGAGGGCGGTGGGCGCCTTGGTTTGGTGAAAGCCGACGCCTGCCGGCACCACCTTGAACCCCGCCGCCTCGAATACCCGCTTCGCCCGGGGCATGTGCCAGGCGTGGGTCACCAGGTAGATGGTTTGCACCCCGCTGCCCTTGAGCAGTTCCCGGCTGAAATAGGCGTTCTCCCGGGTGTTGTCGGAACGGTCCTCGACCCACCGCACCGGGACGCCGAATTCCCCCTCCAGCACCCGGCGCATGATTTCCCCCTCGGGCAATTCGCCGCCGTCGGGCTTGCCGCCCGTGACCAGCAAGGGCAGGCCGGTCTGCCGCTGGAGTTTCGCGCCGTAGCGCAGCCGCTCCAGACTCGCCCAGCCCAGGGTGTCGCCGCCGTATTCGGGCGCGTTGATGTCGCGCCCGCCGCCCAGCACCACGATGGCCTGCGCTTCGGGGCGGTTCTCCTGGGGCAGCAGCGCTCCCTGCTCCAGGCTCGCCAGCAGCCGCCCCGACACGGCGGGCAAGGACAGCACCGCCAGGAGCCCCAGGGAGAGGGCGAGCAGCCCCTCGCCCAACCTCGGCCGCCTCTTCAGCAAGGCCAGCCCCAGGGCGCCGATCAGCAGCAGGGCGAGGGGGGGCAGGAAAAAGGAGGCGATGAGGTTGGTGAGCAGCCAGCCCATTGAAGTCCTAGCAAATTGGTGGGTTATCCGTCGCAGATGGCATTATAATGCCCTTTTTCAGCCAAGACCGAACCCATGTCCGAGCGCTCCGCCATTCCTCACGACAACCCGGTCCCCTTCCCGCCCTTCTGGGGGGCGAAGTGCATCGAGCACCTGTCCCTCAAGGCGGTGGTGCCGTACATCAACAAGACCGCCCTGTACAAGTTCCAGTGGGGCTTCAAGCCCCAGGGCAAGTCGCCGGAGGAGTACCGGGAGTGGGCGAAGAAGGAAGTGGACCCCATCTTCAACCGCCTGGTGGCTCAGAGCGAGGCGGAGGGCATCCTGAGGCCCCAGGCGGTGTACGGCTACTTTCCCTGCCAGTCCCAGGGGGATGAGCTGATCGTCTACGCCGACCCGGAAGGCACCCAGGAGCGCTGCCGCTTCCCCTTCCCCCGCCAGACCACGGAGCGCAAGCTGTGCATCGCCGACTTCTTCCGCCCGGCGGAGAGCGGGGAGATGGACGTGGTGGCGTTCCAACTGGTCACCGTCGGCCAGCACGCCTCGGACCACGCGCGGGACCTGTTTCAGGCCAACGAGTACCAGGAATACCTCTACTGGCACGGCTTGGACGCGGAGGGCGCGGAGGGGCTGGCGGAATTCATCCACCGCCGCATCCGGGTGGAACTGGGTTTCGGCGCCGAGGACGCCCGGGACATCCAGGACATGATCAAGCAGCACTACCGGGGCAGCCGCTATTCCTTCGGCTACCCGGCCTGCCCCAATCTCCACGACCAGGACAAGATTCTCGACCTGCTGGAAGCCCACAAGATCGGCGTCCGCCTGGGGGACGAGGACCAGTTGTGGCCGGAGGAATCCACCAGCGCCATTATCGTCCACCACCCGGACGCCAAGTATTTTGGCGTTTAGGTTAAAATCCCCCCATGATCCATCCGGCCCTGTCCATTCCTAACGATTCCCTTCAGCAACTTTGCCGCCACTACCACGTGCGCCGGCTGGCGGTGTTCGGCTCCGCCGTGACGGGGGGCTTTACCCCCGACAGCGACGTGGACCTGTTGGTGGAATTCGAGGAAGATGCCGCCATCGGCTTCCTCGCCTTCAACCGGATGAAGCGGGAGTTATCCGGCCTACTGCACCGCCCCGTCGACCTCGTGCCCCACGCCGGCCTCAAATCCGCCATTCGCGACCAAGTCTTGTCCAGCGCCGAAATCCTGTATGAGGCGTGAGCGTCTTTACCTGGCCGACATGCTGGAGGCTGCCGACGCCGTCCAACACTTCATCGCCGGCAGCAAGCGGGAACAGTTCGCCGACAATGACCTGTTACGCAGCGCCGTGCTGCAAAAGCTCACCCTCATCGGCGAAGCGGCGGCCCGTCTACCCAAGGAAATCCAGGAACGCCACCCGGACATTCCCTGGACGGACATCGTAGGCTTCCGCAACATCGCCGTGCACGCCTATTTCGCAGTGGACTGGAATATCGTCTGGACCACCGCCACCATCGACCTCCCTGAACTCACCACAGCCCTTCGCGCCCTGCTGGCGCAGGAATTTCCGGAATAAGCATGCACATCCACATCCTCGGCATCTGCGGCACCTTCATGGGCGGCATCGCCGCCATCGCCAAAGAGGCGGGCCACAAGGTCACCGGCTGCGACGCCAACGTCTACCCTCCCATGAGCACCCAGCTGGAAGCCATGGGCATCGAACTGATCGAGGGCTTCGACGCCGACCAGGTCAAGCTCGAGCCGGATTTGTACGTCATCGGCAACGTGGTGGCCCGGGGCAAGCAGCCCTTGATGGAGGAAATTCTCAACCGCAACCTGCCCTACGTCTCCGGCCCCCAGTGGCTAGCGGAAGCGGTGCTGCGGGAGAAGTGGGTGCTCGCCGTGGCCGGCACCCACGGCAAAACCACCACCAGTTCCATGCTGGCGTGGATTCTGGAATACGCCAAGATGGAGCCTGGCTTCCTCATCGGCGGCGTGCCCCAGAACTTCGGCATTTCCGCCCGCCTGGGCAAGACGCCCTTCTTCGTCATCGAGGCCGACGAATACGACACGGCCTTCTTCGACAAGCGCTCCAAGTTCGTCCACTACCGCCCCCGCACGGCGGTGCTGAACAACCTGGAGTTCGACCACGCCGACATCTTCCCCGACCTGGCCGCCATCGAGACCCAGTTCCACCACTTGGTGCGCACCGTGCCGGGCAACGGCCTGGTGGTGGCCAACGGCCGGGAACAAAGCCTGGACCGGGTGCTGTCCCGGGGCTGCTGGACCACGGTGGAACTGTTCGGCGTCGAGGCCGGCTGGAGCGCCCGGGAAACCGGCGACGGCCTGGAAATCGCCTTCCGCGGCGAACCCCAGGGAGTTTTGAACTGGGACATCCTCGGCGAGCACAACACCCTCAACGCCCTGGCCGCCATCGCCGCCGCCCGCCATGCGGGCGTTCCCGCCAGCGTGGGCATCGAGGCCCTGGGCCGCTTCAAGAGCGTGAAGCGGCGCATGGAGGTGCGGGGCACGGTCAACGGCGTCACGGTCTACGACGACTTCGCCCACCACCCCACCGCCATTGACACCACCGTGGCCGGCCTGCGCAAGAAGGTCGGGGGTGAGCGCATACTCGCCGTGCTGGAGCCGCGCTCCAACACCATGAAACTGGGAGTGATGAAGGAACAGCTCCCCGGCAGCCTGAAGGACGCCGACAAGGTGTTCTGCTACGGCGCCAATCTCGGCTGGGACGCCGCCGCGGCCCTGGCCCCCCTGGGCGCCCTGGCCGTTACCCTGGACGACTTGGATGCCTTGGTGGCCGCCATCGTGGCCGAAGCCAAACCCGGTGACCACGTGCTGGTGATGAGCAACGGCGGCTTCGGCGGCATCCACGACAAGCTGTTGGCCGCCCTCGAGAAATAGCAATGGCTTTTGACCCGCCATCTACCTTGGAAAACCTAGCTGGCGGCTTACCAACCCAAATAGGCTTAAGCACACTGGCGGCCTTCACTGGTCAGCCGTTGTTGTCGTTGGTTCCGCCTCTTGCGCAATCCCTTGCAGCAAGACGCCAAGAAGAACGAGTCAAAAAAGCCTTATCCGAAATTGAAAAACAACTTCTTAAGCACCAACAACAAATCAACGCGCTAACCGATGGTCAATTCAAGCTCATCAACGAAACCATTTCCATTATTCTTCAGACCGTTGACGAAGAAAAACTCGACTATCTTCGCAAAGCCGCAGTACATACACTTACCCATGCCCCTGTCAGCGATTTAGAGGCATATCAACTTGCCCGCACCATTCGGGACATTTCTGCGGAGGAAATTAGTTTCCTCTTGGAACAATATGGTCATGCCCCGGCCCTAGCTTTCGGCAATACCACTGAGGCGAGGGAAAACGTCATTTACTTTTCCCATGATTCACGGGAAGGCCAGTTGTTAGCAGGCCTGATTCAACTTGGTGTCCTAATGCCGCCAGCTGATAGCTTTTTTGAGCTTAATCACCACCACTTTTCCCCTCTTGCCAGCAAGCTCGTAAAACTCCTCAAGTGATCCTCTACCTCCACGGCCTCAACAGCGCCCCCGTCTCCCACAAGGCTCGGCTCCTGGCCGCCGCCATGGCAGAGCGGGGCTTGGCCGACCGCCTCCTCGTGCCCCAACTGCCTTACGAGCCCCGCCGCGCCATCGCCCTGGCGGAACGCCTGGCATCTTCCCTCGGCGGCGACCTCACCCTGGTGGGCAGCTCCCTGGGCGGCTTCTACGCTTTGTTCCTCGCCGAACAACTGGGCCTGAAGGCGGTCATGGTGAACCCAGCGGTGGATGCGCCGAAGCTGGCCCACCAGTGGCTGGGGCCACAGAAGAACCTTTATACCGGCGAGGAGTGGGTGCTCACAGATGAGCACGCCGGCCAGCTCGCCGCCCTGGACGTGGTCGTCACCCGCCCCGAACGCTACCTGCTGCTGGTGGAGACCGGCGACGAGATTCTGCCCTGGCGCCGGGCGGTGGAGAAGTTCGCCGGGGCGCAACAGATCGTGGTGGAGGGCGGTGACCACGGCTTCCAGAGTTTTCCCCGCTACCTGAACGAGATACTGCGCTTCGCCGGACTGACGGATTAGGGTAAAATCCGCCCCTCCTTACCGCCCTGCAACATATCCCCGATGAACGTTTTCTACGAAGAGGACGGCGCCCTCAAGGCCGCCACCGTTCTCGCCGACAACGACACCTCCCTCCAGGTGGAAACGCCCCACGGCAAGCGCGCCAAGATAAAAAGCAGCAACGTGCTGCTGAAATTCGCCGCCCCGGCGGCGGCGGGCTTCATCGAGGAGGCGGAGCAGCTCGCCGCCGACATCGACACCGACTTCCTCTGGGAATGCTGCGGCGAGGCGGAATTCGGCTTTCAGGACCTGGCGGCGGATTACTACGGCCACGCTCCCTCTGCCGTGGAAAGCGCCGCCGTGGCCCTGAAGTGCCACGGCAACCCGATGTACTTCTACAAGAAGGCCAAGGGCCGCTACAAGGCCGCGCCGGAGGAAAATCTCAAGGCCGCCCTGGCGGGGCAGGAAAAGAAGCGCCAGCAGGAACTGAAGAAAGCCGAATACGCCGCGAAGCTGGGCCGCTTCGAACTGCCCGCCGAATTCTCCCCCCTGGTCCACGGCCTGTTGTTCCGCCCGGACAAGAACAGCATCGAGTACAAGGCCCTGGAGCAGGCCTGCCAGGAAACGGGGCTCAGCCCCCAGCGCCTGCTGCAGCGCTGCGGCGCTTTGGATTCGCCCAAGGACTACCATTTCACCCGTTTCCTGATGGAGCACTTTCCCCGGGGCCACCGCTTCGAGGGGGAGTTTCCCCACGCCGAGCCCGGCGAACTGCCCGAGGGCGACACCCCCGCCTTCAGCATCGACGACGCCGCCACCACCGAGATCGACGACGCCTTCTCGGTCAAGCGCCTGGATAACGGCAACCTGCGCATCGGCATCCATATCGCCGCCCCCGGCCTCGGCATCCTGCCCCAGTCCCCCCTCGAGGCGGTGGCCCGGGCGCGCCTGTCCACGGTGTACATGCCCGGGGACAAGATCACCATGCTGCCGGACAGCTTCGTCGAGCGCTTTACCCTGGCGGAGGGCCGCCGCTGCCCCGCCCTGTCCCTCTACCTGGAGGTGACGCCGGACAGCTTCGACGTCGTGTCCGCTTTCAGCCGCGCCGAACGGGTGCCCATCGCCGCCAACCTGCGCCACGACACCCTGGAACCCCTGTTCAACGAGGACACCCTGAAGAACGGCGTCCCCGACTTCCCCTTCCGGGACGACCTGCTGCTGCTGTGGGACTTCGCCGACAAGCTGGAGGAACGGCGGGGCCGCCCCGACGCCGGCAAGGTGTTCCACAATGACTTCAACTTCATCGTCGCCGGCGAGCGGGTCACCATCACCCAGCGCAAGCGGGGCACCCCCATCGACAAGCTGGTGTCGGAGCTGATGATCTGCGTCAACTCCACCTGGGCCAAGCTCCTGGCGGACAATGGCGTCACCGCCCTGTTCCGCGCCCAGGACGTGGGCAAGGTGCGCACCACCACCGCCCCCGCCCCCCACCGGGGCATGGGCGTGGAGCTCTACATGTGGTCCAGCTCCCCCCTGCGGCGCTACGTGGACCTGGTGAACCAGCGCCAGCTCATCGCCTTCCTGCGGGGCGAGGAGCCGCCCCACGGCCCCCGCAGCGCCGAGCTGTTCGCCGCCATGCGCGACTTCGAGGTTACCTACGCCGCCTACAACGACTTTCAGCGCACCATGGAGCGCTACTGGAGCCTGAAGTGGCTGCAGCAGGAGGGCGTGGCCCAGGCCGAAGGCACGGTGCTGAAGGAAAACCTGGTCCGCCTGGCCGCCCTGCCCCTGGTCACCCGCCTCCACGACCTGCCCGACACGCCGCCCGGCACCCGGGTGAAGCTGGACGTGGCCGGGGTGGACCTGCTGGACCTGGAACTGGCGGGCAAATTCCGCGAAACGCTCGGGGAAGCCACCCCCGAGGAGACGGATGACAGCGAAGAAGAATAAGCCGTAAAATCCCGGGCATGACTGTGACCCCGCCGCGCGGCGATTTCTTCTCCCGCCTCGACCCGGCCAAGCGTTTCGAAATGATGCTGGTCGCGTCGTTCTTCCTCCATCTGCTCCTGGTGTTCGGTGTCGGCTTCAGCCTGCCGGCGCCGAAATTCACCCCCTCCGACGCCCATTCCATCGACGTCGTGCTGGTGAACAAGAAATCCGCCACCCGCCCCAGCCATTCCGACACCTACGCCCAGGCCAACCTGGAGGGCGGCGGCACGGTGGACGCGGAACGCCACGCCAAGAGCCCCCTGCCGGTGCTGGACGACAGCAAGAGCGACGCCGCAGTGACCCGCAAGCAGCAGCGGGTGCAGGAACTGGAAGAACAGGCCCGCCGCTTGGCGAGCGACATCCGTTCCGCCAACAAGGTGGAAACAGCCCGCTCCAGCCGCAAGAGCTCTCCCTCCCCCCGGGTGAACGCCGCCGACCTGCTCCAGAGCAGCTTCGACGCCGCCCGCCTGCAGGCCCAGATCGACAAGGACATGGACGCCTACAACAAGCGGCCGCGCAAGGCCTTCGTCGGCGCCAGCGCCCAGGAATACGTCCTCGCCCGCTACCTGGAGGACTGGCGCATGAAGGTGGAGAAGGTGGGCAACCTCAACTACCCCGAGGAGGCCAAGCGCCAGAAGCTCTACGGCAGCCTGCGGCTGACGGTGGAAATCAACGCCGACGGCAGCGTGCGCGACATCGAGCTCAACCGCTCCTCCGGCCACAAGGAACTGGACGAAGCCGCCCTGCGCATCGTCCGCCTGGCCGCCCCCTACGCCCCGTTTTCCGCCGACATCCGCAGCAAGTACGACGTGATCAGCATCACCCGCACCTGGATGTTCACCAAGTCGGACCAGCTGCAGTCCCAGTAAAACACCGGCGCGGTTTTTTCCCCCCTCGCCCTATGCCATAATTAGCGAACTTATGGAAAGCGTCGATCTCACCCATCATTTCCTGATCGCCATGCCCGCCATGGCGGACCCCTATTTCGCCAAATCCCTCACCTACATTTGCGAACACAACGAGAACGGCGCCCTGGGCATCGTCCTCAACCGCTCCATCGACATGACCCTGGAGGGGCTCTTCGAGCAGATCGAAATCCCCCTCCACGTGCAGAAGCACGCCCAGGAACAGGTCCATTTCGGCGGCCCGGTGCAGATGGACCGGGGCTTCGTGCTGCATCAGCCCGTGGGACAGTGGCAATCCACCCTCGCCATCCGGGACGACATCGGCCTCACCACCTCCAAGGACATCCTCCTGGCCGTGGGCGAAGGCGCCGGGCCGGAGAAGTTCCTCGTCTCCCTCGGCTACGCCGGCTGGTCGGCGGGGCAACTGGAGCAGGAGCTGGCCCAAAACGCCTGGCTGACGGTGCCGGCCTCGCCGGAATTGATTTTCGACCTGCCGGACGAGGAGCGCCTGGCGGCGGCCATGGCCAAGCTGGGCGTGGATTTCGCCAGTCTTTCCGAAGTGGCGGGCCATGCCTGAGCCGCGCGGCCATGGCCGTCTCCCTCTCTCCTAGCGCTCTCCCGGAGGGAGAGAGGGGTGCCGTCTCGCCGAACGATCCCACGGTGATCCGCGGCACCATCCTGGGCTTCGATTACGGAGAAAAACGCATCGGCGTCGCGGTGGGCAACACGGACATCCGCATCGCCCACCCCCTGGAAACCATCCAGGGGGAAAGCAACGAGGTAAAATTCGGCGCCGTCGCCCGTCTCATCGGCGAGTGGCAGCCGGTGCTGCTGGTGGTGGGACTGCCCGCCCACCTGGACGGCACGGAACACGAAATGAGCGAGCGCTGCCGCCGCTTCGCCCGCCGGCTGGAAGGCCGCTTCGGCCTCAAGACGGCCCTGGTGGACGAGCGCCTGTCTTCCGCCGACGCCGCCGAACACCTGAACCAGGCGGGCCTGCGGGGAAGAAAGCAAAAGCCGGTGCTGGATCAGGTAGCGGCGCAACGCATACTGCAAACCTATTTGGACGGACTGCCCCATGGAACTGCCTGACGCCGAACAACTGCTGGCCTCCCTGGCCGAACAGCTCAAGCCCCACGTGGGGCCGGAAACCGCCCTGGTGGGCATCCGTACCGGCGGCGCCTGGCTCGCCGAGCGCCTGCATCAAACCCTAGGCGTAACGCCCCCCCTGGGCACCCTGGACATTTCCTTCTACCGGGACGACTTCAGCCAGATCGGCCTGCACCCGGAGGTGGAGCCGTCCCATATCCCCTTCGAGGTGGACGGGCGTGACATCATCCTGGTGGACGACGTGCTCTACACCGGCCGCACGGTGCGGGCCGCCATGAACGAACTGTTCGACTACGGCCGCCCGGCGAGCATCCTGCTGGCAGCCCTGGTGGACCGGGGCGGGCGGGAGCTGCCCATCGCCGCCCAGGTGGTGGGGGCCACCCTGCCCCTGCCCGACAGCCAGAACATCCAGCTCAACCAAACCGGCTCCGGCAGGCTGTACCTGAGCCTCCACGGCATCGCCACGGAATGACGCCATGAAGAAGTACAATCCCCAACTCAACGCCAACGGCGAACTGCACCACCTGCTCTCCATCGAGGGGCTGCCGCGGGACATCCTGACCCACATCCTCAACACCGCCGAATCCTTCGTCACCGTGGCGGAGCGGGAGGTGAAGAAAGTCCCCCTGCTGCGGGGCAAGGCGATTTTCAACCTGTTCTTCGAGAACAGCACCCGCACCCGGACCACCTTCGAGATCGCCGCCAAGCGCCTGTCCGCCGACGTCATCAACCTCAACATCGGCTCGTCCTCCACCAGCAAGGGCGAAACCCTGCTGGACACGGTGGACAACCTCTCCGCCATGCAGGCCGACATGTTCGTGGTGCGCCATGCCCAGAGCGGCGCCGCCCACCTCATCGCCAAGCACGTGGCGCCCCACATCCACGTGGTCAACGCCGGCGACGGCCGCCACGCCCATCCCACCCAGGGCCTCTTGGACGTGTTCACCATCCGCCGCTACAAGGAGGATTTCACCCGCCTGCGGGTGGCCATCGTCGGCGACATCCTCCACTCCCGGGTGGCGCGGTCCGAGATTCACGCCCTCAACGTGCTGGGGGTGCCGGAAATCCGCGTCATCGCCCCCAAGACCCTACTCCCCACCAACGTGGAACAGATGGGCGTCCACGTCTATCACGACATGGCCCAGGGCCTGAAGGACGTGGACGTGGTGATGATGCTGCGCCTGCAGAACGAGCGCATGCGCGGCGCCCTCCTGCCTTCCGCCGGGGAGTTCTTCAAGTACTACGGCCTCACCGCCGACAAGCTGGCCCACGCCAGACCCGACGCCATCGTCATGCACCCCGGCCCCATGAACCGGGGCATCGAAATCGACTCCGGGGTGGCCGACGGCCGCCAGTCGGTGATCCTGCCCCAGGTCACCTTCGGCATCGCGGTGCGCATGGCGGTAATGAGCATATTGGCAGGAAATTAAGCCATGCAGCAGAAAATCAACCCTGCCTTGCCGCCAGCAACCACGGACCGGCGAATCGCGGATCATTTCGGCGCAGACGCCAATGCCGTGGTCTATCCAGGAAATTGCCTGGACCTCCTTCAAGAGATACCAGACAAGGAAATCCAACTCATTGTTACCTCGCCCCCCTACAACATCGGCAAGGAATACGAGCACAAGCTTGATTTGGACGAGTATGTCGCTCAACAAGCCAAGGTTATTCAGGAATGTGCGCGAGTGCTTTCCGAACGAGGAAGCATTTGCTGGCAGGTTGGGAATCATGTGGACAATGGGGTAATTGTTCCGCTGGACACCGTCCTCTACCCTATCTTTCGGGAATTGGGTTTAGTGATGCGCAACCGTATCGTGTGGCACTTCGAGCATGGCTTGCATTGCAAAAACCGTTTCTCCGGCCGCTATGAAACCATCATTTGGTTTACTCGCCCCGGCAAAAACTACGTGTTCAATCTGGACCCCGTGCGTGTGCCTCAAAAATATCCCGGCAAGAAGCACTTCAAGGGCCCCAAGGCCGGGGAGTATTCCTGCAACCCATTGGGAAAAAACCCAGGCGACGTGTGGGACATTCCTAACGTGAAAAGCAACCATATCGAAAAAACCGAGCATCCCTGCCAGTTCCCAGTGGAATTGATTGAAAGGCTTGTTCTGTCGATGACGCAGCCAGGAGACTGGGTGCTAGACCCTTTCTTGGGGACAGGCACCTCCATCGTATCTGCCGTCCGAAACAGTAGGCGTGGCGCAGGTGCTGAAACCATGCCGCGCTATGTCGAAATCGCCCGGCAGCGGATCGGCGAGGCCATGGACGGCACGTTGCGGGTAAGGCCGATGGGGCAGCCCAAATACGATCCCCAAGCCACCGGGAATCGCCTCGCCGTCGCTCCATGGCAACAAGAAGGGCCGAAAGAACAGCTTCGTCTGCTGCAAAGTGCTCGGGACTATAAGGCATGAAAATCATCGAAACCTACTCCCATCTCAACGGCTTGGAGTTCCTGCTCGTGCACAAGCCCCAGCTTTGGAAAGAAATCCAGGAAGTTGTGGCCGCCGTGGATGGGGATGCCTGCAAGACCAAGGAATCCAAAGAGAAACGCATGAAGGGCCGACTGCTTTACAGTCCTGTGGAGATGAACAAAACCTTCAAGCGGCTACTCGGCGGCAAGGAATGGCACGAAAGCCGCGTGAGCTATTGGGTTACCAAGGATGCTCGACTAATCCGCAAAACTCTTCCCTTGCCTCCCGAGGAACAAAAGCGGGAAATTGAGGAAGCAGGCGAAGCCGCGATTTTCAGTTACAACCAGACCGACTTCGTTAAAGACCGGGTAGCCGTGGAAGTTCAGTTCGGGAAATATTCTTTCGTTGCCTATGATTTATTCGTTAAGCATTTGGCCTTTTATGTCGGCGACCAAATCGACGTCGGCATCGAGATACTGCCAATGAAATCCCTTCAGGCCCAAATGAGCTCGGGCGTATCCTATTACGAGGGGGAACTTTACAACGTTGTACGACAAGGACGGGGCGTGCCCGCCGTGCCCTTAGTCATCGTGGGAATCGACGCATGAAAATCCACATCAAGAATGGCCGTCTCATCGATCCCCGCAACGGCCTCGACGCCCAGCAGGACCTGTACATCGCCGCCGGCAAGGTGGTCGCCGTGGGCAGGATGCCGGACGGCTTTCACGCCAACAGGGAAATCGACGCCAAGGGCCTGGTGGTCTGCCCCGGCCTGGTGGACTTGGCCGCCCGCCTGCGGGAGCCGGGCCTGGAGCACAAGGCGACCCTGGAGTCGGAAATGGCCGCCGCCATCGCCGGCGGCATCACCAGCCTGGCCTGTCCGCCGGACACCGACCCGCCCCTGGACGAACCGGGCCTGGTGGAGATGCTCAAGCACCGGGCAAAATCCCTCAACCAGGCAAGGGTCTACCCCGTCGGCGCCCTCACCCAGCAGCTCGCCGGGGAACGCCTGACGGAAATGGCCGAACTGCGGGATGCCGGCTGTATCGCCTTCTCCCAGGCGGACACCGCCATGGTGGACCACAACGTGCTGCTGCGGGCCATGCAGTACGCCGCCACCTTCGGCTTCACCGTCTGGCTGCGGCCCCAGGACGCCTACCTAGCCAAGGGCGGCGTGGCCCACGACGGCGAGGTGGCGAGCCGCCTCGGCCTGCCGGGCATCCCGGTGAGCGCCGAAACCATCGCCCTGTCCACCTTCTTCATCCTCGCCCGGGATGCCGGCGCCAAACTGCATATCTGCCGCCTGTCCAGCCGCGAAGGGGTGGAGCTGGTGCGGGCCGCCAAGGCCCAGGGCCTGCCCGTCACCTGCGACGTGGCCGCCCACCACCTGCACCTGTCGGAAATGGACATCGGCTATTTCGACGCCAACTGCCACGTCATCCCGCCCTTCCGCAGCCAGCGGGACCGGGAGGCCCTGCGGGACGGGGTGAAGGACGGCACCATCGACGCCGTGTGCTCCGACCACGCCCCCGTGGACGACGACGCCAAGATACAGCCCTTCGGCGAAGCCGAGCCCGGCGTCACCGGCCTGGAACTGCTGCTGCCCCTGGCCCTGAAGTGGGGCGAGGAAAGCGGCGCCTCCCTGGCGGAGACCCTGGCCAAGGTCACCACCGAACCGGCCCGTATCCTGGGACTGGCCAACGGCCACCTCTCTCCCGGCCACGTGGCCGACGTGTGCGTCTTCGACCCCGAACACTGGTGGAAGGTGGAAGCCCGCAGCCTCCGGAGCCAGGGGCGCAACACCCCCTTCTACGGCATGGAGGTCAAGGGCAAGGTGCGCTACGCCCTGGTGGACGGCCACGTGGTTTACGAGGGCTGAGTTGGGACCGGATTCCCTCTCGGACTGGCCCAGCCGCCGCTATCTCGGCGAATGCCCCGACGGCACCCTCTACCTGGCCGAGACGGCGGGAAAGTTTTACCTGCTGGTGGACAATACCGCCTTCTTCGAGCTCCTCGACACGGAAGACCGCCTGGAGCTGGGAACGCCGCTGCAGGTGCACGAATTCGGCAGCGAGGCCGAACGCCGCTATTTCCTCAAGATTCGCCGCTGGGCTTAGCGCCTATTTCCGCAGGCCTCACCCCGCCGCGTATTCCCGCGCCAGCCGCGCGTAATGCGCGGCCGAGTAGGCGAAGTGGGCCAGCTCCTGTTCGGTCAGCGCCCGCACCTTCTTCGCCGGCCGCCCCAGGTACAGGTGGCCGCTCTCCAACCGGCTGCCCTCCGTCACCAAGCTGCCCGCCCCCAGTAGCACGCGGGTTTCCAGCACCGCCTTGTCCATGACGATGGAGCCCATGCCGATCAGGCATTCGTCCTCGACCGTGCAGCCGTGGAGGATGACGTTGTGCCCCACGGTGACCCGGTCGCCGATGATCAGGGGCGCCCCCTCGGGGTCCGATTCGCGGCGATGGGAAACGTGCAGGGTGCAGTTGTCCTGGATATTGCTATCGGCGCCGATGCGAATGAAGTTCACGTCTCCCCGCGCCACGGCGTGGCACCACAGGGACGAGTTCGGTCCCACCGCCACGTCGCCGATGACCTGGGCGGAGGGGTGGATATAGCAGCCGTCGCCGAGACGGGGACGGGTGTCGCGAAAAGGCGTCACATTCTGCGGCAGGCTCATGGCGGCTCCAGGCGATTGGAATTCCCCCGATATTATCACCCTCTTCCCGTCCCCCCGCACCGGGAAACTGGCAGGGAAACCGGCGGCGTACTAGGATGGAAAAAACCAGGGGATAACCCGGAAAGTCCTTCCCCGTTTTCCCCTTGGCCAGGGTGCTGAATCCCCTGCCGCAGACGACTCAGTCCGCAGCCTCGATGCCGTCTCCCCCCGCGGTCGCGCCCGCCAACCGCGGACACTGGAACAGGAGGCCATCCCATGACCACCGTCAACCTTACCGAGGCCCTCAAGGCGGATTACCAGCGCCTGTTCGACGGCTGCAACCCGCGCCCGGATCGCATGGGCGAAATCGAGGAGGCCATTGGCCGCATCCGGCAAGGAAAACCCCGCTACCAGACGGCATCCGCCGCCACCGGCGTGCCCTGGCATGTGATCGCCGTCATCCACCAGATGGAATGCGGCGGCCGCTTCGACCAGCACCTGCACAACGGCGACCCCCTCACCGCCCGCACCGTGCGCGTGCCAGCCAACCGCCCGCCCAAAGGCAATCCGCCTTTCACCTGGGAGGACAGCGCCCAGGACGCCCTGCGCCTGAAGCGCATGGACCGGTGGAGTGACTGGACACTGCCCGGCATCCTGTACAAGCTGGAGGGCTATAACGGCTTCGGCTACCGTCTCTATCACCCGGAAACGCCGAGCCCTTACCTGTGGGCGGGCTCCAGCCATTACAGCCGGGGCAAATACGTCCAGGACGGCACTTGGTCCCCCACGGCGGTCTCGAAGCAAATCGGCGCCGCCGTGCTGCTGCGGCGCATGGCCGAAACCGCCCAACTCGAGCCGGCCACCGCCCTGCCGCCTATCGCTCCTCTCCCGGCGGGCGGGGAACCGCTTTTTCGCTACGACCCGGCCACCGTCCATCCCCAGGGCGCGGCGCTGCAGGCCTTTCTCAACACCCTCCCCAACATTTACCTGAAGGTGGACGGCAAACTGGGGCCACGCAGCTCGGACGCGCTCAAATCCGCGACAGGGCGCTACCTGGCGGGCGACCCCAGGGACGGCGGTTGAACCCAGGCTGCGGCACCCTTGGCGACAACCCGCCGTCAGGAAAGCGACGAATTCGCCTCCCCCTTGGGATTTGGCAAAGCGGCACCATCATAGCCTTGTATAATTGCCTCTTCCCAAGAAAGGAAGTACATGAACCCCCTGCTCGACTTCAACGGCCTGCCGCGCTTCGCCGATATCCGTCCGGAGCACGTCACCCCCGCGGTGGAGGCCCTGCTGGCCGAAAACCGCGCCCTGATCGAACGCCTCACCGCCTCCGCCGTCGCCCCCGACTGGGACAATTTCGCCGCCCCCCTGGAAGACGCCAACGAGCGCCTGTCCCGTGCTTGGGGCCAGGTTTCCCACCTCCATTCGGTGATGGACAGCCCGGAATTGCGGGAGGCGTACAACGCCAACCTGCCCAAGATCACCCAGTACTACGCCGACCTGGGCCAGAACGAGGCTCTCTACGCCAAGTTCAAGGCCCTGGCCGCCGCGCCCGGTTTCGCCTCCCTGCCGGCGGCCCGCCGGAAGGTGATCGAGAATGAGGTGCGCGACTTCCGCCTCGGCGGCGCGGAGCTGCCCGACGCACACAAGGCGCGCTTCAAGGCCATCCAGGAAGAGCTGGCGGGCCTGACCACCAAGTTCGAGGAAAACCTCCTCGACGCCACCAACGATTTCGCCCTCCACGTGGAAAACGACAGCGAAGTGGCGGGCATCCCCGGCGATGTCCTTCAGGCCGCCCGGGAAGCGGCTCAACGGGACGGCAAGGCGGGCTGGAAATTCACCCTGCGCATGCCCTCCTACCTGCCGGCGCTGCAGTACGGCGACCACCGCGGCCTGAGGGAAACCCTTTACCGGGCCTACGTCACCCGCGCCTCGGAATTCGGCAAGGCGGAATGGGACAACACCCCCCTCATCCGCCAGATCCTCAAGCTGCGCCAGGAGGCCGCTCATCTGCTGGGCTTCGCCAACTACGCCGAGGAATCCCTGGCCACCAAGATGGCCGAATCGCCGGCCCAGGTGCTGGACTTTCTCCGCGAACTGGCGGCCAAGGCCAAGCCCTACGCCGAGCAGGACCTGGCGGAAGTGCGGGACTTCGCCCGCGCCGAACTGGGCCTGGACCATCTGGAAGCCTGGGACATCGCCTACGCCAGCGAGAAGCTGCGCCTCGCCCGCTACGCCTTCTCCGACCAGGAGGTGAAGCAGTACTTTCCCGAGAACGTGGTTCTGCCGGGCATGTTCAAGCTGGTGGAAACCCTCTACGGCCTGAATATCGCGCCCGACGAAGCCCCGGCGTGGCACCCCGACGTGCGCTTCTTCGCCATCCGCGATAGCCAGGGGCGGCTGGTGGGCCAGTTCTACCTGGACCTCTACGCCCGCGAGAGCAAGCGCGGCGGCGCCTGGATGGACGACGCCATCACCCGCCGCAAGAAAGACGGCGCCATCCAGACGCCGGTGGCCTACCTCAACTGCAACTTCTCCGCCCCGGTGGGCGGCTACCCTGAAGGGCACAAGAAGCCGGCGCTTTTCACCCACGACGAGGTCATCACCCTGTTCCACGAGTTCGGCCACGGCCTCCACCACCTCCTCACCCGGGTGGAAGAACTGGGGGTTTCCGGCATCAGCGGCGTGGAATGGGACGCGGTGGAACTCCCCAGCCAGTTCATGGAAAACTTCTGCTGGGAATGGGACGTGGTGCGCCACATGAGCCGCCACGTCGACACAGGCGCCGAACTGCCCCGGGAGCTGTTCGACAAGATGCTCGCCGCCAGGAACTTCCAGAGCGGCATGCAGACCGTGCGCCAGCTCGAATTCGCCCTGTTCGACATCCTGCTCCACGGCGACTTCGACCCGGATGGCGGAAAAACCCCGCTGCAACTGCTGGACGAAGTGCGCCGGGAAGTGGCGGTGGTCGTCCCGCCCGCCTACAACCGCTTCCCCAACAACTTCTCCCATATCTTCGCCGGCGGCTACGCGGCCGGCTACTACAGCTACAAGTGGGCGGAGGTTCTGTCGGCGGACGCCTACAGCCTGTTCGAGGAAAACGGCGTCCTCAACCCGGAAGCGGGCCACCGTTTCTGGAGCGAAATCCTCGGCCAGGGCGGCTCTCGCGCCGCCCTGGAGTCCTTCGTCGCCTTTCGTGGCCGGGAGCCCACCCTCGACGCTCTCCTGCGCCACAGCGGCATGGGAGCGCCCTCCTCGCCATAGGCCGCGATTTGGCTATAATTATCAAAACCTTTACAATGACGAAATCTGCGGGCGGCGATCCTTGCGCCTTCAAGCATAAAAATTTAGGACTTTGACCGGATGAGGGTTTTCCTACTTCTAGCCTTGTTGCTGTTCAGCTTGACTGCCGCAGCGGGAACCGCCGTGGTCGTTGACAATGTCCGCGCCAACCTGCGCAGCGGCAAATCGGAAAACTACCGGGTCATCGGCGTGCTCACCCCGTCCTCCCAGGTGGAAGTGCTTCAGGTGGACGGCGAATACGCCCAGGTGAAAACCGACGAAGGCCTCACCGGCTGGGTGGCGGCGCGGCTGTTGAAAATGCAGCCGGACGCCACGCCGGCGAAGCCCGCCAAGGCCGACGCCTGCGAAACCGAACTCGGCGTCGTCAAGCAGCAGCTGGAAGACGCCGAAGCCCAACTCGCCCAGGCCCAGGCCGAGCAACAACAACCCCAGCCCGCCTCCGACCCCCAGGCGAAATACACGTGGGTCACCCTGGGCGCGCTGGCGCTAGGAATCATCATCGGCATGCTGCTGCGGGAACGCCATTACCGGAAGCGGCTGCAGGGCTTGAGGATTTAAGGCCCGTGGCGCGCCGCGCCCTGTTCCTCCTGCTGGCCCTGGCGGCGGGCCTTTCCTGGGCGGGAGACCTTTACCGCTGGGTGGACAAGGACGGCACGGTCCATTACAGCGACACCCTTCCCCCGCCTTCCGCCAAGCAAGTCCAGGAAAAAAACCTCACCCCCAGCGTCATCGAGACCAGCGGTTTGCCCTACGCCGCCAAACAGGCGGCGAAGAGCTTCCCCGTCACCCTGTACATCTCGGATTGCGGTGAAACCTGCGCCGAGGCCAAACAGCATCTAACGCGGCGCGGCATCCCCTTTGCCACCAAGAACGCCGACGACCCGGCGGTACAGGAAGAGATGCGCAAGAAATTCGGCGGCCTGCAGGTTCCCATCCTGGTGGTCGGCGGCACCACCAGCAAGGGCTACGAAGCCGCCGCCTGGGACGCCGCCCTGGATGCCGCCGGCTACCCCCGTTCCATTCCCCCTAGCCCGAGGGCTGAGCCGGCCGCCGCCACGCCGCAACCCTGAAGCGTGCCCGCCAACCCTTCTTCGCTCGCGACAGCGCTTTCTCCCGAACGGACCGCCGTGGCCAAGGCGTCCCGGCGGTTGCTGCCCTTTCTGTTCCTGCTTTATATCGTCGCCTACCTGGACCGCATCAACGTCAGCTTCGCGGCCCTGCACATGAACCAGGATATCGGCTTGTCCGCCGCCGCCTACGGCCTGGGAGCCGGGCTGTTCTTCATCGGCTATTTTCTGTTCGAAATTCCCAGCAATCTGATTCTGGCCAGGGTGGGGCCCCGCTTCTGGATCGCCCGCATCATGGTGACCTGGGGCATGGTCTCCATGGCCATGGCGAGCGTGGCGGGCGAACGCGGCTTCTACCTGCTGCGTTTCCTGCTGGGCCTGGCCGAGGCCGGTTTCTTTCCCGGCATCATCCTCTACCTCACCTACTGGTTCCCCGCCGCCGAGCGGGCCCGCATCATCGCCCTGTTCATGACCGCCACCGCCGTGGCCGGCCTGATCGGCAGCCCCGTTTCCGGCGCCCTGCTCACTCTTCACGGCTGGCTCGGGCTGAAGGGCTGGCAATGGCTATTCCTGCTGGAGGGTCTGCCAGCGGTCCTCCTGGGCCTTGTCGTCTGGTTCACGCTGCCGGACCGCCCTCGGCATGCGCCCTGGCTCACCCCCCAGGAACAGGAAGCGCTGCAATTCCGCCTGAACCAGGAAGACGCCTTGCCTCAGGCCCCACGCTCCACGGTTGCCGCCCTGCTCTGCCCCACCGTCTGGCGCCTCGGTCTAGCCTACCTCACCTTGGTGATCGGCATGTACGGCGTGGGGATGTGGCTGCCCCAGATGCTGCAGAGCGTCGCTCCGGTCGGCGACCTGGGCATCGGCCTCCTCGCCGCCATCCCCTATCTGGCGGCCGCGGCAGGCATGATATGGATTGGCCGCCATTCGGACCGCCAGGGCGAACGGCGTTGGCACGGGGCGCTGTCCCTTCTGGGGGCCGCGACAGGATTGGCAATGGCCGCCGCCACGGCCCACTCGCTGCCCCTGGTCCTCTTTTCCCTCTCCTTGGCCGCCATCGGCATCTGGGGCGCCCTAGGGCCCTTCTGGGCCATGGCCACGTCGTTCTTGGCCGGTCCCGCCGCCGCGGCGGGCATCGCGCTGATCAACGCCGTCGGCAACCTGGGGGGCTTTTTCGGCCCTTACCTGATGGGCCGGCTGAAGGACCTGACTATCCATTACGCTGCCGGACTCGTCGTCCTCGCCGCCATGGTCGCCACCGGCGCCTGGCTGCTGTCCCTCCACCCTAAAACCTTCGAAGCGAAGCCATGAAAATCGCCACCTGGAACGTCAACTCCCTCAATGTCCGCCTGCCCCACGTCCTCGCCTGGCTGGCGGAACACCAACCGGATGCCCTGTGCCTGCAGGAAACCAAGCTGGAAGACGGCAAATTTCCCCTCGCCGACATCGAGGCCGCCGGCTATCGGGCAATCTTCTCCGGCCAGAAAACCTACAACGGGGTCGCCATCCTCAGCCGGGACAGCGCCGAGGCCCCGCAATTCGGCATTCCCGGTTTTGCCGACGAGCAGAAGCGGGTTCTGGCCGCCACCGTGGATGGGGTGCGGGTAATCTGCATCTATGTCCCCAACGGCCAGAGCGTCGACTCGGACAAATACGGCTACAAGCTGGGTTGGCTGGAGGCGCTCACCGCCTGGCTGAAGGAGGAACTGGCCCGTCATCCCCGGCTGGCGCTGCTGGGGGACTTCAACATCGCTCCCGACGACCGGGACGTGCACGACCCCAAGTCCTGGGAAGGGCAGGTGCTGTGCAGCGAACCCGAGCGGCAAGCTTTCCGCGGCCTGCTGGATGCCGGCCTGAAGGACGCCTTCCGCCTTTTCGACCAGCCGGAGAAAATTTACAGTTGGTGGGATTACCGCATGAACGCCTTCCGGCGCAACATGGGCCTGCGCATCGACCACATCCTGCTGAGCCAGGCCCTGGCCGAAGCCTGCTCCGCGTGCCGCGTCGACAAGGGGCCCCGCGCCCTGGAGCGGCCGTCGGACCACGCTCCCGTGGTGGCGGAAATCGGGGACTAGGGCCGCGCCTATTTCAGTAGGCGCTCAATCGCCGCCGTTATCCTTCTCCAGCCCCAATTCCTGGATTTTCCGCGTCAGGGTGTTGCGACCCAGGCCGAGCAACTGGGCGGCCTCGATGCGGCGTCCACCGGTGTGGCGCAGCGCCTTCTTGATCAGGGCCTTTTCCACCTCGGTGACGAAATACCCCATCAACTCCCGCTCGCCGCGGTTAAGGGCCTTGTCGGCCTCCACTTCCAAGGCCTTGAGCCAGTCGGTTTCCACCGCGGCGACCTCCTCCCGCACCTCCGGCGGCAGGTCCCCGATATCCACGTTCTGCCCGGGCGCCATCACCGTCAGCCAGTGGCATAGATTCTCCAGCTGCCGCACGTTGCCGCTCCAGTTGAGGGTGGAGAGGTATTTGAAAGCCGCGTCGGACAGCTTCTTCGGCTCCATCCCCAGCTCGCGGGCGCTTTTCTGCAGGAAATACTTGGCCAGGAGCGGGATGTCCTCCCGTCTTTCGCGAAGGGGCGGCAGGCGCAGGCGGATGACATTGAGGCGGTGAAACAGGTCCTCGCGGAACAGGCCCTGTTTGACCCGTTCCTCCAGGTTCTGGTGAGTGGCGGCGATGACCCGCACGTTGACCTTGATCGGCTGGTGGCCGCCGACGCGGTAGAACTGCCCATCGGACAAGACCCGCAGCAGGCGGGTCTGGAGATCGGGCGGCATGTCGCCGATCTCGTCCAGGAACAGGGTGCCGCCGTTGGCCTGTTCGAAGCGCCCCTGGCGCATGGCCTGCGCCCCCGTGAACGCGCCGCGCTCGTGGCCGAAAAGCTCGGATTCCAGCAAGTCTTTCGGGATCGCCGCCGTATTGATGGCGATGAAGGGCTTGTCGGACCGGGGGCTATGGCGGTGCAGCGCCTTGGCCACGAGCTCCTTGCCGCTGCCGGATTCGCCGGTAATCATCACCGTCACGTGGGACTGGGACAGGCGGCCGATGGCGCGGAACACTTCCTGCATCGCCGGCGCCTGGCCGATGATTTCCGGCATCGCCTCCACCGGCTCGGCCTTGTCGCTCTGGCGCAGGCTCTCGTCCAAGGCGCGGCGGATCAGCTCGATGGCATGATCGATGTCGAAAGGCTTGGGCAGGTACTCGAAGGCCCCGCCCTGGAAAGCGGAAACGGCGCTGTCCAGATCGGAATAGGCGGTCATGATGATGACCGGCACGGCGGGCAGGCGCTTTTTCAGCTCCTGCAGCAGGTCGAGGCCCGAATCACCGGGCATGCGGATGTCGCTCACCACCACCTGGGGCGCCGACACATTCAGCTCATCCAGGACCTCCCTGGCGGAAGCAAAAGACTTGAATTCCAGCCCGTCGCGGGCCAGTGCTTTCTCCAGCACCCAGCGGATCGAACGGTCGTCGTCCACAATCCAGATCGGTTTCATGGCGGTTTTCCTATGGCTTGATGATGGGCAGCAGCAGGGTGAAACAGGTATGTCCCGGCTGGCTGTCGCACTCGATGGTGCCCTGGTGCTGGTTGACGAAGGTCTGCGCCAGGCTCAAGCCCAGGCCGCTCCCTCCTTCCCGTCCTGAAACCAGGGGATAGAAAACCTTTTCCCGAATAGCGTCGGGAATTCCCGGCCCATTGTCGATAATCTGCAGGCGGATGGCGAGACGATGGAGTTTCTTGGCCAAGGTCACCTGCCGGGCGACCCGGGTGCGCAGAATGATTTCCCCTTTGCCGTGCATGGCCTGGACGGCATTGCGGGCAATATTGAGCAGGGCCTGGATGAGCTGCTCCTGGTCGGCGTTGAGCTCCGGCAGGCTCAAGTCGTAATCGCGGCGAATAGCCACGCCCGTCGGCGTTTCCGCCAACACTAGGCTGCGCACCCGCTCCAGCACCTCGTGGATGTTCACCGGGGCGAAGCGGGGCAGGCGGTTGGGGGTCAGCAGCCGGTCCATGAGGGATTGCAGCCGGTCCGATTCCTTGATGATGACCTGGGTGTATTCCCGCAATCCGGGCCGGGGCAGTTCATGCTCCAGCAGCTGCGCCGCGCCGCGGATACCGCCGAGAGGATTCTTGATTTCATGCGCCAGGTTGCGGATCAGCTCCCGGTTAGCCTGCTGTTGCAGCAGCATGCGCTCCTCCCGGGCGATCTTGACCTGCTGCTCGATCTGGTGGAATTCCAGCAAGAGGCGGACATTCTCCACCTGGATGGGCGTGATGTAGCCGCTCACCAGGATCTTCTCCCGGCCGGGCGCCGCCAGGGACAACTCGTGCTCGGTGAAACTGCCGTGGCTGGATATTGCGTGTTCCACGGCGGACATCAGGGAATCCGTTTCGGTGAAGACCTGTTGCAGGGCCTGGCCATGGATTTGCCTACTGCTGAATTCGAACAGGTTTTCCGCCGCCGGATTGGCGTAAACCACCCGGAAATCCTGATCGAGCAACATGACGGATGTGCTGAGCACTTCCAGCCCCTGAAACGCGTTTGGCACGGTCACCCGCCACCCCTTTTCGACAGTACGGAAAAACCCTCCTTAGGAAGCAAGAAACGAACCAAGGGGCGCTTACTTCAGGTTGGATATCTCTTTCTGCAGGGCCTCGATATTTTTCTCGTGGAGAGCGACATTGTCCTTGTAAGGCTGGACGCGGTCGAGATACTTCTGATAGTTCCGCTCGTTCCCCATGCGCACGGCTTCCTGCTCGGCGAGGGCCTTCTTGGCCTCGTCCAGCAATTTCTTCTCCGCCGCCAGCTCGTCCTCCAGGACTTTGCGCCGGGTATCGTCACGCCGCCGCTGGGTATCGGAATCCACGGAAGGGAAGCCCGCGGGCGAAGCCGACTCCGGCCTCGCCCGGGTGGCGGGGACGGTGTTCAGGGGATCGAGGTTGATTTTCTTCGCCCCCCGGATGGGAACGTTGGAATAGGTGACGTGTCCGTCTTTGTCCACGTACTTGTAAATCTCCGCCCGGGCGGAGGAAATGCAGCAGAGGGAAAGCAGGCCGAGAATGGCCGGAATTC
>JAJZVC010000016.1 GCA_021845865.1 Pseudomonadota bacterium | reverse complement strand
AGGGAATCACCACGAACATCGCCATCTGGGCGGCGTGGAGGGCGAAGATGCCGAAATTGAGGCGCAGCAGCTGGACATCCCGCAGCACTTCCTTCAGCCGCGCCGGCTTGGCCTCGGCGTCGGAGTGGAAATGGCTGTCCTTGGGGTCGGGAATCACCTTCGCCACCACCACCACCGCCAGCAGGGCCAGCACCCCGGTGAGGTCGAAGATGCCGGGCACGCCGATCCACTGGTAGAGGGCGGGGCCCGCCACGAGGGAAACGGCGAAGGTCAGGCCGATGGTGGAACCGATCATGGCCATGGCGTGGGTGCGGTGCTCCTCCCGGGTCAGGTCCGCCAGAAGGGCGGTGACGGCGGCGGAGATGGCGCCGGCGCCCTGGATGGCGCGGCCGAGGATGATCAGGTTGAGGTCGTGGGCCGCCCCGGCGATGAAGCTGCCCAGGGCGAACAGGGCTAGGCCGAAATAAATCACCCGCTTGCGCCCCCAGCGGTCCGCCGCCATGCCGTAGGGCAATTGCAGGCAGGCCTGGGTCAGGCCGTACATGCCCAGGGCCAGGCCCACCTTGGCATGGTCCGTGCCGCCGGGCAGGCCCTCGGCGTAAATGGCGAAAATCGGCAGGATCAGGAACAGGCCCAGCATGCGCAGGCCGAAAATGCCGGCCAAGCCGAAGGTGGCGCGTTGTTCCAGGGGGGTCATTTTGTCGCTGGTTTGCATTCCGTTGGAAGCCGGGTGGTTGAAGAAGCCGACTATTTTAGCAGGCTATCCTTGCATTAAGCTGTCGAAAGAAGTAGACACCGTGGATTATCGTTGAGGCGCGAATGAGCACGCGACGCCGCGATTTGTCCGCGCAGCCATTTATGCAGTGTTTCCTTAGGCCTGTACATCTCGGAAAACCATGCGGGAATACTTCCTGGTTCGCCTGGACGCACTAGCAAAGGCCTTTCACATGCACGCTCCCTTTTACGATTTTACGATTACCCAATCAATGAGATGCCCCTGTTTGACGGATGCAACTCAGGAAGGTTAGGGTTGCACTTTATCCTTAATTCTACCGCCATCTTAATTTATGGCTACCCTTATCCCCTCCCTCGGCTCCGCACGTTTCGATGCTCGCGGGGAATTGCGCTTGGCCGAGCGACTGAAGGATTTTCTCGAAGACAACGCCTGGGTATGGCACAACCTCCCGGTCGGACCGTTCGGCAAGCACCCGGATTTTGTGGTACTGCATCCGCAGCAAGGCATCGTGGTACTGGAGGTGAAGGACTGGCATCTCGACACGATTTCCCGCGCAAACAAAACGCAGGTGGAACTGCTGACCGACAGGGGGACGATCTCGGTAGAGAATCCGTTCGAGCAGGTGCGCGGCTACATGTTCAATGTGGTGGATACCTTGAAAGGCGATCCCTTGCTGCTCATCGAGAGTGGCGGCTTCAAAGGGAAGCCAGCGTTTGCCTTCGGTCATGGCGTTGCATTCACTGAGATTACACGCAAGCAGTTCGAGCAGACGGATTTGCGCGAAGTGTTTCCGCCGGAGCGCTGCATCTTCCGCGACGAGATGGCGGGAAATGCTGACGCCGATGCTTTCCGCCAACGGTTGTGGCGCATGGTTTCACCGCGCCTCGGGCCAGCCCTGTCGCTGCCGCAGATTGACCGTATGCGCGCACTACTGTTCCCGGAAATTCGTGTCACCCAACTTGCCTTGCCACTGGACGAGGAAACCGAGGTATCTCCCGCCGACGACCGCATGCTGCAAGTGATGGATATGCAGCAGGAGTTGGTCGCGCGTAGCATGGGCGAGGGGCACCGCATCGTGCGCGGCGTGGCGGGCTCGGGAAAAACGCTGATTCTGGCGTTCCGCGCTGAACAGATAGCTCGGGCGGCGAGCCGTCCCGTGTTGCTGTTGAGCTACGCCAACGGTATTGCGGGACGGCTGGAAAATGCGATGCAGGATCGCGGCGTGGAAGACAAGGTGATCGTCTCCACCTTTCACCGCTGGTGCGGAAAGATGTTGCGTACCTATGACCTGCCTGCACCAGGCGAGAAAGAGATTCCTGATTTCGACCAGCGTATGGAAACTTGGGTGAACAACGTGCTCGATGCCGCCGAACGCGGCCTGATTCCCGGCGGGCAGTACGACGCGGTGCTGATAGATGAGGCGCACGATTTCGAGCCGCAATGGCTGGCACTGGCAGCACGCATGGTCAACCCGGATACGCGTGCGCTGATGATTGTTTACGATGATGCACAGGCGATCTACAAGGGACGCAAGCGCCCGGTGTGGAAGCAACTGGGCATCGAGGCGGCGGGGCGCACCACGGTGCTCAAGGTGAATTACCGCAATACGGCGCAGACCCTGCGTTTTGCGCGCAAGTTCGCCGCTGACGTAATTGGCGCGCCAGGTGTGTGCGCGGACGACGAGGACGCAATCCTGCTGCCGGAAGACGCAGGGCGCCAAGGCGTGGAGCCAGTGGTGCGCAAATGTGTGAATTACGATGGCGAGGCGCACGCGATAGCGGAATGGCTACTGGGACGTAAGTCCGCCGGTTACCATTGGGCACAGATGGCGGTACTCTATCCGGCACACTACATCGGCGAGCGTTTTGAGAATACCTTGGTAAAGCACGGTGTGCCATGCGATGTGGCAAAGAGCCACGGCAACCGCATGCAGGCGGAGCGGGACGCGGTGCGGCTACTTTCCATGCACAATGCCAAGGGGCTGGAATTCCCCTGCGTGGCGATAGGCGGATTGGGAGCGCTGAAATCGGAAAACCCGGAAGATGACGTGCGACTGACCTACGTCGCCATCACACGCGCCACACATGAGGTTTTCATTACCTACTCGAACATGACCGAGCTGGTTGGGCGGCTCATCGTGTGAGCATACCAAGGGAGTTAAAAGCGACCTGCCTCGCTTTGCTTTTCACGTCCACGCCTTCTCTTACTCCGACACCCTAAGCGTTGTCTCCTTTCCCGGCACCCGCAGAAATACCAGACCGCTCCCAGCCCTCCACCCCTGAACCGATTTGAGCTTCCCCCCCAAAATTCCGTATAGTAGCGGATTGGCCTTTTCCCCCTGAGCAGCACCATGCACTACATCAAAATCCGCGGCGCCCGCACCCACAACCTGAAGAACGTCAACCTGGACATTCCCCGGGACCAGCTGGTGGTGGTCACCGGCCTGTCCGGCTCCGGCAAGTCGTCCCTGGCCTTCGACACCCTCTACGCCGAGGGCCAGCGCCGCTACGTGGAATCCCTCTCCGCCTACGCGCGGCAATTTTTGCAGCGCCTGGAAAAGCCCGACGTGGATTCCATCGAAGGCCTGTCCCCGGCCATTTCCATCGAGCAGAAGGCCACCAGCCATAACCCCCGCTCCACGGTGGGCACGGTGACGGAAATCCACGACTACCTGCGCCTCCTCTACGCCCGCGCCGGGGACCCCTACTGCCCGGACCACAACATCCTGCTCGCCGCCCAGAGCGTGTCCCAGATGGTGGACGCGGCGCTGGAACTGCCGGAGGACACCAAGCTGATGATCCTGTCGCCGGTGGTGGCGGAGCGCAAGGGCGAGTTCCACGACCTGTTCGACGAGCTGCGGGCCCAGGGCTTCGTGCGCCTGCGGGTGGACGGGGAGACCTACGAGATCGACGCCCTGCCCAAGCTGGCCAAGACCCACAAGCACAACATCGATGTGGTGGTGGACCGGGTGAAAATCCGCGCCGACATCAAGCAGCGCCTGGCGGAATCCTTCGAAACCGCCCTGCGCCTGTCCGACGGCAAGGCCCTTGCGGTGGAGATGGACACGGGCAAGGAGCACCTCTTCTCCGCCAAGTTCGCCTGCCCGGTGTGCAACTACTCCCTGCCAGAGCTGGAGCCGCGCCTGTTCTCCTTCAACAACCCCATGGGCGCCTGCCCCAAGTGCGACGGCCTGGGGAGCATCACCTTCTTCGATCCCAAGCGCATCGTCGCCTTCCCCCACATGTCCCTGGGCAGCGGCGCCATCAAGGGCTGGGACCGGCGCAACCAGTTCTATTTCCAGATGCTGCAGGACATGGCCAAGCACTACGGCTTCGACATCGAACTGCCCTTCGAGGAGCTGCCGGAAGAGGTGCAGCAGGCCATCCTCTACGGCAGCGGCAAGGAGGCCATCGAGTTCCGCTTCATCAACGACCGCGGCATTGTCTCCAAGCGCAGCCATCCCTTCGAGGGGGTGGTGCCCAACCTGGAGCGGCGCTACCGGGAGACGGACTCCACCGCCGTGCGGGAGGAACTGGCCAAGTTCCTCAACGCCCAGCCCTGTCCCGAGTGCGAGGGCGCCCGCCTGCGGCGGGAGGCCCGCCACGTGAAGGTGGGCGGCAAGACTATCCACGACGTGAGCCACCTGCCGCTGAAGGAGGCCCTGCGCTTCTTCGACCTGCTCCAGTTCACCGGCCACCGGCAGACGGTGGCGGAAAAAATCGTCAAGGAAATCGCCGACCGCCTGGTGTTCCTCAACAACGTGGGCCTGGATTACCTGATGCTGGACCGTTCCGCCGACACCCTCTCCGGCGGCGAAGCCCAGCGCATCCGCCTGGCGAGCCAGATCGGCTCCGGCCTCACCGGCGTGATGTACGTGCTGGATGAGCCCTCCATCGGACTCCACCAGCGGGACAACACCCGCCTCCTCAACACCCTCAAGCGCCTGCGGGACCTGGGCAACAGCGTGATCGTGGTGGAGCACGACGAGGAAGCCATCATGGAGGCCGATTACATCGTCGACATCGGCCCCGGCGCCGGCATCCACGGCGGCACCATCGTCGCCCACGGCACCCCGGCGGAAGTGAAGGCCAACCCCGACTCCCTCACCGGCCAGTACCTGTCCGGGAAGAAAAAAATCGAGGTGCCGCAGAAGCGCCACGCACCGGACCCCAAGCGGATCCTGACGCTGAGCGGCGCCGCCGGCAACAACCTGAAGCAGGTGGCCCTCAAGCTGCCGGTAGGGCTGCTGGTGTGCGTCACCGGCGTCTCCGGCTCGGGCAAGTCCACCCTCATCAACGACACCCTCTACCCCGCCGTGGCCCGCCACCTCTACGGCAGCGCCACGGAGCCCGCGCCCTTTGATGACATCCAGGGCCTGGAGTTCTTCGACAAGGTGATCGACGTGGACCAGAGCCCCATCGGCCGCACCCCCCGCTCCAACCCGGCCACCTACACCGGCCTCTTCACCCCCATCCGGGAGCTGTTCGCCGGCACGCCCGCCTCCCGCGAGCGGGGCTACGGCCCGGGCCGCTTCTCCTTCAACGTCAAGGGCGGCCGTTGCGAGGCCTGCCAGGGAGACGGCGTGATCAAGGTGGAAATGCACTTCCTCCCCGACATCTACGTCCCCTGCGACGTGTGCAAGGGCAAGCGCTACAACCGGGAAACCCTGGAGGTGCAGTACAAGGGCAAGAACATCCACGAGGTGCTGGAAATGACCGTGGAGAAGGCCTACGAATTCTTCGAGGCGGTCCCCGCCGTGGCGCGCAAGCTTCACACCCTGCTGGACGTGGGCCTGGGCTACATCACCCTCGGCCAGAGCGCCACCACCCTCTCCGGCGGCGAGGCCCAGCGGGTCAAGCTGGCCCTGGAGCTGTCCAAGCGCGACACCGGCCGCACCCTGTACATCCTGGACGAACCCACCACCGGCCTGCACTTCGCCGACATCCAGCTCCTCCTGGACGTCATCCACCGCCTGCGGGACCACGGCAACACGGTGGTGGTGATCGAGCACAACCTGGACGTGATCAAGACCGCCGACTGGCTCATCGACCTGGGCCCCGAGGGCGGCGACGGCGGCGGCCGCATCATTGCCGAGGGCACGCCGGAGGCGGTGGCGGAGAGCGCGGTGAGCTATACGGGACAGTACCTGAAGCCGCTGCTGAAACGCTAGGCGGGCCTGGGGGGGGGGCCATGAGAAGCGGCGCCCCGTTCTGCACTGACTGGCGGGACGTGTTACCCTTGCGCCAAACAACACCAAACCTCCCAGGGATATCATGCACTCCATCACCATCAGCGAGCTCGGCGTCTTTCTGGTCGAGCCTTCCGGCGTCCAGGCCCAATTCATCACCCGGCGGCTGGAGGAACTGGGCGTCATCCGCATCACCCCCTTCGCCGACGCCCAGAGCGCCCTGGCGGAAATGCGCCGCCAGCCTCCCGATCTGGTGATCAGCAGCCTCCACCTGCCGGACATGAGCGGCGCCGAACTGGTGCAAGCCATGCGCGACGACGATCAACTGCGGGAAATCGCCTTCATCCTGGTCTCCAGCGAGACCAAGCCCCACTACCTGGAGCCGGTGCGCCAGGCCGGGGCCTGCGCCATCCTGCCCAAGCCGGTGGAAACCGCCACCCTGCGCACGGCCCTCCTCGCCTCCCTCGACTACCTACAGCCCAACACCCTCAAGCTGGACGTCTCGGGCATCGACCTGGAAAGCCTGCGGGTGCTGGTGGTGGACGACAGCCGCAGCGCACGCGCCTTCATCCGCCGGGTGCTGGAGAACCTGGGCATCGTCAACATCACCGAGGCGGAGAATGGCCGCCAGGCGGCGGAAATCGTCAACGAGGGCTACTTCGACCTGGTGGTGACCGACTACAACATGCCGGAGATGGACGGACGGGAATTGACCGAGTTCATCCGCACCAAGAGCTGGCAGGGCTCCCTGCCCATCATGATGGTATCCAGCGAACAGGACCAGGAGCGCCTCGCCGCCGTCCAGCAGGCCGGGGTGTCCGGCATCTGCGACAAGCCCTTCGAGCCCGCCGTGGTCAAGGACCTGATCGAGCGCATGCTGGCGGTGTAAGCAGGAAACAGGCGCCACCCTATTCGGATGGCGCCGGGCTCTTCTTGAAATATTCGAATTTGCGAATATACTGAGCCCCATGAAAACCGCGCAACCACCCCATGATTCCTTACGCGAGGCTTACATAAGAAGAGCAACCCTTCTTCTGCTGCACGCCAATGAGCCTTGCGTATGTGAATTCGTGCATATACTGCAAATTTCGCAACCCAGGATATCGCGCTACCTCTCAATCCTTCGGGACGCCGGGTTCGTCTCCACGCGCCGGGCCGGAAACTGGATTTTCTACCGCCTAGCAGAAGGACTTCCGCCATGGCAGGCCCGCATTCTCGAATTGGCGGCTGTCGGGGAATCCGCCACCGCCGAAAGCCAATCCGATTTGCAACGCCTGCTGGAACGCCCTGCCCGCCACGCCGAGCGCGTGGCGTCCGGCCTGGCGGCCTAGACAAAAAATGCGCCGCATGAGACGCCACGTTCTTTTCACCCTGCTGGCCAGCCTGCTCTGGGAGTCCGGGAGCGCCAGGGGCGGCGAGTTGGGTGAACTGCTGCGTGCCGCCCTGGGAAACCCATCGGTTTCCGCCTCCCGTTCCTTGGCCGAGGGGGCCGAGGCCCAGGCCGGCGCCGCCAGAGGGCGCTACCTTGGCCAGGCGCAGATCAGCTATGGCCGCCATCATTATGAGGGCCCACGGGTGGTGGGCTACTACGCCCCCGGCACGCTTCCAGCGCCGCTTCTCGCCAATACCGTTGACGTGACGGGCTTCTCCTACGTTCTCCCCATCGACATCTTCGGCCAGGTGTCCGCCGCCGTGGACAAGGCCGGCGGCGAGGCCGAGGCCGCCCGGCTGTCTTTCCGCCGCCAGCAGCTCGCCAAGCTGCACCAGACCCTGGGTGACTACTACACCCTCCAGGCCCTGGAGCGCCGCCGGGAGGCCATGTCCGCCTACCGAGGCTGGGTCGAGGCCACCGTCAAGCGCCTCGATGCCGAGGTAAAACTGGGCCGCGCCGCTCCGGTGCAGGCCCGCTACGCCCAAAGCCAACTGGCCCGCCTGCAATCGGATGAAACACAGCTGACCGGCGACATCGCCGCCACCCAGGCAAACTTGGCCGAGGCCACCGGCCAGGCGGATTTCCTGCCTCGGGCAGCGACGGTGCCGCTGCCCAGTTGGCGCGATGCGCCGGCTGAGGAAACCCTCACCGCCAAAACCGCCAAGGCACGGGAGAGTTCGGCCCAGGCCGCCGCTCGGGAGGCCCGTTCCAACCTGCTGCCCCAGGTGGCGTTGGACGCCGCCTACAGCTACAACGCCGCCCCCGGCGGCGACAACCGGGAGACCTGGGGCTACGGCGCCACCATTTCGCTGCCCCTGGGAGTGGCCGCCTTCCGCCAAGCGGATGCCGCCCGCGCCAACGCCATGGCCGCCCAGGACACCACTCGCGCCACCCTGCGGGAGGCGGAAAGCGCCATCCGCGCCCTGCGCGCCCAGTACGACGCGGCCCGTAGCGAGACAACCGCACTGGAAAAGGAGGTGGGCTATCGGGAAGAGGTAGTGAAGGTGGAACGGGAAATGCAGCAGCTGGGCAATCAGACCCTGGAAAACCTTTTCCGCCACGAGGACGACCTGCTGGAAGCCCGCACCCGCCTTGCCCAGGCCCAGGCCCGCGTGGCGGCGTCCTGGTCGGGCATGCAGATGCTGGCTGGCACCGACCCTGACGCTTATATCGCCGCCTTGGACGCCACCATGGAAGACCGGAAAAGGAATGCCCAATGAAACTCAACAAGAAGCCCATTCTTGTCATCCTGGCCGTTGTCGCGGTGGGCGCGGCGCTGATTATCCACAAGAGGATGCAGCTCAGGAAGGAAACGCCTCCTGACGTGGCGCCCGTGGTGGTGTCCGTGCAGCAAGCGAAGCCGACAGCGGTGACCCTCACCCAACCCACGGTGGCCGACGTGCTGGCGGTGCGCGATAGCGTGCTGGCCAGCCGCCTGACCGGTTACGTGGCGGCGCTGCCGTTTTTCGAGGGTAGCCGGTTCAAGCGCGGGGAACTGCTGGCCAAGCTGGACATGGTACTTTCCAGCGGCACCTCGTCCCAGGGGGATTCCCTTGCCGCCGACCTTGCCGCGTCCGAAAGCGCGTCCGTGGCAGCCAGCGAACGGCTGCAGCGTTCCCGCCGGCTGCACGAGATCGGCGGCGTTTCCACCGAGCAATTGCAGGCCGACGAGGCCGCCGCAATGGCAGCACGCGCCCGCTTGGCCGTGGCGCGGGAAAACTTGCGCAACGCCACCCTGGCCGCGCCCTTCGACGGCATGGTGAGCCAGCGCTTCGTCCAGCCGGGGGATTTGGCGACGCCGGGCAAGCCCTTGCTGAAAATCGTCGATACCGCCGCCGGGATGCGGCTGGTGGTGAACATGCCGGAAGGCGTGGCGCCTGTGGGGCTGATGGTGGGCAGCAAGACCCTGCCGGTGACGCCCTGGCCGGAAGCCTCGCCCCAGGGCTCCCGCCGCTATGAGGCGCGGGCTCCGGCGGATGGGTTTACGCCGGGAAGCCGTGCGGCGGTGAAGGCGGTGCTGTTCTCGGGCCAGGGCATCCTGATTCCCCGTGGCTGTACCCTGAATAGCGATGGCCGCCATGCCACGGTGCTGCGCATCGAGGGCAAGAAGGCGGTGCCCCTGGAACTCTCCCTCCAAGCGGAGGGCGAAGAGGGTGCGGTCACCCTGGATGCCCGCGCTGCCGGCGCCCTCGCCTGTGCCAGCCCGGACATCCTGGCGCGGCTGGAAGCCGGCGTCCCCTTCGCCGCCGAGAACTAGCCATGCTGTTCGAGTTTTTCTACAGGCGGCCCCTGCTGCTGGGCATGATCTTGGCAATCGTCTCCGTCCTGGGGGTGATCGGCTACCTCAACATGCCGCGCAACATGTATCCGGACATCGAGCGGCCCCAGGTGACCATCCTCACTCCGCTGCCCGGCGCCTCGGCACTGACCGTGGCGCAGAAGGTGGCGCGGCCCATGGAGCAAGAACTGTGGTCCTTGGCCCAGGTGCGGGACGTGCAGACCACCGACAAGAACGAGGTTTCCATCGTCCGGGCCGAGTTCGACTACGAAAAGGGCCTCAACGCCGCCCTCATCGATGTCAGCAACGCGCTTTCCCGCGTGCGGGCGAAATTGCCCACGGACACGCCGCCCTCCTCGGTATATGCCACCGGCGGCTTCACCAATCCGGTGCTAACCCTGGCGTTGTCCCCCAAGCCCGGCAGCGGCCTCTCCCTCGACACCGTGCGCCTCATCGCCGAGAACGACATCCGTTCCGCCTTCGTCACCCGGCCCCACATTGCCAACGTGGAGGTGTTCGGCGGCCATGAGCCGGCGGTGCGGGTGGAATTCGACCCCGTGGCCCTGTCCCGCTACAACCTCAACCCGGCCAAGGCCCAGGACCTAATCGCCAAGCTCGACCGGGATACGCCCCTGGGGGTGGCCCAAAACGGCGACACCAATCTCACCGTGACGGTGTACGGCGAGCGCGCCAGCGTGGAAGCCCTGCGGGCGCTGCCCCTGCTGCCCGGCGTTACCCTGGGGGACGTGGCGAAACTCAGCCTGTCCCACGCCGAGCGTTTTTCCGCCTACCACGGCAATGGCCGCGATGCCATCGCCGTGGCCATCCAGCGCCCCCCCGGCGGCGCGGTGCAGGCCGCCATCGACGATGCTACAAGCGCGTTGCCCGGGCTCCAGGCCCGCTATCCCAACATCGAATTTTCCGTGGCCGATACCCAGGGCGAACTCATCCAGACCTCCAACAGCAACATGGTCGAGGCCCTGCGGGACGCCATCCTGTTCACCAGCCTGGTGATCCTGTTCTTCCTCGGCAACTGGCGGGCGGTGGTGACGGCCCTGGTGAGCATCCCCCTGGTATTCCTCGCCACCATGGGCATCCTGTGGCTGCTGGGACGGGAACTCAACATCCTGGTGATGACCGGCATCATTCTCGCCTTGGGGATGCTGGTGGACGACGCCGTGGTGGTGCTGGAAAACATCGAGCGGCACCTGGGGGAACTGCATGAGAACGTGGAGGACGCCATCGTTCACGGCACGCGGGAAGTGCTGGGGCCGGTGTTCGTCGGCACCCTGGCCACGGCGGCGGTGATCAGCCCGCTGATGGCGGTGGGGGAACTTCCCCAGCAGCTGTTCAAGCATCTGATCCTCACCGTGGTGATCGCGGTGTTCGTCTCCTGGTTCATCGCCATCACCTTCATCCCGCGCCTGTCGGCATTCTGGTACCGCAACGGCCTACCGCCCAAGAACCGGCTGGAGCGTTTCATGGAGCGTCTCTACCAGCGCACGGTAGCGCCCCATGCCGCCTGGTTCGAGGGGCTCCTGTCCTTCGCCTTCGCCGGCAGCCTGCGCCGGCGCCTGCTGCTGATATTGCCCGCCTTCATGCTGTTGCTGGTGAGTTTCAAGACCGTGATGCCCCTTATCGGCCGGGACGCACTGCCGCCCATGGACACGGGCCTGGTCAAGGCCCACGTGAAGTTCAGCGCCAACGATTCGGTGGAAACGGCGGAAAAGCGCCTGGCAGGCTTCGAGGCCAGCCTCATGAAAGACCCGCGCGTCAAGCGCGTGTCGGTGGCCTATGGTTCCGAACCCGGCATTCTCTCCCTGGGGTCGGGGCAATTGCCGGCGGAAGCCACCTATACCCTGGCCTACGTCAACCGCCTGGATCGGGACCAATCCAGTTGGCAGATCGAGGCCGAGTTGCGCCGGAAACTCCAGTCCCTGCCCGGCGTGACCCTGGCGGACGTATTCGACACCGGGGCCACGGTGCTGTCCACCGTCAAGGCGCCGGTGGACATCCGGCTCTACGCGGAAGATTGGCGGCTCCTGCCCGATGCGGCGAAGCGGGTGAAGGCGGCCCTGGAGACGGTGCCGGGCTTCACTTCGGTGTCCACCACCTGGGACGCGGATGCCCGCGAGGCCCAGGTGACCCTGGATGAAAACAAGCTGCGGGCACTGGGCCTCACCCCGGATGCCGTGCTGTCCCAACTGCCCCTCAAGGGCGTGGCCGGGGCGAGCCTGAGCAAGCTGCCCACGGTCACGGCGCTGCCGGTGCGGCTGTATTTCCAGAAGCCCTACCGGGACGAACCGGAGAACCTGCTGCTGCTTCCCATCCAACTGCCCGACGGCGCCAGCGTGCCCCTGGGCGAAATCGCCCGCGTGGAGAGGGTGCCGGGGCTGGCGGTCATCACCACCAATGGCATGCGTTATACCCTGGACGTGCTGGCCTACCGCAATACCGCCCCCATCAGCTTCATCAAGGATGGAGCGGTGGCCGCCACCGCCAAGGCCCTGCCCCCCGGCGTCACCTTCGCCGAGATGGGGGACGACGCCGAGGGCAGCCAATCCAGCAAGCGCATGTTGATCGGGTTGGGCGTGGGGGTGCTGCTGCTGTTCGGCATCCTGGTTCCGACCTACCGTAGCGTGAGCCTGGGAGCGCTGTCGGTGGTCATTCTGCCCCTTTCCGCCATCGGCGCGGTGTGGGGGCTCCTCGCCTTTGGCAAGGCCCTGGCCCTGCCGGCCATCCTGGGCATCGTGCTGCTGTTTTCCATCGTCATCAAGAACTCCATCCTGATGGTGGACTTCATCCGCGAGCGGCGGGAAGCCGGGGCCAGCGCTTTCGATGCGGCGGCGGGCGCGGTGCGGCTGCGCTACCGGCCCATCCTCATGACCGCCTTCGGCACCATCGCCGGCATGATTCCCATCGCCATGCAACGGGCCGTGGGCCTGGAGCGGCTCTCCCCCCTGGCGGACGCCTCCATCGGAGGCCTGCTGGTGGGAACGCTGCTGTCCCTGTTCTACCTGCCCATGTTCTACGTGTGGTTGACCGACAGGAAGAAATCGTGAGCGGGTGCGGAGTTCCGCCTTCAGGCGCACCGGTGCTGAAATTGACCCTAGTGGGCAACGGCGAACCCCTGCTGCGCCTGGAAAAACGCCTCTCCTGCGCAGCCGCCGGGCTAGGACTGGACCTGGACCTGGAAATACGCAAGGACCTCGAAGCCTTTGTCCTTGCCCATGGGCAGATGCCCGCCGTTCTGGCGGATGGCCAGGTGCTGTTTTCGGGCCTGCCACGGACAGAGGACATTGAGGCCCGCCTGCGGCAAGGCCTTGTCCCCAGAGAAAGGGAAAGGTGAGCCCCATCCTTCTCCGCGCCTTTCGCCGGCTCCGAAGCCTTGCCTGGGGTGCGTGGCTTCCTGTCCTGCCCTTCGCCCTCCCCTCGCTGCTGTTGCCACCATTGGCGGGAGCATGGTGGCAAGCCCAAGAGCCGGCGACCTTTGGCCACCACAAAGAAGCCCTGTTGACAGCCTTTCTCGTTTATATCGTCGTCGTGCGCTTCGCCCTGCTCGACTTGATGTTGTTTTACATCTCCCGCAAACGCCGCTCGGTGCGCCTCGACCTGTTGCACATCGTGCTCCTGTATCTGGAAGTGTCAGCCATCACGCTGCTGTATTTCGCCCTGCTGTTCCATTTGTTCGGCGTGTTCGAGCTGTTTCGCTACAATGGCGCCCTGCCGTCGCCGCTGGCGCAAGACCTTACGCCGCACGCCTTTTCCGTCTCGCTGTACATCTCCCTCGAACTGTTCACCACCCTGGGGCTGGGTGATTGGGTTCCTCAAACCCTCAACGCCATGTGGGCCGCCGGCATCGAAACGCTGCTGGGTTTCGTGCAAGGCGGGGTATTCTTCGCCGTGCTGATCTATGGCCATCAAAGCCTGAAGGCTGAACCGTGACCCCATGGCATGGCACGCGGGATACCATAAGTCTCCGAGAACCCTGCCAACGGGGGACGCGCCTTCATCCACCGGGTGTCGGAAAACCTCGATACCCCCATCATGAGCGCATGCTGGCGACGTAAAATCCTACCCGCGTCCAAGATAACCGCGCGTTGGAAAAATGCCCCCTGGCTGCTATAACACATACACAGGCTAGGGGACGGCCCCATGCCGTCCACTTCCACCTTCCCGAGGGTTCCCGCCCCTTTCATCCTTCCCCCTCGTTCTGCTTCCGTGCCATGGGACTTTGAAGCGGAATACTCCAACCGGAGAGGCGGATGATTTGGCTCAACAAAGGAGAAAGCCATGGATATTCCCACCCAACGCACCATCGCCCGCAACGCCGCCTGCGCCCTGGTCGCCGCCGCCCTGTCGGCGGGGTGCGCCACCGAAGGGGGCGGTTATTCGTCGGGCGGCTCCAGCCCGGCCAAGCAAGCCGCCATCGGAGGCGCCATCGGCGCGGTGGCCGGCAACGTGGTCGGTTATCTCGCCAACCGGGACCGCACCACCGTCACCGTCGTCGGCGCCCTGGTCGGCGCCGGCATCGGCTACTGGAAAGGGCTGCAAAGCGACCACAAGCTGAAGCAGGCGGAAGACTCGTCGCGGGAAATCGCCGACGTGCAAGCCAAGAGCCGCTACCCGTACGAAAGCCCCAAGCTCCAGGCGCGGGAAACCAATGACAGCGGCCACGCCACCTTCGACAAGCTGGAGACCCCCATCCCTTACGATGCGGTGAAGAACCGTTCGGCGGACGCCAGCCAGGTGCTGCGCAAGCTGGGCGCCCTGGCGGCCCGCAACGAATCGGCGGTGCACGTCTACGCCCCGACCCAGGAAGCACGGGATTACATGGCGGGAGAAATCCTGCGGGGAGCGGCGGGCGCACCGGTCAGCATCCGCAGCAGCGCCAGCAAGGAAACCAAGGTCGTGATCGGCGGCGTGCCGTCCACCTGAGGCCAAGCCGCCTCACCATTCGCCAGGGGCGCGGCGGGGTTTCCGCCGCGCCTTTTTCATTTAATTTCCTCTGCCCCCCGGGGCGGTTGCAGGCGCACCGCCGCAGGCGCAAAATGACGTGTAATAAAGCCATAACAACTTACATGCCGCGGGAGGACCCATGTCGCACAAGCATCCCATCATTGCCGTGACCGGCGCCTCAGGTTCCGGCAGCGAACCGGTAATGTCGGCGTTCAAGCATCTGTTCTGGCGGGAGAAAGTCACGGCGGCGGTGGTGCAGGGCGACGGCTTCCACCGCTACGGCCGGCAGGAAATGAAGGAGGCGGTAGCCGCATCCCTCAAGGCCGGCAAGCGGCCCATCACCCATTTCGGCCCCGAGGGCAACCTGCTGCCGGAGTTGGAAGCGCTGCTGGCGGAGTACGGCAAGAAGGGCAGCGGCAAGAGCCGCAACTACGTCCACTGCGAAGCCGACGCCGCCGAACACGGCCAGCCCCCCGGCACCCTCACCCCCTGGGCGCCGCTGCCCGAGAACACCGATCTGCTGCTCTACCAGGGGCTTCATGGCGGTTACGTGGGCGAGGAGGCGGACATCGCCCGGCACGTGGACCTGCTCATCGGCGTCACCCCCATCGTCAACCTGGAGTGGATTCAGAAGCTCCACAAGGACTGCAACGACCGGGGCTATTCCCGCGAAGCCATCACCCACGCCATCCTGGAGCGGATGCACGACTACGTCCACCACATCACGCCCCAGTTCTCCCGCACCCACATCAATTTTCAGCGGGTACCGGTGGTGGATACCTCCAACCCTTTCATCGCCCGGGACGTGCCCAATCTGGACGAAAGCCTGATGGTGATCCGCTTCCGCTACCCGAAGGAAGTGAATTTCCCCTACTTGCTGGACATGCTGCACGACTCCTTCATGTCCCGCCCCAACACCCTGGTGGTGCCTGCCGGAAAGGCCCTGCAGGCGATGGAGGTGATCTTCGGCCCCCTCCTTCACCAACTGATGGAGCGGCGGCGGGCCGCCAAGAAAGGCTAGCCCCTCAGGCGGCGTCCTTGCCGCAGCACTGCTTGTATTTCTTGCCGCTGCCGCAGGGACAGGGGTCGTTGCGCCCCACCTTGGATTCTTCCCGGCGCGCCGGGGCGGGTTTGGCGCGGTAGGACTGCCAGAAGCGGTAAATCGCCCCCACGGCGTTGGGCAATTCCTCCTGGGCCTCGGCCAGGGCCTCCTGTTCCTCCTTGGGGGACATCCACTTGTCGCCGTGCTTGAGGGTGTCCTCCTTGAGGAGGCCGTTGAGGAGGAAGAACACTTCCATCTTGTCGGTCAGGTCCTCGCTGTATTCCCCCGCCGCCTCGAACCAGTTGCGCTCCCCCATCTGGGAGCCGTAAACATAGCCGTCGCACCAGGAGCCGTAATCCAGCTCCTCCGGGTCGTCCTCGAAACCGTAGAGGATGAGGTCGAAGTCCTCCCGCGCCTCCAGGGCGGCGGCGATGCCGCGGTAGAATTTCAGCACCAGGGCCTCGGCCTCTTCCTTCCGGGCCGGGGATTCGTAGGCCGGCGCCTCGCCCAGGGCCTCGGGCAGCCAGGCCGCGGCGGGAATCTCCTCCGGCCCGCTGACCACGGCGCAGAGAAAGCCCTGGAGAACGTCCAGGGTCATCGCCTCGTCCTTGAAAATGTCCGCCGCCAGCAGTTCTTCCAGCTGGTCCAGGTCCTGTTCGCTAAATGGGTTGTCCATGAATCGTCCTTTAACGGCGCCCTCTCGGGGCGGGTTTTTGTCGTCGGGGAGCGGGCGCGGTGGGCCGCGGCCGCCGCGTTTCCTTGTCGCCTTCCCGGCCAGCGCCGGCGGGCTGCCAGGCGGGAACCAGGCATTTCTTGGCGTTGCCGATGAGGTCGGCGCGGCCCATGCGCTTCAACGTTTCCCGCAGCAAAGGCCAGTTCTCCGGGTCGTGGTAGCGGAGAAAAGCCTTGTGCAGCTTGCGCTGCCGGGCGCCGAAGGGCACCGGCACTTCCTCGCCCTTGCGCGTCACCCGCTTCAGGGGGTTGCGGTGGCTGTGGTACATGGCGGTGGCCAGGGCCATGGGAGTGGGGAGGAAGGTCTGCACCTGGTCCGGGCGGAAATCGTTGGCCTTCAGCCACAGGGCCAGGTTGAGCATGTCCTCGTCGGTGGTGCCGGGGTGGCCGCCGATGAAGTAGGGAATCAGGTACTGCTCCTTCTTCGCCTCCCGGGAATAGGCGTCGAACAGTTCCTTGAAACGGTAGTAGGTGTCGATGCCGGGCTTCATCATCTTCGACAGGGGCCCCCCCTCGGTGTGCTCGGGGGCGATCTTAAGATAGCCCCCCACGTGGTGGGCAGCCAGCTCCCGCACATACTCCTTGGAGCGCACCGCCAGGTCGTAGCGCACCCCGGAGCCGATCAGCACCTTCTTGACGCCGCGCAGGGCCCGCGCCTTGCGGTAGAGGGACACCAGGGGGCCGTGGTCGGTGCCCATGTTGACGCAGATGTCCGGGTAGACACAGCTCAAGCGGCGGCAGGCGGATTCGATTTTCGGGTCCTTGCACTTCAGCCGGTACATGTTGGCGGTGGGGCCGCCCAGGTCGGAGATGACGCCGGTGAAGCCCGGGGTCTTGTCCCGCACCTCCTCCACTTCCCGCAGCACCGAGGCCTCGGAGCGGCTCTGGATGATGCGCCCCTCGTGCTCGGTGATGGAGCAGAAGGTGCAGCCGCCGAAACAGCCGCGCATGATGGCGACGGAAAAGCGGATCATCTCCCAGGCGGGAATCTTGGCCTCGCCGTAGGCCGGGTGGGGACGGCGGGCGTAGGGCAGCTCGTACACCCGGTCCAGCTCCTCGGTCTCCAGGGGAACCGGCGGCGGGTTCACCCACACGTCCCGGGCGCCGTGGGCCTGGACCAGGGCCCGGGCGTTGCCGGGGTTGGACTCCAGGTGCAGCACCCGGGAGGCATGGGCGTAGAGCAGGGGGTCGGCCTTCACCTGTTCGTAGGAAGGCAGGCGGACAACGGTGTGCTGGCGGTCGGGACGGGGCGGTGGCTGGAACACCACGGCTTGGCCAGTTTCCTTGGCGCAGCCGGCGGGTTCGGCGTAGGGGCTGGCGTGGATCAGCACGCCCCCCGGCACGTCCACCGAGGTGGAATCCAGCTCCGCCCAGCCGTCGGGAATGCCTCGGCGCATGAAGGCCGTCCCCCGCAGGTCGGTGATGTCGCTGATCTTCTCCCCCTTCGCCAGGCGGTGGGTCAATTCCACCAGGGCCCGTTCGGCGTTGCCGAAGAGCAGGATGTCCGCCTTGGAATCCGGCAGCGCCGAGCGGCGCACGGTGTCGGACCAGTAGTCGTAGTGGGCGATGCGGCGAAGACTCGCCTCGATGCCGCCGAGGACGACGGGAACCTCCGGGTAGGCCTCCCGGCAGCGCTGGGAATAGACCAGCACCGCCCGGTCGGGGCGCTTGTTGCCCTCGCCGCCGGGGGTATAGGCGTCGTCGGAGCGGATTTTGCGCTCCGAGGTGTAGCGGTTGACCATGGAATCCATGTTCCCCGCCGTGACGCCGAAATACAGGGTGGGGCGGCCCAGCGCCTTGAAGGCCTCCGCCGACTGCCAGTCCGGCTGGGCGATGATGCCGACGCGGAAGCCCTGGGCCTCCAGCAGCCGCCCCACCAGGGCCATGCCGAAGCTGGGATGATCGATGTAGGCGTCCCCCGTGACCAGAATCACGTCGCAGGCGTCCCAGCCCAGGGCATCCATCTCCGCCCGGCTCATGGGCAGGAAAGGGGCGGTGCCGAAGCGTTTGGCCCAGTGGGGGCGATAGGAGAAGAGGGGTTTGGCGGCGTCCATCAGGGGGGCTATTGTACGCGAGGCGGCGGGGGACCACTATGGACCCGATGGCAGGATGGAGGTTCCCGGCTACAATAGCCCCATGATTTCCGCCCCCTGGCTCGCCCCCCAAGCCGTCGCCCGTGCCGCCCAGGTGCTGGATTCCTTCGAGCGCCTCCTCGGGCGGCCCCTCATCCCCCGGCAGGACAGCCCGGAGGCCGACGCCCGGTCCCTGTTCGAGGCGCCCTTCCCCGTCCTGGCCCACGGTACCCAGGCCGACCCCCTCCTCGACTACGGCAACCGCGCCGCCCTCGCACTGTGGGAAATGGACTGGCCCCGCTTCACCGCCACCCCCTCCCGCCTGACGGCGGAACCGGACAGCCGCGCCGCCCGGGAAAAAATCCTCCACGCGGCGGCGGAGCGGGGCTACGTGGCCCATTATTCCGGGGTGAGGGTTTCCGCCACGGGCAGGCGCTTCCGGGTGGAGGAGCTGATTTTGTGGCGGGTCGCCGACGGCGGCGGGCTTGCCGCCGGACTGGCCGCCGCCTTCCCCCGCTGGGAATTCCTTCAATCCTAAACCCTAGGCTATCCTGATAGCGTCCACCCTTTCCTCAAGGACGGCCGCCATGACCCCGCCCCGCCGCAGCCGAACCGCCCGCAAGGCAAAACGCCCCCTGCCCCTGTCCCAGGTTTACCGCCATCTCGAAACCGGGCCGGTGGTGCTGTTGACCACGTCCAAGCGCGGCAAGGCCAACGTGATGACCCTCTCGTGGCACACCATGCTGGAATTCGAACCGCCCCTGGTGGGCTGCGTGGTCAGCGGCAACAATTTCAGTTTCGACGCCCTGGCGGCCACCAAGGAGTGCGTCATCAACATCCCCACGGCGCGGCTGGCGAAGCGGGTGGTGCAGGTGGGCAACAGCTCCGGGCGGACGGTGGACAAGTTCAAAACCTTCCGCCTCACGCCCCGTCCCGCCTCCGCCGTGGCCGCCCCCCTGGTGGCGGAATGCTACGCCAACCTGGAGTGCCGGGTGGCGGACAGCCGGATGGTGAACCGCTACAACTTCTTCATCCTCGAGGTGGTAAAGGCCTGGATCGACCGTTCGGTGAAGCTTCCCCATACCCTGCACCATTTCGGCCGGGGGGTGTTCCGGGTGGCCGGACGGACCCTGACACCGCCCTCCAGGATGAAATAGGCCGCCCGCCGCCACTTGCGCGGCGAATTGCCTATAATCGGCTTACAACACCCATAACCGAGGAGGAGCCCCATGAGCGAGGCGATGGAACCGCAAGCGGAAGCCCCGGCCCAGCCGGAAGCGAAGAAGAAACTGGCCCTGCCGGCCATCAAGCTCAATCCCACGGTAATCGCGGCCATCGTCGGCGTGGCGGCGGTGGCCGCCATGGCGGCATGGAAAAGCCTGGCGGTTTCCGCCGTGGAAGAGCGGCTCGCCGCCGAAAAAACCCAGGCGGTGCAGCAGGCCCAGGCCAACGCCGCCAAGGCCGCCGAGGAAGGCAAGAAAGCCGTGCTGGCGGCCCGGCGCGACGCCCTGCTCCTCATGGCCCGCCCCCTGTCCTGGGCCCTGCGGGACCTGGTGATGGCGGACAACCAGGCCCAAATCGACAGCTACATCGGCGAACTGGTCAAGCAGCCGGGCTTCGACCGCGTCGTCCTGGCCCGCACCGACGGCTCCATCGCCCTCGCCAGCGACCGCAAGCTGGTCGACGGCAAGCTGGAAGAGGTCTATCCGCCGGCGGTGAACGCCGCCCAGGCCCCGACGGTGCTGGATGGCGAGGGGGGCAAGATGATCCTGGCGGTGCCCATCATGGGGCTGTCGGAAAAGCTGGCGCTGCTGGTCCTGAGCTACGATCCGGCGGCAGCCCCGCCGACGGCCCCAGCCACGGCGCCACCGGCACGGCAGTAACCTCTCGAACCCAAGCCCGCTTTTCAGCGGGCTTTGTTTTCCCAGCGGTAGCCCCGCGCCGCCACCCCCTGCTGGAGAAAGGCGGCCGCCTCGTTCACCCGGGGCCGGCTGCCCTTGACGCCGAACTCGATGCGCCGCTCGCCGTGCTCCCCTAGGTGGGGCAGGCTGGAGAAGCGCACGTCGGGATAGCGGGCGACGAAGTCCTCCATCAGGTCGATGAGGAGGCTCTCGGTCACGTCGAAGACGGTGAACAGGGTCTCGGTTTCCGGCGCCAAATCGCGCAGTCCGGGATACCGATTGTCCAGCACCCATTCCATCATCGGCCAGGCCATCTGGGGAAAGCCGGGGAGGAAATGGTGGCCCTTGAGAAAAAAACCCGGCACCCGGTTCACCGGGTTGGGGATGATGCCGCAGCCCTCGGGCAGGTCGGCCATGACGATGCGCCGGGGATAGGCGTCGGCGCCGAACTGGGCCTCGATTTCCGCCACTGCCTGGGGATGGCGCGCCAGCGGCACTCCAGCGGCCTCCGCGGCGCAGCGCCGGGTATGGTCGTCCGGGGTGGCGCCGATGCCGCCGCAGGAGAACACCAGATCGCCGCTGGCGTAGGTTTCCTTCAGGGTCTGGACGATGCGGGCCGGCACGTCGCCGACGATGCGGCACCAGGACAGCTCCAGGCCGCGGGCGGCGAGCATGCCCACCACATGATCGAAATGGCCGTCCTTCCGCTTGCCGGAGAGGATTTCGTCGCCGATGACGAGGAGGCCGATGTCCATCTTCGCTATCCAAAAGTCCTAGGGTTTGAAACGATACCCCAATCCGCTTTCCGTGAGGAGGTGGCGGGGCCGGGCCGGGTCCGCTTCCAGCTTCTTGCGCAGGTTGCCCATGTAAACCCGCAGGTAGTGGGGACTGTCGCCGTGGCTGGGCCCCCACACTTCCCGCAGCAACTGGCGATGGGTCAACACCTTGCCGGCATTGGCCACCAGGTAGGCCAGGAGGCGGTATTCGATGGGGGTGAGGCGGACTTCCTCCCCGCCACGGGTGACGACGCGGCTGATCAAGTCCATCCGCGCCGCGCCAAACTCCACCACCGGCCCGCTCCCTTCCCCCTGCGGGCCCCGGCGCCGCAGCAGGGCGCGCACCCGCGCCCGCAACTCGCCGACGCCAAAGGGCTTGGTGAGGTAGTCGTCGGCCCCGGCATCCAGGGCGGCGATCTTGTCCTCCTCGCCGGAGCGGGCCGACAGCACGATCACCGGCACCGACGACCAGCTCCGCAGGTCCCGGATGAAATCCACCCCGTCCCGGTCCGGCAAGCCCAGGTCGAGGATCACCAGGTCGGGCTTGCGGGTCCCCGCTTCGATCAGTCCCCGGGAGGCGGTTTCCGCCTCGTGCACCTGGCAGCCGTCCTCCTCCAGGGCCGTCCGCACGAAGCGGCGGATTTGCCGCTCGTCCTCCACCACGACCACCACCGGCTCGCCCATCTCACGCCTCCGGGGGCACGGACAAGTCGGGCGGCGTGCCCAAGGGCAGGGAAAAGATGAAGCAGGCGCCGTGGGGCTGGGCGTTCACGGCCCAGATGCGGCCCCCGTGTGCCTCGACGATGGCGCGGCAGATGGCCAGCCCCAGGCCGACGCCAGGGATGGCCGACTCCGCCCGGCCTCGGGTGAACTTGTCGAACAGGGTTTCCTCCCGCCCCGGGGACAGGCCGGGACCGTCGTCGCAGACCGAGATTTCCATGACTCGCTCCTTGCGGGCCGCCGTGATGCGCACCTGGGCGCCGGCGGGCGTGTATTTTCCGGCATTCTCCAGGAGATTGCACAGCACCCGCTCGATCAGCACGGCATCGAACTCGACGAAGGGCAGTCCTTCCGGCAGCTCCACCGTCACTTCCCGCTCGCCCAGGGCGGCGGCTGAAGCCTGGAGCGCGCTCCCCACCACCTCCTCCAGGGGCTGCCACTGGCGGTTGAGTCTCACCTCGCCGGACTGGAAGCGGGCCATGTCCAGCAGGTTGTTCACCAGGGCGCTCATGCGCACCGCCTCGCCGTGGATGGCGGCGGCCGCCTCCTGCTGCCGGGGGGAGAGGGGGTCCAAGGGCAAGATGTCGGACAGCCCCACCAGTGCGGTGAGGGGGGTGCGCAGGTCGTGGGACAGCACCGACAGCACCGAATTGCGCAGCCGCTCGGATTCCATCTTCACCACCGCGTCCTGGGCCACCTCCACGTAATGCACCCGCTCGATGGCGATGGCCAGCAGGGTGGAAAAGGTATCCAGCAGGCGGCGCTGCTCGGGGATTTGCAGCCATTCCCCGTGACGCGGCTCGATGGCCAGCACGCCACGGGTGCGCATGGGAGCCTTGAGGGGAAGATAAAGGATGGGCGCGGCGGACAGGGTATCGGTGCCGAGCCCCGCCGTCTCGCCGTGATCGAAGGCCCATTGGGCGATACCGGTATCCAGCGCGGGGACGCTGCCGTCCTCGCCACCCGCCTCCCGCAGGCGGTCCTGGGCATCCGGCAGGATGATCGCCGCCTTGGCGCCGAATACCCGCTCCATGAAGCGGTCGCAGATCTCGGCAATCTGCTGGGGCTGCAGGGCCGCCGACAAATCCCGCGCCGCTTCGTACAAAGCCCGGGCGCGCCCCTCGCGGTTCATGGCGACGCGGGCCTGGTAGCGCAGGTTGGCCATGAGCTGGGCAATCACCAGGGCCACCGCCAGCATCACCCCAAAGGTGAGCAGGTATTGCACGTCGCCCACGGCGAAGGAAAGGCGCGGAGGAACGAAGAAGAAATCGAAGAAGGCCACGCTGAGGAAGGCCGCCAGCACCGCCGGCCCCCGCCCCAAACGCAGCGCCACCCCCATGACGGCGAGGAGGAAGATCATCACGATATTGGTCAGGTCGAGCCAATCCCGCAGCGGCGTGGCCAGCAGCGTCACGGCGGCGCACGCGGCGGCGCTCTGGGCGTAGGCGCGCCAGGGGGAGCGGTCGCGGGAGAGAAAGAGGCGGCGCGTCTCCTTCAGCGGCGCGCCCTCCCTGTCCCGGGCCACCTGAACCACGTCCAGGTCCGGGGCCAGGCGTCCCAGGCGTTCGGCGAAGGAGCGGCGCCAGAAGGTGGCCTCGTGGTCCCGGCCCACCACGACCTTGGTCAGGTTGTGGTCCCGGGCGTAGGCCACGGTGGTGGCGGCGGCATCGTCCCCCGGCAGGGTGGCGGTTTCCGCCCCCAAATCCTTGGCCAGCTTGAGGGTTTGCAGGATGCGCGCCCGCGCTTTCCTGGGCAGCCGCTGCAGGCGCGGCGTCTCCACGTAAATGGCGTGCCAGGGGATGTCCATCTGGGCGGCGAGGCGGGCGGCGTTGCGCACCGCCCGCTCCCCGCCCCCGCCAGGACCGACGCAAGCCAGCAGCGATTCCCGCGTCTGCCACACCGGCTTCACCGCTTCGCTGCGGCGGTAGGCGCGCATTTCCTCGTCCACCCGGTCGGCGGTGCGGCGCAGGGCCAGCTCCCGCAGAGCGATCAGGTTGCCCTTGCGGAAGAAGTTGCGGATGGCGCTCTTGGCCTGTTGAGGAAGATAGACCTTGCCCTCCTGCAGGCGCTTGAGCAGCTCGTCGGGGGTGAGGTCCACCAGCACCACCTCGTCCGCCTCGTCGAACACGTGGTCCGGCACCGTCTCCCACACCCGGATGCCGGTGATGCCCCCCACCACGTCGTTGAGGCTCTCCAGGTGCTGCACGTTGACGGTGGTGAAGACGTCGATGCCCGCGTCCAGCAGTTCCACCACGTCCTGCCAGCGCTTGGGATGGCGGGAGCCGGGGGCGTTGCTGTGGGCCAGCTCGTCCACCAGGATGAGGGCGGGCTTGCGGGCCAGCGCCGCGTCCAGGTCGAACTCCTTGATGAAGCGCTCCCGGTATTCGATTTCCTTCCTGGGGACTTGCTCCAGACCCTCCAGCAGGGCCTGGGTTTCCGCGCGGCCGTGGGTCTCGGCGATGCCCACCACCACGTCCCGGCCCTGGGCGCGCAGCTGACGGGCGGCGGAAAGCATGGCGTAGGTCTTGCCCACCCCCGCGCAGGAGCCGAAGAACACCTTCAGCTTGCCGCGCCGGGCGCGAGCCTCCTCCGTCTGGATGCGCTCCAGCAGGGCGTCGGGGTCGGGTCTTTGGTCTTCGGCCATGGTCTATGGTAGCGCATCCAGGGCCAGGTTGAGCTCCAGCACGTTCACCCGGGGCTCGCCAAGAAGGCCGAACTGGCGGTCTTCCGTGTGCCGCGCGACAAGCGCCCGCACCGTTTCGGCCGGCAGATGGCGGAGGCGGGCGACGCGCGGCGCCTGGTATTCGGCGGCGGCCGGGCTGATGTGGGGGTCGAGGCCGCTGGCCGAGGCGGTGACCAGGTCCACCGGCACCGGCGCGGTGTTGCCGGGATCGGCCTCCCGCAGGGCCTGCACCCGCCCCTTCACCGCCTCCAGCAGGGCCGGGTTGGCGGGGCCCAGGTTGGAGCCGCCGGACGCGGCGGCGTTGTAGGGCATGGGCCCGGTGGCCGAGGGGCGGCCCCAGAAATACCGGGGATCGCTGAAAGACTGGCCGATCAGCGCGGAGCCCACGGCCTTGCCGTTTTGCATGATGACGCTGCCGTTGGCCTGCTCCGGGAACACCGCCTGGGCGATGCCGGTGACCGCCAGGGGATAGGCGACGCCGGTGACCAGGCTCAACACCAGGAAGCTGACCACGGCGGGACGAATTTCTTTCAGCATGATTGGCTCCTTTCCTTAAACCCAGCCAAGGGCGGCCAGCATCAGGTCGATCAGCTTGATGCCGATGAAGGGCACGACGATGCCGCCCAGACCGTAGACCAGCAGGTTGTTGCGCAGCAGCACCTCCGCGCCCACGGGGCGGTATTTCACGCCTTTCAGGGCCAGGGGAATGAGGGCCACGATCACCAGGGCGTTGAAGATGACGGCTGAGAGAATGGCGCTGGCGGGCGTCGCCAGGCGCATCACGTTGAGGGCGCCCAGGGCCGGGTAAGTGGACACGAAGGCCGCCGGGATGATGGCGAAGTACTTGGCCACGTCGTTGGCGATGGAGAAGGTGGTCAGCGAGCCCCGGGTCATGAGCATCTGCTTGCCGGTCTCCACGATCTCGATCAGCTTGGTGGGGTTGGAATCCAGGTCCACCATGTTGCCCGCCTCCTTGGCCGCCTGGGTGCCGGTGTTCATGGCCACCGCCACGTCGGACTGGGCCAGGGCCGGGGCGTCGTTGGTGCCGTCGCCGGTCATGGCCACCAGCCGTCCTTCCGCCTGGTACTGGCGGATCAGGGCGAGCTTGGTTTCCGGGGTGGCTTCGGCGAGGAAGTCGTCCACCCCCGCCTCCGCGGCGATGGCGGCGGCGGTGAGGCGGTTGTCGCCGGTGATCATCACGGTCTTGATGCCCATGCGGCGCAGCTCGGCGAAGCGCTCCTTGATGCCGCCCTTGACGATGTCCTTCAGCTCCACCACGCCCATCACCCGGCTGCCGTCGGCCACCACCAGGGGCGTGCTGCCGCGCCGGGCCACGTCGTCCACCTGCCTGGACACGGAGGGCGGCAAGCTGGAGCCCATCGCTTCCAGGTGTTTCTTCACCGCGTCCACCGAGCCTTTCCTGACCTGGCGTTCTCCCAGGTTGACGCCGCTCATGCGGGTTTGGGCGGAGAAGTGAACAAAAGTGGCGCCCAGGGAGTGAATGTCCCGCTCCCGCAGGTTGAACTTCTGCTTCGCCAGCACCACGATGGAACGGCCCTCGGGGGTTTCGTCCGCCAGGGAGGCGAGCTGGGCGGCGTCGGCCAGTTCGGCCTCGGTGACGCCCTGGGCCGGGATGAAGGCGGAAGCCTGGCGGTTGCCCAGGGTGATGGTGCCGGTCTTGTCCAGCAACAGCACGTCCACGTCGCCGGCGGCTTCCACCGCCCGGCCGGAGGTGGCGATGACGTTCTTCTGCATCATGCGCCCCATGCCCGCCACGCCGATGGCCGACAGCAGGCCGCCGATGGTGGTGGGGATGAGGCACACCAGCAGCGCCACCAGCACGGTGATGGTCACCGGCGAACCTGCCTTCGCCACTTCCACGCTGTACAGCGAGAACGGCAGCAGGGTGGCGGTGGCCAGCAGGAAGACGATGGTCATGGCCACCAGCAGGATGGTGAGGGCGATCTCGTTGGGGGTCTTCTGGCGCTTGGCCCCTTCCACCATGGCGATCATGCGGTCGAGGAAGCTCTCGCCGGGGTTGGTGGTGACCTGCACGATCAGCCAGTCGGACAGCACCGTGGTGCCGCCGGTGACGGCGTTGAAGTCGCCGCCGGATTCCCGGATCACGGGTGCCGATTCGCCGGTGATGGCGCTTTCGTTCACCGACGCCACGCCCTCGATCACCTCGCCGTCGGCGGGGATCATGTCGCCGGCTTCCACCAGCACCACGTCGCCCCGGCGCAGCTTGCTGCTTTCCACCTTGGACCACTGGGCGCCGTAGCGGGGCTCGTCCAGCTTCTTCGCCATGATGTCGCGACGGGCCTGGCGCAGGGACGCCGCCTGGGCCTTGCTGCGGCCCTCGGCGATGGCCTCGGCGAAGTTGGCGAACAGCACCGTGAACCACAGCCACAGGGACACCGCCAGGATGAAGCCCGCCGGGGCTTCGCCCTCGCCGCCCAGGGCCTGGAAGAACAGGAAGGTGGTCAGAATGCTGCCGATCCACACCACGAACATCACCGGGTTCTTCATCTGCTGCCGGGGAGACAGCTTGAGGACGGAATCCCACAGGGCCTGCCGCAGGAGGTCGCGGTCGAAGAAGGAAAAGGTTTGGCTATGTTTACTCATGTTTCAGTCTCCTACCCGGCTATGCCATTCACGGCATACCGGGGAATCACGCCACGAATGGCATATCCGGTTTCCCTCACCCCTGCCCTCTCCCTGCACCCGCAAGGGGTGTCCTCGCCGGCTGCACGCCGCTTATCGGCGGCCACGGCGGGACGGGAGAGGGGGACGAGGAGGCGCTGCGCGACTTCCCATCTAGTGGGCACCGACCATGGCCAGGTGCTCGACGATGGGGCCGAGGCCCAGGGCCGGGACGAAGGTCAGCGCGCCCACCAGGATCACGGTGCCGATCAGCAGCATGACGAACAGCGGTGTGTGGGTGGGCATGGTGCCGGCACCGGCGGGAATGCGCTTCTTGGCCGCCAGGGAGCCGGCCAGGGCCAGCACCGGAACGATCAGCCAGAAGCGGCCAATCCACATGGCGATTCCCAGGGCGGTGTTGTAGAACGGCGTGTTGGCGGACAGGCCGGCGAAGGCGCTGCCGTTGTTGCCCGCCGCCGAGCTGAAGGCGTAGAGGATTTCGGAAAAGCCGTGGGCGCCGGGGTTGGCCACGCCGGCCCTGCCCGCGTCCACCATCACCGCCGCCGCCGTGCCGCAGAGGATGAGCAGGGGCGGAATGAGGATGGTGAGGGAGGCCATCTTGATGTCGAAGGCCTCGATCTTCTTGCCCAGGTATTCCGGCGTGCGGCCGATCATCAGGCCGGCGATGAATACCGCGATGACGGCGTAGATCAGCATGGCGTAGAGGCCGGAACCGACGCCGCCGTAGATCACCTCGCCCAGCTGGATGTTGACCAGGGGAACCAGGCCGCCCAGGGGGGTGAAGGAATCGTGCATGCTGTTCACCGCGCCGCAGGAGGTGGAGGTGGTGACGGTGGCGAAGAGGGCCGAGTTGACGACGCCGAAGCGGGTCTCCTTGCCCTCCATGTTGCCGCCGGACTGAGTGGCGGACACGGCCTGATCCACGCCCAGGGCGGCGAGGGCCGGGTTGCCGGCGGTTTCGGACACTTCCGCCACCGCCAGCAAGCCCAGGAACACCAAAGTCATGGCGGCGAGGATCGCCCAGCCCTGCCGGGTGTCGCCCACCATGCGGCCGAAGGTATGGCACAGGGCGCCGGGAATGAGGAAGATCGCCAGGATTTCCAGGAAGTTGGTCAGGGGCGTGGGGTTCTCAAAGGGGTGGGACGAGTTGGCGTTGAAGAAGCCGCCGCCGTTGGTGCCCAGCTCCTTGATCGCCTCCTGGGAAGCCACGGGGCCCATGGGGAGAGTTTGTTCCTTGGTGGCGGCCTTCTCAGTCACCGGATTGCCGGCGGCGTCCTTGATCGGCTGGCCGGCGGCGTCCAGCTTGGGATTGTCGTAGCGGATGGTTTCCACCGTTTCCACGGTCTTGTAGGAGGCGAAGTTCTGCACCACCCCCTGGCTTACCAGCACCAGCGCCAGCAGGAAAGACAAAGGCAGCAGAATGTAGACCGTGCTGCGGGTCATATCCACCCAGAAGTTGCCGATGGTATCCACCGTGTGGCGGGCGAAGCCGCGGATCAGGGCGATCAGCACCGCCATGCCGGTGGCGGCGGAGAAGAAGTTCTGCACCGCCAGGGCCGCCATCTGGGTGAGGTAGCTCAGGGTGGATTCCCCGGCGTAGCCCTGCCAGTTGGTGTTGGTGACGAAACTGATGGCCGTGTTGAAGGCGGAATCCGGCGTCACCGCGCCGAACCCTTGTGGGTTCAGGGGCAGCATCCCTTGCAGGCGCTGCATGGCGTACACCGCCACCATCCCCAGCAGGCTGAACCACAGGGTCGCCATGGCGTAGCGGGTCCAGCGCATTTCCTCCTCGGGGTTCACCCCGCACAGGCGGTAGAACAGATTCTCCATGGGGGAAAGCCAGCGCGCGAAGGCCGGCGGATTCCCCTCGTAGACCCGGGCCATGTATCCCCCGAGGGGCTTCGCCAGCAGGAAAAGCGCCGCCAGGAAGAGGCCGATTTGCAGCAGTCCGTTGGCAGTCATCAGAAAAGCTCCGGTTTAAGCAGGGCGACGACGAGGTAAATCAGCAGGCCGACGGCAATGGCGCCGGCCAGGAGGTAGAGCCAGGTCATGACGGCCTCCTGAGTTTTTCGCAGCCGACGACCAGCAGCGCCGAAAGGCCGAAAAAGGCCACGATCAGGGCGAGATAGAACAAATCCATGAAATTCTCCCGGTGGGTTTTCACACCCTGAATGCTAGGCAACGGGAGATAAAAAGGGGATAAAGATCGGGGCGGGGGAGATAAAGATTTGATAAAGACGAAAAAGGGGCGGAATATTCCGCCCCTTCCCGCGACGCCGGCGTCCGGCTCAGGACTTGGGCGGCACCGTGTCGGCGAAGGAATGCCGCGCCATCAGCTTGTCCATGTGCTGGGCCAGGCCGGGGTGGCCGACGCGCCATTCGACCTCGTCCTCGAGGCGCAGGCTGAGGTAGCCCAGGCAGCAGCCGGTGGCGATGTCCGCCAGGGACAGGCCGTGGCCGTGGAACCATTCCTTGTCCCCCAGCTCCCGCTCCAGGGCGTCCAGCCCCCGGCCGATGGCGGCGCGCTGGAGGGCAAGCCAGTCGGCGTCCTGCTTTTCGGCGGCGCGCTTGCGCTCGAGGAAAATCTTCATCGCCGCTTCCGTCACCCCGTCGGCCAGGGCCTCGATGCGCCGCACCAGCATGCGCTGGCGGCCGGGTTCGGGGAGGAGCTTGACCGCCGGACTGATGGCGTCCAGGTATTCGACGATGACCCGGGAATCGAACACGTTGTTGCCGTCGTCCAGCACCAGGGTGGGCACCTGGCTTAGGGGGTTGTGCTCGATTACCGGATTCACCGGTTCCCACGGGTTGACCACTTCCAGTTCGCACTCGACGTGCTTTTCCGCCAGGACGATGCGCACCTTGCGGGCAAAGGGGCTGGTGAGGGAGGCGAGAAGTTTCATGGTTTACCCCGCCATTACCGGGATGACCTTCTTCCCCTTGGCGTAATCGGCCATGAGGTGGAAGTTGAGGTAACGGTAGATATTGTCCGAGAGGGGGGCGATCTTGTCCTTCACCAGGGCCTGGTATTCCTCCACCGTGGGAATGCGGCCCAGGCGGGCACACACCGCCGCCAGTTCGGCGGAGCCCAGGTAGCAGCGGGCGTCCTTGCCCATGCGGTTGTCGAAATTCCGCGTGCTGGTGGAGAACACCGTGGCCTTGTCCGCCACCCGCGCCTGGTTGCCCATGCACAGGGAGCAGCCGGGCATTTCCATGCGGGCGCCGGCGCGGCCGAATATGCCGTAGGCCCCTTCCTCCCGCAGCTGGGCCTCGTCCATGCGGGTGGGCGGCGCCACCCACAGGCGGGCGGGAATCATGCCGGCGTCCTCCAGCACCTTGGAGGCGGCGCGGTAGTGGCCGATGTTGGTCATGCAGGAGCCGATGAACACCTCGTCGACCTTGTCCCCGGCCACGGCGGAGAGGGGCTTGATGTCGTCCGGGTCGTTGGGGCAGGCGACCAGGGGTTCCTTGATGTCGTTGAGGTCGATTTCCAGCACGTAGGCGTAGTCGGCGTCGGCATCGGGTTCCAGCAGCTCCGGCTTGGCCAGCCAGGCCTTCATGGCGTCGATGCGGCGCTGCAGGGTGCGGGCGTCCTGGTAGCCGTTCTCGATCATGTTCTCCAGCAGCACGACGTTGGAGTTGAGGTACTCCATGATCGGCTCCTTGTTGAGGCGCACCGTGCAGGCGGCGGCGGAGCGCTCGGCGGAAGCGTCGGACAGCTCGAACGCCTGCTCCACCTTGAGGTCCGGCAGGCCTTCGATTTCCAGGATGCGGCCGTTGAAGACGTTCTTCTTGCCGGTCTTGCCCACCGTCAGCTCGCCCTTCTGGATGGCGGCGTAGGGGATGGCGTTGACCAGGTCGCGCAGAGTGATGCCGGGCTGCATTTCACCCTTGAAGCGCACCAGCACGGACTCGGGCATGTCCAGGGGCATCACCCCCATGGCGGCGGCGAAGGCCACCAGGCCGGAGCCGGCGGGGAAGCTGATGCCGATGGGGAAGCGGGTGTGGGAATCGCCGCCGGTGCCCACGGTGTCGGGCAGCAGCATCCTATTCAGCCAGGAGTGGATCACGCCGTCGCCGGGGCGCAGGGAGACGCCGCCCCGGGAGGAGATGAACTCGGGCAGCTCATGATGCAGCTTGATGTCCACGGGCTTGGGGTAGGCGGCGGTATGGCAGAAGCTCTGCATCACCAGGTCGGCGGAGAAGCCGAGGCAGGCCAGTTCCTTGAGCTCGTCCCGGGTCATGCCGCCGGTGGTGTCCTGGGAACCCACGGAAGCCATGCGGGGCTCGCAGTAGGTGCCGGGGCGCACGCCAGCCACGCCGCAGGCGCGGCCCACCATCTTCTGGGCCAGGGTGTAGCCCTTGCCGCTGTCCTTCGGCGCCTGGGGAGTGGCGAAAAGGCCGGAATGGGGCAGACCCAGGACCTCCCGCGCCTTGGCCGTGAGGCCGCGGCCGATGATGAGGGGGATGCGGCCGCCGGCCCGCACTTCGTCCGCCAGGGTGACGGGCTCCAGCTTGAAGCTGGCGATGGTCTTGCCGGCAGCGTCGTGGACCTCGCCCTGGAAAGGATAGACGGTGATCACGTCGCCGGTGTTCATGGCGGTGACGTCGCACTGGATGGGCAGGGCGCCGGAGTCCTCGGCGGTATTGAAGAAGATGGGGGCGATCTTGCCGCCGATCACCACGCCGCCGGTGCGCTTGTTGGGAATGAAGGGAATGTCCCGGCCCATGTGCCACTGCACCGAGTTGATGGCGGATTTGCGGGAGGAGCCGGTGCCCACCACGTCGCCCACGTAGGCCAGGGGCAGGCCCTTCTGCTTCAGCTCCTCGATCTTCTCCAGGGACCCGGGCAGGCGGTTCACCAGCATCTCGGTGGCGTGCAACGGAATGTCGGGGCGCGACCAGGCGGCCTGGGCGGGGGAAAGGTCGTCGGTGTTGGTCTCGCCAGGCACCTTGAACACCACCAGTTCCAGTTTCTCCGGCAGGGGCGCGCGGGAAGTGAACCACTCGGCGTCGGCCCAGGACTGCATCAGCTTTTTCGCCGCGGCGTTGCCGGCCTTCATCTTCTCCGCCACGTCGTGGAAGGCATCGAACATCAGGATGGTCTTGGACAGGGCCGCCACGGCATGGCCGGCCATGTCGCCGTCCAGCAGGTCCACCAGGGGGCCGACGTTGTAGCCGCCGAGCATGGTGCCCAGCAGTTGCACCGCCTTTTCGCGGCTCACCAGGGGGGAGGACGCCTTGCCCTGGGCCACGTCGGCCAGGAAAGCCGCCTTGACGTAGGCCGCCTGGTCCACGCCGGCGGGAACCCGGTTCTCCAGCAAGTCCGCCAGGGCCTGCTCCTCGCCGGCGGGAGGGGCCTTCAGCAGCTCAACCAGCGCCGCGGTCTGCTCGGCGGACAAGGGAAGAGGCGGCAGCCCCTGGGCGGCGCGCTCGGCGACGTGACTACGGTAGGCATTCAGCATGGCTCTCTCGCGTTAGGCTAAAGACCACGAAGCGCGCCGGGTGGCGCGCTTCGTGGAGGATTACATTATGGGCGGTTCGCCCGATTATAGCACCATGGTTCGAGGGGAGAAGCAATCCGCCCCAAGTCTTATATAAGAGCAGCCAGTCGTCGCCGGAGTTCCGGGATCACCTCCTCCCCGAACCAGGGATTGCGTTTCAGCCACAGCTGGTTGCGGGGGCTGGGATGGGGCAAAGGCAGAAAAGCGGGGCCATGTTCCCGCCAGGCGCGCACCGTCTCCGTCAGGCTGGATTCGCGGCGCTCCCCCAGGTAATAGGCTTGGGCATACTGGCCGATGAGCAGCGTCAGTTCGACCGCCGGCAGCGCCGCCCGCAGGAGCGGGTGCCAGAGGGGGGCGCACTCGGGCCGGGGCGGCAGATCGCCTCCCTTGCCGGTACCGGGGTAGCAGAACGCCGTGGGGATGATGGCGAAGCGGGCGGTGTCGTAGAAGGTCTCCCGTTCCACCCCCATCCACGAGCGCAGCCGGTCGCCGGAGGGGTCGTTCCAGGGGATGCCGGTTTCGTGCACCCGCCGCCCCGGCGCCTGGCCGACGATCATCACCCGCGCCGTGGCCCCGGCCAGCAGGATGGGCTTGGGCGGATTGGGAAGGAAGGCTTCGCACACGCGGCAGGCGCGCGCCTGTGCCAGCAGTTTTTCGAGTTCCATAGCCTTTCACCGATGCGGCTTCCTTGATCCAGCGCAAGGAAGATGTAAGTTAGACAAAGGTAATATCTTGGACTTCAAAAAATCCACATTTCCGATCATGAACCTCCCGCAACGCCTGCTGCCCTACCTCGTTTCCGATTCTACCCCTCTCAGCACGGCCGAGAAGCTGCGCTCCACCTTCTCGGCCTTTCTCGCCCTGCTGGTGGTGGGCCTGGTCAGCAGCCTATCCCTCCACGGCCTGGGCCTGCCGGTGATGATCGCCTCCATGGGCGCTTCGGCGGTGATCCTGTTCGCCACCCCCCACAGCCCCCTGGCCCAGCCCTGGCCCCTGGTGGGCGGACACCTGATCTCGGCCTTCATCGGCGTCACCTGCGCCAAGCTGGTGCCGGAAATGTGGATCGCCGCCGCCCTGGCGGTTTCCCTGGCCATCCTCGCCATGCACCTCACCCGCAGCCTGCACCCGCCCGGCGGGGCCTCCGCCCTGCTGCCGGTGCTGGGCAACAACTACGTCCACGCCGACGGCTACCACTTCCTCCTGGCGCCGGTGGGGCTCAACGTCCTGATCATCTTCGCCATGGCCCTGCTGGTCAACAACCTGCTCCCCGGCCACCGCTGGCCCGCCCGCCCCTATCCGAAAAAGGACGCCCTGCACCGCCACGACGACCCCACTCCCCTGGACCGGCTGGGCATCGACAAGGACGACCTGCACAAGGCCCTGGAGGACCTGGACATCTACCTCGACGTCAGCGAGGAGGACCTCAACCTGGTCTACAGCCGCGCCGGCATCCACGCCTTCCGCCGCAAGATGGGCCAGATCACCTGCGGCGACATCATGTCCCGGGACGTGGCCGCGGTGAATACCGGCACCGGCCTGGAGGAAGCCTGGGCCCAGCTCCGCTACCACAAAATCAAGGCCTTGCCGGTCCTCGACGACGACCGGCGGGTGGTCGGCATCGTCACCCTGGTGGACTTCCTCAAGCGCGCCGAGCTGAAAACCTACGCCAGCTTCCGGGAAAAGCTGGTGAACTTCATCCGCGGCATGGCCGCCGACACCCCCCGAACCGTGGCGCAGATCATGACCGCCCCCGTGGTGACGGCCCGGGCGGCCATGCACATCGTGGAACTGGTCCCCCTGCTGTCGGACAAGGGCCTGCACCACATCCCGGTGGTGGACGCGGACCAGAAGCTGGCAGGCATGGTCACCCAGTCGGACCTGATCGCCGCCCTCTACACCGGCGACGTGAACCGCTGACGCCCGCCCCGGGCCGTCCGGAAGGGCGGTTCGTCCCGGAGCCGCCCTTTGGGGTAAAATAGCGCTTTTGTTTTTCACGCGGAAATCGTCATGTCCCTGTCCCCGCTCACCGCCCTTTCCCCCCTCGACGGCCGCTATTGCGGCAAGGTGGACGGCCTGCGTCCGTTCTTCAGCGAGTACGCCCTGATCAAGCACCGCATCCGGGTGGAAATCGAATGGCTAAAGGCCCTGTCCCTGGAACCGGCCATCGCCGAAGTCGCCCCCTTCTCCCCGGAAACCCTGAAGGAACTGGACGAAGCCGCGGCCCACTTCTCCGAGGCCGACGCCGACGCGGTGAAAACCATCGAATCCCGCACCAACCACGACGTGAAGGCGGTGGAGTACTGGCTCAAGGAGCGTTTCTCCGGCAACCCGGAAGTGATGAAGGCCAGCGAATTCATCCACTTCGCCTGCACCTCCGAGGACATCAACAACCTGTCCCATGCCCTGATGCTCAAGGGCGCCCGGGACGAGGTGATGCTGCCCGGCCTGGACCGCGTGATCGCCAAGCTGCGGGAACAGGCCCGCGAATGGGCCGAGCTGCCCATGCTGGCCCACACCCACGGCCAGCCCGCCAGCCCCACCACCGTGGGCAAGGAATTGGCCAACACGGTGTACCGCCTGGAAAAAGGCCGCGCCAAGCTGGCCGGGGTGGAAATCCTGGGCAAGATCAACGGCGCCGTGGGCAACTACAACGCCCACCTCTCCGCCTACCCCGACTTCGATTGGGAAGGCTTCGCCAAGGGCTTCGTCGAGGGATTGGGCTTGAGCTTCAACCCCTACACCATCCAGATCGAGCCCCACGACTACATGGCCGAGCTGTACGACGCCACCGCCCGCATCAACACCGTCCTCATCGACCTGGACCGGGACGCGTGGGGCTACATCTCCCTGGGCTACTTCAAGCAGAAGGTGAAGGCGGGCGAAGTGGGCTCCAGCACCATGCCCCACAAGGTGAATCCCATCGACTTCGAGAATTCCGAGGGCAACCTGGGGGTGGCCAACGCGCTGCTCAAGCACATGGCGGAAAAGCTCCCCATCTCCCGCTGGCAGCGGGACCTCACCGATTCCACCGTGCTGCGCAACATGGGCGTGGGCCTGGGCTATTCCCTCTTGGGCTACGAATCCTGCCTGCGGGGCCTGGGCAAGCTGGAAGCGAACCCCATCCGTCTGGCGGAAGACCTGGAGGCCAACTGGGAAGTGCTGGCGGAACCGATCCAGACCGTGATGCGCCGCTACGGCGTGCCCAACCCCTACGAACAGCTGAAGGAACTGACCCGGGGCAAGTCCGGCATCACCCGCGACACGCTGGCCGCCTTCATCGACGGCCTGGCGATTCCCGAGGGCGAGAAGGCCCGCCTGAAGGAACTGACCCCCGGCGGCTACATCGGCAAGGCGGTGGAACTGGCCAAGCGCATCTGACGGCGCTTCAGTCCACCACGGCGACGGCCCGCACCGGCGAGCCGTCGCCGTTTTTTATCGGCAGCGGGAAACCGTAGAACTGGAATTTCCCCTCCACCGGCAACCGCCCGGTGTTGACCAGGTTCTCGAAGCAGACAATGCCCGCCGCCAGCAGGCGGCGCTCGATTTCCACCGCGAAGGGACAATCCGTCGCCACGGCGACGAACTTCGGCGCCACGCGCACAATCTCGTCCGCCAGGGCGGCGTCGATCAGGCGGTCGTCGAACAGTATCCCTTCCCCCGGGCACAAGTCGGCCTCCTGCCGATAGCGGCGGGCCGGCCCGAAAAAGACTTCCGGCGGCAGCGCATCGAGGGACTTTCCTTCCGCCACCATGTGCCAGGGCACGTTGACGTGGGTGCCGACGTGGGTGTGGAGGTCCAGGGCCGCCAGGCGCCAGCCCTCGGCCTCCAGCGCATGGAGGGGGCGGACGGCCACCGGCGGGTCGCTGGGGTAGCCGGCCATGCCGGTGAAGATGGGCAGGCTGAGGTCGATCACCGCCACGGGAAACTCCTTCGGCAACAAAACACGGGCTCCCATTCTAGCGCTAGTCCGCCCGGTAACCGCGCCGGTTGAGATAGAGGCTGTTGCCGGGAATCTTCTTCGCCATTTTCTTGGTTTCCGACGCCACCGACGACAGGGCCATGCAATCGGCGAACATCCCCGGTTCCGCCTTGACGGCGCCAATGGAGAGGGTGGTAAGGGGATGGAATTCCTTTTCCCCCTTGCGGTTCTCGGTGACATAGCCGCCCCGCTCCCGGTCGGCGTCGCTGAAGAACGCCGTCACCTCGCGGCCGAAGCGCTCCAGCACGTGGCGGCAGCGGGCTTCCCAATCGCCGCTGCGCAGCACCAGGATGAAATCGTCGCCGCCGATGTGGCCGACGAAATCCAGGGGGGCATCCACCGCCTCGCACAGCAGGCGGCCGGTAAGGCGGATGATCTCGTCCCCCATGGCGAAGCCGTAAACGTCGTTGAAGGGCTTGAAATGGTCCAGGTCGCAATAGGCGACGCAAAACGGCGCCCCCGCCGCCAGCAGCTGCTCGATGCGCTCGTTCACCGGCACGTTGCCCGGCAGCTGGGTCAGGGGGTTGGCGTAGCGGGCGGCGGAGAGCTGCAGTTCGGTGATTTCCCGCATCAGGTCATGCCCCAGCCCCATGCCCAGGTAACGTCCCCGGTCGGTGATGATGAAACCGTTGGCCAGGTGGCGGCGGTCTTCCCCCACCACGATCTTGCTCAGCTCCTGGACGGTGAGATGCTTGTCCACCACCAGGGGAGCGGCGTCCATCAGCACGGTGCACGGTTTCTTGCCGTAGAGCTCCCGGTGGTAGGGGCGGGCGAAGCGGTCCACCAGCAGATGGCGGTTGATCAGCCCCACCGGCGTGCCGTCCTCCCGCACCACCGGCACCGCGTCCAGGTCCGGGTTCTGCTCGAAGCGGCGGTAGACCTCGTCGTTGGGCGTCGAGGCCTGGACCGGGTCCACCCGGCGCAGCAGCTGGCGCTCGATGGCGGCATTGTGCCAGCGAGCCCCTCCCCGCTGGCCCTGCCCGGCGGAAAGGGCCTTGGCCACCTCCGCCGCCACCACCGTCGAGGGCGACGCCGAGGGCCGGGCGATATGGTAGCCCTGGCCGGCGCAGACGCCGAAGCCCCGCACCACCACCAGCTCGGCGTGGGTCTCGATGCCCTCGGCGATGACCCGGGAGCCGGCGTTGTCGGCGATCTCCTTGATGGCGCGGACGAACTGGGCCTTGACCGGGTCCTTGTCGATGTTCTGGATGAAATGGCGGTCGATCTTGACGTAATCGGGCCGCAGCTCGGACCACAGGCGCAGGCTGGAATAGCCTTCCCCCAGGTCGTCGATGGCGACCTTGAAACCCTGGCCGCGGTACTCGGCGGCGGCGGCCACCAGCATGTCCAGCTGGCAGTCGTAGGCGGGCTCGTTTTCCGTCAACTCGATCACCACCCGGGACGGCGCCAGGGCCGTTGCGGGAACGAATTCCAGGTCCGTGCGGGAATTGTGCTGCAGCAGCACGTCCGGGCTGACGTTGAGAAACAGCATCCCGGGCAAGTTCAATTCCACGAAGCGCTCCACCACCACCTGGCGGCACAGGCTCTCCAGCTCGAAGGCCAGGCCGAACTGGCGGGCCACCGGAAACAGCTTGCTAGGGGAATGGAGCGGGCTGTCGGAGGGTCCGCGGATCAGCCCCTCGAACCCCAATATCGTCCCGCTCCCCATGTCCAGGATAGGCTGGAACAAGGCCGTGAGCGCCCGTTTGTCGAGGATATGCTCCAGGCACTCCAGCACCGCGGAGGGGTTGTCCACGGTGGAAAATTGCGACAGGTTCTGGGCGGGAAAATCGTTCATCGGCTTTCTCAACTAGCTCAATAGGTAGAAACACCTACAGCGGAAAGCCGACGACTGTAACAATCCTTTATGACTGGAGTATTTCAGTCATGCCCCGGGGAAAACTTACGACAACCTTGCAACACAATGATAAAAATAATTTTTTCGTCAACGCACGATTCCCTCCCTCGTTTATTGCCAGTGTGGCCACCCATTACGTACCCATCCAACACAAGGAGAGAACCGTGAACAAATCGCTTTTTATCACCCTCGGCACCCTGCTGGCCATTACCGCCCTTCCCTTGGCCCACGCAGACGAAGCGGGACAAAACACCCGCGACGTTCGCGCCGACAAACGCGATCTCCGTCAGGACCGCCGCGACATTCGCCAGGACAAGGCCGGCTTAAACCGGGACATCCACGAACGCAACCAGGACCGCCGGGAATTCATGCGTGACAAAAAGGAAGGCAACCAGGCAGGCATGGCCCAAGAGCGCCAGGAACTGAAAAAAGACAATACCGATATCCGCCAGCAGCGCCGCGACCTCCAGCATGACCGTGCCGACCGTCGGCAAAACCGCCGGGACCTGAATCGCGATCGCGCGAACCGCCGTCGCAACGCACCCTAGGGCAGCCCCGCCAAGCGGTTCCGGCTATCCGCCGGAACCGTTTTTCAGCGTCCCCTCTTCGGGAACGGTCGGCCCTTGAAATGTCGCCCATTGGTTACAATATTCACCGACACGATATTTCAAAGGAAGCTAGCCCATGTCCCTCTACGCCCTCGACGTCACCGAAGCCGATTTCGACCAGCAAGTCATCGAAGCCTCCAAGACCACCCCGGTCATCATCGATTTCTGGGCCGAGTGGTGCGGCCCCTGCCGGGTGCTGAAGCCGATGCTGGAAAAACTGGCGGCGGAATACCAGGGCAAGTTCATCCTCGCCAAGATCGACTCCGACGAGAATGCCCGCATCGCCGGCCGCTACGCGGTACGGGGCATCCCGACGGTGATCGCCATCGTCAACGGCGAGGAGGTGGACCGTTTCTCCGGCGCCCTGCCGGAAGGCCAGGTGCGCAAATTCCTCGACAAGCTGATTCCCTCTCCCGCCGCCGAGCTGCGCCGCCAGGCGGCGGAGCGCTACCACCAGGGCGACGCCCCCGGCGCCCTGAAGCTCCTCGGCGAAGCCTCCCAGCTCGACCCGGAGGACACGGACACCCGCCTGCTGGCGGCGGAAATCCTGCTTCACAGCGGCAACCCCGCCGAGGCCCGGCAGCTCATCGACAGTCTGCCGCCGGTCAAGCGCATGGAGGACAAGGTGGCCACCCTCCTCGCCCGTCTGGAATTCGCCGAGAAGGGCCAGTCCCTCCCCGGCGCCGAGGAACTGGAAAACCGCATCCGGCAGGACGAAAACGACCTGGCGGCCCGCCTCGAGTTGGCCAGCCTCCACGTCGCCCGGGAGCGCTACGAAGCCGCCCTGGAGCAGCTGCTGCAAATCGTGCGGCGGGACCGCGCCTTCCAGGACGACATCGGCCGCAAGACCATGCTCCAGGTGTTTCAGCTGCTCGGCGGCGAGGGGGAGCTGGTGAGCAGGTACCGCAAGCTGCTGGCTTCTGCCTTGTACTAAGCGCCTATTTCAACAGGTTTCGTACCGCATGCGCCGCGCTTCGCGCCGCCATCCCCCGCCCCGCGCAAGGCGGGAAAAAGCTCACGGAAACAGGCTCTTGACCCGGACTGGTATTTTTATAGGGAATCGCCCGTATTTCAAATAGGGTCATGGCGGCTATCCTTGAAGGGAAAGGGAATGAGGGGCCGGGAATTTGCCGCCTTATCACTCACCCATCGCCGGAGGGTCTAGCCATGAAAGAGACGCTGAGCCGAGAGGAACTGGGGCAGCTGCGCATGCTGACCGCCCTGTACGTCGAGGACGAAGAAGTGGTCCGCGAGGAACTCGCCCGTTTCCTCCTCCGCCGCCTGAAAACGGTCTACACCGCCAAGAATGGCCAGGAAGGGCTGGAGCTCTACCGGCAGTACAAGCCAGACGTGGTCATCACCGACATCACCATGCCCATCATGGATGGGCTGGCGATGGCGCGGGCAATCAAGGAAGCCGACAGCGAGGCCCCGATCATCATCACCAGCGCCCATAACGAGCATGACTTCTTTGTCGAATCGGTGGAACTCGGCATCGACGGCTACGTCCTCAAGCCCCTCAACGCCGGCGTCCTGCTGCAGAGCATCCTGAAAAGCGCCCAGGCCATTTTGCGCAACCGCATCGTCGACTCCCAGAACAAGCTGATCCGCTTCGTCCTCGACCGGACCAGCAGCCCCACGGTGGTGGTCCACGGTTCCACGCCGGAAATCATGAACCGGGCCTTCCTGGAATACCTCGGCTACCCGACGGAAGAAGATTTCCTGCGCTGCCTGGAGGAGGAGGGGAATTTCTGCCTGGTGGACGGCGGCGGCACGGAAGAAACGCCCGGACGGAACTGCTTCGACTATTTCAGCCAGCACGAGGATGCCCTGCAACAGGCTCGCCTGTTCAACCGCCGCCACAACCGGGAAATCCCCTGCGAAGTGCGCCACGACAGCTTCCCGGAGTTGGACACCCACATCCTGTCCTTCCATCCCCTGCGCCGCATGGGGGATGCCTGACAGCCTAGACCGGCGTCCTATCCCCCTCCCGCCGCACGCGCCGCCGGTCCAGCCACCAGGCCAGCAAGGGGAGAAACAGAACGGACCCGGGCAGGGCCAAGGTCAGGAGATAGGGACTTACCGAGTACAGGCTGCGCAGCATGCGCACCAGTTCCCGCTTCTCCTCCCGGGTCCAGCGATAGCCGTTGCGCGGCTTCATCAGCAAGGGCATCAGCCCCCGCACCTGCAAGACCTCCTGCTGGATGCGCCGCTTTTCCCGCGCCTGCACCTCCCACAGGGGGCCCAGCATGGCGGCCATGCCCTGGCGTGGCGAACCGTTCGGCGAAAGGGATGTCACGGAGTCTCCCTACCGGTATTGGGCGAGATACATTTTTTCGAACGCCACCTTGGCCCAGTGAAGCAGGCCGGCCTTGAACAACAGGCCCCGGGCGGGGCTGCGGTAGATCAGGACGCCGCTGGCGAGGGTGTCCACGATGCACACCAGCTCGGGCTTGAAGGCATGGCGCTCGGGCCGGCCGCCCAGGTCGGAAAGCAGGTTCTTCGCCGCCGCCACGGCCTGCAGGTCGGCCATGTGGGCCTGCTTCGGCAGCCAGTCGGGGCCGGGAAAGCTGCCGGCGTCCCCCGCCACGTACACCCCGGCCACGCCGGGCACGCGGCAGGTCTCGTCGGCCTGGATGAAGCCGCCGGGCGATAGGGGCAAGCCGCTGCCTTCCAGCCAGGCCGGGCCGGTAAGGCCGGGCATGAAGAAGGTCAGGTCGGCGGCGAAATCGCCCCCTTCGGTCTGGACGCTGTTCTCGCCGAAGCCCTTCATCTTGTGGCCCAGGTGGGTGTGGATGTCCCGCCGGCCCATTTCCGCCAGCAGGTTGGCCACCGCCTTTTCCCCCAGGCGCTTGCCGGGCTCGGCGGCGGGGGAGAAGAAAGTCAGCTGGAACTTGTCCCGGCGCCCCTGCTGGCGCAGCAGGGTATCGACGCCGAAGAGGAATTCGAATACCGGACCGCCGCGCATGGCCGAGGGCTCGTTGGGGTTACCGGCGAAACCGAAGGCCAGATGACCGCCTTCCATCCGGCGCAGCCTGTCGCCGTAGGCCGCCACGGAAGCGTAGCTTTCGCAGGGAATATGAACATGCTCGATCCCCGGCAGCTTCTTGATGAAGCGGCTGCCGCTGGCGACGACCAGGTAATCGTAGGCAACCTCACCGGCGCCGGTGAGAACCTTCTTGGCCGCCAGGTCCAGGCCGGTGACGGCGGCGGCGAGGTGCTCCACATTCTGGCGGCGGAAATAGGCATCCAAGGGAACGGTGAGGTCCGCCTCGCTGCGCAGCCCCGCGGGCACCCAGATCAGGCTGGGATAAAAGAACAGCTCCGCCTTGGGGGACACCAGGGTAAGAGTTTCGCGATACCCCTGCTTGCGCAGGGCCTTCACCGCGGACAGGGCGGCGAAGCCGGAACCCAGGATGACGATACGCGCCATGGCACTCCCTCCTATTGGCAGGTTCTCAGGCCGCGCGGCGGCGCTGGCGGACGAAACCGATGAAGCCCGGCACCAGGGAAAGGAAAATGATGCCGAACACCACCAGGGTGAAGTTCTGTTTTACCACTGGAATGTTGCCGAAAAAATAGCCCCCTCCCACGATGCCGCCCACCCACGCGAGGGCCCCGGCGATGCTGAACACCAGGAAGCGGCGGTAGAGCATGCTGCCGATGCCGGCGACGAAGGGGGCGAAGGTGCGGATGATGGGGAAGAAGCGCGCCAGGATCACCGCCTTGCCGCCGTGGCGCTCGTAGAAGCGGTGGGTTTCGTGAAGGTGCTGGCGGTTCAGCAGGCGCGAGGTGTCGCTGTGGAACACCTTGGGACCGACGAAATGGCCGATCCAGTAGTTGGTGTTGTCCCCCAGGATGGAGGCGGCGATCAGCACCGCCAGCAAAACCCCCGGGTCCATGGCGCCGGTGGCGGCCAGGGCGCCGGTGACGAAGAGCAGGGAGTCGCCGGGCAGGAAAGGGGTCACCACCAGCCCCGTTTCGCAGAAGATGATCAGGAACAGGATGGCGTATATCCAGGTGCCGTAATTCTCCACCAGCCAAGCCAGGTGCTTGTCCAGGTGGAGGACGATATCGAGAAAGGCGGTCAGCAGTTCCATGAAAATCTTCTTAAGCCAGAGTGATCAGAGCCCCAGGCGCAGGGTGACGAAAGAGCGCCGTTCCACCACGAAATCCCCGGTCGCGAACTCGTTGTAGGTCCCGCCCATATTCTGCAGGGTGAGGGAGATTTCGTTCCCCGCCCCGCGCTTGCCGAACTCCTTCGCCAGACGGAAGTCCACTCGCCGGTAGGGGGGCTGGTAGTCGCCGTCGTTGAGCCACTTCATCGGTCCAACGAAATAGTAACCCATACTGGCGGAAAAACCAGCGGGAAAACCACGCATCCACAGCAGGCTGGTGGTGTTCAGCGGCGCCGAGGAAGGCACGTCCCGGTCCACGTTGGCCGAGGCGGCAATATGGTTGTAGGTGTGGCCCAGCACTACCCGCCCGACGAGGGGGTTGCGCCAGTCGAACTGGATTTCGTTGCCGCGGACGTTGATGTCGCCGGAGTTGAGAAAATAGAAGGCCTTGGTGGAGCCGAAAATATGGGCGTAGCCGGGGGGCGGCGGAAACGCGCAGGGCGGGTTGCCGCCGCCCAGCTGGCAGGACTGGTCGTCGATGTAGTGGGTATATTCCTCCCAGAACAGCCGGGCATCCACCCGCAGGCCGATATCGCGGAAATGGCCGACGTAGCCCGCCTCGGTGAAATCCACCTGCTCCGGACGGAGATGCCGGTAGGACCAGTAGCCCACGTCGGCCACGGTGCCGTTGTAGAGGTATTCCTCCCGTGAGCGCTCCTCGAAGGCCGTCGGCGCCCGGTAACCGCGGCCGCCGCTGACCCGCAGCACATGGCTTGGCTCCAGGGCATAGTTCACCGCCCAGCGGGGGGAGAACATCCGGTCGGTGAAATAGTGCTTCTCCAGCATCCCGCCCAGGTTCACCGTCCATTTGGCGGCGGGCTGCCAGCGCAGGTTGCCGAAAAGCTGCCACTGGGTGCCCCCCACGTCTCCCTCCCCGGCCAGGAAATGCTCGGAGCGCACGCTGTCGCGCCGCACGCCGGCGCCCCAAACCCCCTGCAGGCCCGCCGCCAGGGGCAGTATCTGCTGGAACTCCAGGTCGTCCCGCTGCATGTCGACGTCGAAATCCACCGGGATGGGCTGGCCGCCGCTGCCGGGAGCAGTGAAGGGCTGCCGCTCGCGGCTGTCGAAATGGTAGTACTGGAGGGAGGTTTCGGCGTCCGGCGCGGTGCTGTGCCGCCAGGCCGCCTGGAAGAAATGGCTGCGGCCGCGGTAGGCCCGGGTGGGATTGGTGTTGTCGATGCTGGTCCCCACCGTATCGTCCCCCTGGGTCGCCCCGAACTGGAAGCGCAAATCATCCCGGGAGGTGAGCTGGTAGGCCACCTGGCCGTTGACCACGTCGCGGCGGATTTTCTCCCCCAGGTCGTAGTTGGGGATGCCGAGATCGCGATAATTGGTGGCGCCGCGGCGGGAAACGGTCAGGCGCCAGTCGAGGGGGCCGCGGCTGCCGCCGGCGCGCAAGGCCAGTTCCCCCGTCCCCATGTCCCCCGCCCGGGCGAGAAGCTGGGTGCCGCTTTCGCCGCGTGGGGACTTGGTGATGATGTTGACCACGCCCTCGAAGGCATTGGCGCCGTAGGTCGCCGGATTGGGGCCGCGCACCACCTCGATGCGTTCGATATCCTCCACCCGGAAAGGCAGGCTGCTCCAGTCCACCTTGCCGTCAAAGGGGTTGTACACCGAACGGCCGTCCACCAGCACCTGCAGCCGGCGCCCGTTGGCGTCGCCGAGGCCGTGGTTGACCACGATGGGCGGTCCGTTGGGCCAGTCGGCCACCAGGAAGCCGGGCACCAGGCGGAACAGGTCGTGGATTTCGGTGAAACCGGAGGCCCGGATCATCTCCTGGTCGATGACCGTCACCGGGGCGGGCGCGTCGAGGGGGGACTGGGCGAGACGGGAGGCCGTGAGGACGAGGGGCACGTCGTCGAGAAACGCGCCCTCGTCCACCGGTGGCTCGGTCGCCCAGACGGGCAGGGCCAAGAAAAACGAACAACCAATCAGCAGCCGCCTGTTCATGATCTGCACCCAGTCGCGGCAAGGCGGGAACCCGCCTTACTTATATCTCCGCTTCGACCGCCTTTTTCTCCACTTTCACGAATTGTTCACGGGACACCCCCAGCCACATGACGATGGGGCTCGCCACCAGCACCGAGGAGTAGATGCCGAAGACGATGCCGATGGTCAGGGCCAGGGCGAAGTAGAACAGGGCCTCGCCGCCGAAGAACAGCATGGACAGCACCATCAGCTCGGTCATGGTGTGGGTGATGACGGTGCGGGACATGGTGCGGGTGATGGCGTTGTCGATCACCTCGGGCACGCTGGCCTTGCGCATCTTGCGGAAGTTCTCGCGGATCCGGTCGAATACCACCACCGATTCGTTCACCGAGTAGCCCAGGATGGCCAGCACGCCCGCCAGGACGGTGAGGGAGAATTCCCACTGGAAGAAGGCGAAGAAGCCGAGAATGATCACCACGTCGTGCATGTTGGCGATGATGGCTGCGACGGCGAAACGCCACTCGAAGCGCACCGCCAGGTAGGCCATGATGCCCAGGCAGACCACGATCAGCGCCAGGGAGCCGTTCTCGTACAGTTCCTTGCCCACCTGGGGGCCGACGAACTCCACCCGCTGCTTCTGCACCGTGTCGTCGGTGGCTTTCAATGCCGCATACACCTTGTCCGACAGCTGGGCGCTGGACAGGTCCGCCTTCACCGGCAGGCGCACCAGCACGTCCTGGGAAGTGCCGAAATTCTGCACCGCCGCGTCGTTGAGGCCGATGGAAGCCAGGGTATCCCGAATCTTGGGCACGTCCGCCGGGTGGGGATAATGCAGCTCCATCACCGTGCCGCCGGTGAAATCCACCCCCAGGTTGAGGCCCTTGGTCGCCAGGGCGGCCACCGCCAGGACGAAGGTGAGCAGCGAGATGACCGTGGTCACCCGCGCGTACTTCATGAAGGGGATGTCGCGTTTGATATTGAAAAATTCGATCATGTCGTTTCTCCGCCCCTCAGATGGAGACTTTCTGGACCCGCGCCTTGCGGCCGTAGATCAGGTTGACCATGCCGCGGGAAACCATCACCGCGCTGAACATGGAGGTCAGGATGCCCAGGCACAACACCACGGCGAAGCCCTTCACCGGCCCGGAGCCGAGCCAGAACAGGGCGATGCCGGCGATGAGGGTGGTGATGTTGGAGTCCAGGATGGTGGCGAAGGCCCGCTCGTAGCCGGCGTGGATCGCCGCCTGGGGCGTGGCCCCGGCCCGCAGCTCCTCGCGGATGCGTTCGTTGATCAGCACGTTGGCGTCGATGGCCATGCCCACGGTGAGGGCGATACCCGCCATGCCGGGCAGGGTCAGGGTCGCCTGGAGCAGGGACAGGATCGCCACCAGGAACAGCACGTTGGCGGCCAGGGCGAGGGTGGAAATAACGCCGAACAGGCGGTAGTAGAACATCATGAACAGGGCGATGGCGGCGAAGCCGTAGAGGTTCGAATGGAAGCCCTTGGCGATGTTTTCCTTGCCCATGCTGGGGCCCACGGTGCGCTCCTCGACGATGTCCATGGGCGCCGCCAGGGCGCCGGCCCGCAACAGCAGGGCGATGTCGTTGGCCTCGCGGGTATCCATGCGGCCGGAAATCTGCACCCGGCCGCCGCCGATTTCGGTGCGGATGACGGGGGCGGTGATGACTTCCGCCTGGCCCTTCTCGATCAGCAGGATGGCCATGCGCTTGCCGATGTTCTCCCGGGTCACCTGCTGGAAGATGCGGGCGCCGCGGCCATCCAGGGTGATATGCACCGCCGGCTCGCCGGTCTGGCCGTCGAAGCCGGGCTGGGCGTTGCTGATGTAGTCGCCGGTGAGGACCACCTGCTTCTTCACCAGCACGGGTGCGCCGTTGCGCTCGTAGAACAGGTCGTCGCCGAAGGGCACCTGGCCCTGCAGCGCGACGGCCACGTCGTGCTCCTCGTCCACCATGCGGATTTCCAGGGTGGCGGTGCGGCCGAGGATTTCCTTCGCCTTGGCGGTGTCCTGCACGCCGGGCAGCTGCACCACCACGCGGTCGGTTCCCTGCTGCTGGATGATGGGCTCGGCCACGCCGAGCTCGTTCACCCGGTTGCGCAGGGTGGTGATGTTCTGCTGCAGGGCGTATTCCTGCAGGCGCTTGGTGGCCTCGGGCTTGAGGCTGCCCACCAGGAACAGCTCGCCCCCCTCGTCCGCTTCCTTGAAGCTCAGGTCGGGCTGGGATTTGGCCAGCTCGGCCTCGCCTTGGCCGCGCCCCGCGGCGTCGCGGAACTTGACCTTGAGCTGGATCCCTTCGCGGCTGACGCCGGAATAGGGAATTTTCTGGTCCCGCAGGGAAGAGCGGATATCGCCGCTCATGCGGTCGATGGCCTTGTCCAGGGCCGCCTTCATGTCCACCTGGAGCAGGAAGTGCACGCCGCCCCGCAGGTCCAGGCCCAGGTACATGGGCAGGGCGCCGACGGCATGGAGCCAGGCGGGAGAGCTGGAGAGCAGGTTCAAGGCCACGGTGTAGCCGCTGCCGAGCTGGCCTTGCAGAATGTCCTTCGCCTTCAGCTGGGCGTCGGTGTCGGCGAAACGAATCTTGATGCCGCTGGCGTCGAGGACGGCGCCGCTATAAGGGACATTGGCCTGCTTGAGGGCGGATTCGGCCGATTCCAGCAAGGCGCTGTCGGCCTTGTTCACCGCCTTGGCGGGAGAAATCTGCACGGCGGGCGATTCGCCGTAGAAGTTGGGCAGGGTGTAGAGCAGGCCAAGCACCAGCGCCACGGCGATGACGACGTATTTCCACAGGGGATAGCGATTCATGGCGAAATCCGTGAAGAGTGAGGCGTGAGGGGAAGGCGGTCGGTGAAAAGAGGAGGAGGCGCGGCAATCCGCGTCTCCTCCCTCACCCCTTACGCCTCACCCTTGATGGTGCCCTTGGGCAGCAGGATTTGGACGGTGGGCTTCTGCACCAGCACCACGGTGTTCTCCGCCACTTCCAGGCTGACGAAGTTTTCGCCGATCTTCACCACCTTGCCCACCAGGCCGCCCTGGGTCACGACCTCGTCCCCCTTCTGCAGGGCGTCGAGCATGTTCTTCTGCTCCTTGCCCCGTTTCATCTGGGGGCGGATGATCATGAACCAGAACAGGATGAAAATGGCGATCAGGGGCAGAAAGCCCATGAACCCCTCGGGACCACCGGCGGGGGCCGCGGCGTCGGCCGCATGGGCGATGTTGATCAGCATGTCGGGACTCCTTGCGTCTATATACGGATTAAGCGCGGGATTTTAGCACGATGCTCTTGCCGCGGCGTGTCAACTTCGCCGCCCCATGTGCTAGATTGGCTGGAGACGCCGACCGCGGCGGCCTTTCCGAGGAACCGAGCATGCCGTCACCCTTCGCCATCCGCCCCATGCAGCGCGACGAGGTATCGTTCGCCGTGGACCTGGCCGCCCGGGAGGGCTGGAACCCCGGCCTCCACGACGCCACCCCCTTCTACGGCGCCGACCCGTCAGGCTTCCTCGTCGGCTGTCTGGGGGACAGGCCCATCGGCTGCATCTCCGCCGTCTCCTACGGCGGGCGCTTCGGCTTCATCGGCTTTTACATCGTGATGCCGGACCAGCGGGGCAAGGGATACGGCCTCCGCCTGTGGCATGCCGCCCTGGACCGCCTGGCCGGCCATGTCGTCGGCCTCGACGGCGTGGCGGCGCAGCAGGACAACTACCGCAAATCGGGCTTTCGCCTCGCCCACGGCAACATCCGCTTCGAGGGCCGCGGCAGCCCGAGCGCCCCAACCCCAGCGGCCCTCGTCCCCCTCGGCGCCCTTCCCTTCGACAGCGTGGCCGACTACGACCGCCGCCACTTCCCGGCGGAACGCCAAGCCTTCCTCGCGGCATGGCTGCAAATGCCGGAGTCCCGAGCCCTGGGCTGGGTGGAAAACGGCGCCTTGCGGGGCTACGGCGTCATCCGCCGCTGCCGCGCGGGGCACAAGATCGGCCCCCTCTTCGCCGACGACGGGGATATCGCGGAACAGCTCTACCTGGCCCTGGCTTCCGGCGCCGCCGGGCCGGTCTATCTCGACGTGCCGGAGGTCAACCCGGCCGGCATGGCCCTGGCGGAAAAGCACGCCATGAACCGGGTCTTCGGCACCGCCCGCATGTATATCGGCGCGGCGCCGGCCCTGCCCCTGGAACGGATATTCGGCGTCACCAGCTTCGAGCTAGGCTGAGTAGCGGCGCCGGAACTCCGCCACGAAACCGGCGAAGCGGTGTTCCTCGATGGCATGGCGCATGCCCGCCATCAGCTCCTGGTAGTAGTACAGGTTGTGAATGGTGTTGAGGCGGGCGCCGAGGATTTCCTGGGAACGGAACAGGTGGTGCAGGTAGGCGCGGGTGAAGTTGCGGCACGTATAGCAGCCGCACTCCTCGTCCAGGGGGGAGAGGTCGTTGCGGTAAGTGGCGTTGCGGATCTTGACCACCCCGTTGCGGGTGAACAGCCAGCCGTTGCGGGCGTTGCGGGTCGGCATGACGCAGTCGAACATGTCCACCCCCCGGCTCACCGCGTCCACCAGGTCCTCCGGCGTGCCCACGCCCATCAGGTAGCGGGGCTTGTCGGCGGGCAGCTGGGGCACGGTGTGGTCGAGGATGCGCAGCATGTCTTCCTTCGGCTCCCCCACCGACAGGCCGCCCACGGCGTAGCCGTCGAAGCCGATGCCGGCCAGCTCCCGCAGGGACTCGTCCCGCAGGTGCTCGTGCATGCCCCCCTGGACGATGCCGAAGAGGGCGTTGGAGTTGCCCTCGTGGGCCTTTTTCGAACGCTCCGCCCAGCGCAAGCTGAGGCGCATGGAATCGGCGGCCTGCCTCTCGTCGGCGGGGTAGGGCGTGCACTCGTCGAAAATCATCACGATGTCCGAGTTCAGCACCTTCTGGATGCGCATGGATTCCTCGGGGGTGAGGAAGCAGCGGTCGCCATTGACGGGGGACTGGAACTTCACCCCCTCCTCCGAAATCTTGCGCAGCTCTCCCAGGCTGAACACCTGGAAACCGCCGGAGTCGGTGAGAATCGGCCCGTCCCAGCCCATGAAGCGGTGCAGCCCGCCGTGGGCGGCGATCACGTCCAGCCCCGGCCGCAGCCAGAGGTGGAAGGTGTTGCCGAGGACGATCTGGGCGCCGATTTCCTTCAGCTCGGCGGGCGACATGGCCTTCACCGAACCGTAGGTCCCCACCGGCATGAACACCGGGGTTTCCACGCTGCCGTGGGCCAGTTGCAGGGTGCCGCGGCGGGCGGGGCCGTCAGTGGTGTGGAGTTGGAATTTCATCAGGTCCAGAGCATGGGTACGCCGTAGGGCTCCAGGGCACGGTCATGGCTGACGAACACTAGGTGCTCGTGCCGCGCCTGGGCCACCAGCAGGCGGTCGAAGGGGTCACGGTGATGGGGCGGAAGATGGGCAGCGGCTTCCACATGGGAAAAGGAAATGGCCAGCTCGTCGAAACCGCTGTCCGCTACCCCGCTGGAAAACGGCTCGGGCATATCCAGCTTGCCCAAGGCCATCTTGATGTGGGCCTCCCAGGCGGACGCGGCGCTGACAAAGACGATATCCGCGAGGGAAATCGCCTCCCGCACTGCAGGAAGCAGCCGGCAATCGTCGGTCCGCCACCACAGGAAAACGTGGGTATCCAGCAACAGCGCACGTTTCAACGGGGCTCACCCTCGAACGTGGCGAGCACGTCTTCCGGCAGGGGCGCGTCGAAATCCTCGGCGATGCGGACCTTTCCCTCCCAGCCCCCGGGCCGGCGCGGCGCATGGCCTGCCAGGGGAACCAGCCGGGCCATGGGCTTGCCCCCCTTCGCCACCACGATTTCCTCGCCGTGGGCGGCCCGCTCCACCAGGGCGGAAAGCTGGGTCTTGGCTTCGTAAAGATTGTAGATGGCTTGGGACATGGCGGCCTCGTAACACTTGGTCATGCTTGACCAAAATTATACGCCAAAAAATACAAACTGGCGTAGGCCATTTCCTTATGCCGATCAAGCGGCAGAAAGGAGTGCCCATGCGAAGAGCGTGGCGCAAATGGCTAGCCGCCCTGGTTAGGGCGGCGATAGCCAAAATCGTGGTGGAACTTCTCCAGCGAATGCTGGAGTAGGACAAGACAAGGAACGGGAAATACCCGCTCCTTGGCTTCTCTTATTTCTGCGATTTCACGATGCTCATGGCGGTAGCCACCATGGACCCCATTTCCGTCAGGTTGCCCGGCAGAATCAGGGTATTGCCCTCCTTGGCCACGCCGGAGAAGGCCTCGACGTATTTCTCCGCCACCTTCAGGTTCACCGCTTCGATGCCGCCGGGGCCCTGGATGGCCTGGGCGACTTGCTGGATGGCCTGGGCGTTGGCGGCGGCCACGGCCTTGATGGCTTCGGCTTCGCCCTGGGCGCGGTTGATGGCGGCCTGCTTTTCGCCCTCGGACTGGGCGATGGCTGCTTGGCGGGCGCCATTGGCCAGGTTGATCTGCTCCTGCTGCCTGCCCTCGGAGGTGGCGATCACGGCGCGCTTCTCCCGCTCGGCGGTGATCTGGGCCTGCATGGCGTGGAGGATTTCCTTCGGCGGGGTAAGGTCCTTGATCTCGTAGCGCAGCACCTTCACCCCCCAGCTCAGGGCCGCCTCGTCCAGGGCCGCCACCACGGCGCGGTTGATGTCGTCCCGCTCCTCGAAGGTCTTGTCCAGCTCCATCTTGCCGATCACCGAGCGCAGGGTGGTCTGGGCCAGCTGGGTGATGGCCAGGACGAAATCGCTGGTGCCGTAGGAAGCCAGCCGGGGGTCGGTGACCTGGAAGTAGAGGATGCCGTCCACCTGGAGCTGGGTGTTGTCCTTGGTGATGCAAATCTGGCTCGGCACGTCGAGGGGAATTTCCTTCAGCACATGCTTGTAGGCGATGCGGTCGATGAAGGGCACCACGATGTTGAGGCCCGGCGCCAGCACGGCGTGGAACTTGCCCAGGCGCTCCAGCACCCAGGCGTGCTGCTGGGGCACGACCTTGACCGCCTTGACGACGAAAATGGCGGCGGCGATGAGGATAAAAGTGACGATTTCCATGGCTTACTCCCCTTTGTTATGGCTGATGATGAGCGTGTTGCCGCGGACTTCGCGGATGTAGAAAGGGCCCTCCCGGCCAAGGCTGGCCGATTCGGGCTTGGCGTCCCAGTCGGCGCCCCGGTAATGGACCCGGGCCGTGCCGTCATCCCGCCATTGGAGCACCTGCACGCTCTGCCCCACATCCAGGCCCTGTTCCTGGATTTCCCGGCTTCGGGCCGTGATCTTGGAGCGGCGCAGCAGCACCGTGCCGGCCACCCCGACCGCCGCCGCCGTCACGTACTGCCATTCCGCTCCGCCCCCCAGCAGGGCCACCAAGCCGGCGGCGCCGAGGGCGCAGGACATGACCAGGATGTAAAAGGTGCCGGTGGCCAGTTCCAGGCCGAGAAGAATCAGCGCCAGCACGAACCAGTAAACGTAAGTCTCCATCATCCCTCCTCCGTTGCTGGCTTCATGCTAGCAGATTTCAGCCGGGCCGCCCCTCCAGCAGCATGGCGTCGCCATAGCTGAAAAAGCGGTAGCGCTGTTCCACCGCGTGGCGGTAGGCATGGCGGATGTTGTCCACCCCGGCGAAGGCGGACACCAGCATCAGCAGGGTGGACTTGGGGAGGTGGAAGTTGGTCAGCAGGCGCTCCACCACTTGGAACCGGTAGCCGGGGGTGATGAAGATGTCCGTCTCGCCGCTCCCCGCCGCCAGCTCCCCGCCCCGGGCCGCCGATTCCAGGGCACGCATGCTGGTGGTGCCCACCGCCATGACCCGCCCCCCCGCCGCCTTGGCTGCGTGGATGGCGGCCACCGTTTCCTCGGGCACGGCGTAGCGCTCGCTGTGCATCTTGTGCTCGTGGATGAACTCGGCCCGCACCGGCAGGAAGGTGCCTGCCCCCACGTGGAGGGTCACCCGGGCGGTGCGGACGCCCATGGCCGCCAGGGCGTCCAGCATGGCCTGGTCGAAGTGCAGCCCGGCGGTGGGCGCCGCCACGGCTCCCGGCTCCCGGGCGTAGACGGTCTGGTAGCGGGACTCGTCCTCCTCCCCGGCGGCATGGGTGATGTAGGGCGGAAGGGGAAGGGCGCCGTGGTGTTCCAGCAGGTCGAGGGGGTCTTGCGGAAAGCGGATGCGGTAAAGGTCGTTCTCCTTTCCCAGCACCTCGGCGTCGAAGGCCTCCGCCAAGCGCAGCAACGAACCCGGCTTGGGGCCGTGGCTGGCGCGGATGAAGGCGAGCACCTGGCATTCGTCCAGCACCCGCTCCACCATCACCTCCACCCTGCCCCCCGTGTCCTTGGCGCCGAAAAGACGGGCCTTGATCACCTTGGTGTCGTTGAACACCAGCAGGTCGCCGGCCCGCATGAAACGGGGCAGATCGCGGAACCAGGCATCCTCCACGGCGCCGCTGGAGCCGTCCAGATACAGCAGGCGGCTGGCGCTGCGCTCGGGCGCCGGAACCTGGGCGATCAGCTCTTCGGGGAGATAAAAATCGAAATCGTCGGTGCGCATGGGGGGGCTATGATAATCGTCCTCCGCCTTGCCGAAAACCCTGATTTCAGGAATAATTCGCCCTTCCCAGCCGGGATGGCGGAATTGGTAGACGCAGCGGATTCAAAATCCGCCGCTGGCGACAGTGTGGGGGTTCGAGTCCCCCTCCCGGCACCACCCAGAAACATCACTTGGGTCCGATATCGGGCTTCGACTGGCTCCGGCCAACCTACACCGCTTCTCCCCCTTCCGATGCCGCCGTTAAACCTTTAGGCGCCTGCTTTGCGATATCCTCCTCGATCATGGCGATGAATTCCCGCACCAGGTGTGGGTCCCACTGGCCGTCGTCCTGTTCCCGCCGCAGGATGGCAAGGGCGCGCTCCACCGGCATGCCCTGCCGGTAAACCCGGTCGCCGGTCATGGCGTCCCAGCTGTCGGCGATGGCGACGATGCGCGCCAGGAGGGGGATGGCCTCGCCCTTCAAGCCGTCCGGGTAACCCTTGCCGTCCCAGCGCTCATGGTGCCAGGCCGCGATCTCGGCAAAGGCCCGGAAGCGGGTCAATGGCCGCATGATGGCATTGGTATAGCCCGCGTGGCGGCGCATTTCGGCGAATTCCTGTTCGCTGAGCCTTTCCGCCTTGTTGAGGACGTTGTCCCGCACGCCGATTTTGCCCAGGTCGTGCAGCATCGCGCCGCGGCGGAGAATTTCCAGCTCTTCCGGCGACAAGCCCAGGCGCTCGCCCAGGCGGACGGAAAAACGGGCCACCTGGCTGGAATGGCGGGCCGTGTAGGCATCCCGCGCCTCCAAGGCCTTGCTGAGGGACTCCATCATCTCCAGGTGGGCCTCGTCCTGCTCCCGCAACAGGCTTTCGATGCTGGACGCCATGCGGTTCACCGCCTCTCCCAGTTCCCCCACCTCATCCCCGCGCTCCCCCACTTCGACGCGGCTGGCGAGATCGCCATGGGCGATGGCATGGGCCGTATCCGCCATGTCCGCCAGGGGCCGCGTCAGGGAACGGGCACGGAAGAAGGCCAGCGCCGCCGCCAACATCGCCACCACCAGTCCGGCCGCCAGGGTGACCCGGGACTGCCACTGGGTGCGCGACCAGACGTATTCCCGCGCCTGGACCGCCGAGGCCAGCACCTTCCGCAACGGCACCACCAGCGTGATGAAATGCTTGCGCTGTTCGTCCATGGGAACCACGCACCAAAGGGACGCTTCGCCTCGATAGGGCAGGCGGAACACCGACTCCGCGCCGCCGGCGGACGCCGCGCGAAAGGCCGCCATCATTCCAGCCTCTTCCAGGCGAACCTCTCCCAAGGGCAAATCCCAGCGCTGCCGTGGACTGCCGGCGTCGCTCTGGGCGAAAACCCGCAAATAGGGCGCCCCCTTTCCCTCCACTAGGGAAACCAGCATCACATGGGTACTCTTGGCCCACCCCGGTTCCAGATTGTCGGGGTGGAGCAATTGGTCCGCGGCCACATCCATGGCGGTTACTCCCGCCATGGCGCCGTTGGGGCGGAAAACGGGCATTGCCAAGCCGAAGATGACCCGATGGGAACTGGCATCCACCGAGGCCTCGATGCCCACGGGCTGACGGGCTTCCCGTCCGGCCACGTACCAGGGACGGCGGCGGGGGTCGTATCCCGCCGGATACGCTCCATGGCCGGGATAGGCGCTATGCAAGCCGTTCTCCAGCGCCGTGTAATGCCAGTGGACGAAAGGCACGGCCTCGTGCGCCTGGCGATAGACCGCGCCCACCCCGCCGAGACGCTCCAGATCGTCCCTCGCCTTGCCCGGCGGCACGCCATGGGGGAGATAGAACACCGGCCGGTCGAAGGAGATAGGCTGTGGCTGGCGCCTGCCGTTCTCATCGACAAGAAAATACTGCGGCGAGGTTACCGTCGCCACCCGCCCCTGGTCGAATTCCTCCGCCCAGGCCACATCGCCCCCCCTTCCGGGAGGCTTGGCGAGGAGCTTCTCCACCCCCCGCGCCTGGAGGCGAAGCGCGACCGCCATCAAACGCTGCTGGCTTTCGAGCTGGGAAGCAAAATCCCGCGCCTTCTCCCGCAGAGAGGCTTCCGTTTTCTCCTCCAGCACCTGGGCGCTGCGCTCGGCCAAATCCAAGCCCATCCTCTCCGCCGCCCAATGGGAAAACACTCCCAGCGCCGCCAAGGGAAACAGCGAGGCCCCAAGCAACAGAATCAGCATCTTCCAGCGTATCCGCACCATCCCCCCTAAGAATTCGTGACGACCGTCCGCCCGCGTGACGGTTTGAGCGTAGCACGCCGACGGGGCTCCCGTGCCAAAACGGCAGCCGCGCCCCGGAACGCCTGGGCGCCGGTGCTATAATGAGCGCGCCATCCGAGCCGAAGGAGGCGCCCGTTCCAACCCGGCGCCTCCTTCGATATCCCCATTCCAAGTCCCCCGAGACTTTTTTCTTTCGAGACCGTCATGAG
>JAJZVC010000015.1 GCA_021845865.1 Pseudomonadota bacterium | reverse complement strand
ACGGGGCTCCCGTGCCAAAACGGCAGCCGCGCCCCGGAACGCCTGGGCGCCGGTGCTATAATGAGCGCGCCATCCGAGCCGAAGGAGGCGCCCGTTCCAACCCGGCGCCTCCTTCGATATCCCCATCCCAAGTCCCCCGAGACTTTTTTTTCGAGACCGTCATGTCCAGCCTGATCCTCAAACCCGGCCGTGAAAAATCCCTGCAACGCCGCCACCCCTGGGTGTTCTCCGGCGCCGTCGCCAAGATCAAGGGCGACCCCCAGGCCGGCGACACGGTGGAAATCCGCTCCGCCGAGGGTGGCTTCCTCGGCCGCGGCGCCTACAGCCCGTCGTCGAACATCGTCGCCCGTATCTGGACCTGGCGCGAAAGCGAGGCCGTCGACGCCGCCTTCTTCCGCCGCCGCCTGGAAGCGGCCCTGGCAGCGCGGCAGGCCGTGGTTTCCCGCGAAGAAAGCGATGCCCTGCGGCTGGTGTATGCCGAATCCGACGGTCTGCCGGGATTCATCGTCGACCGTTACGGCGACACCCTGGTGATGCAGGTGGGCACAGCCGGCGCCGAAGCCTGGCGCGACACGGTGGCCGACCTGCTGCTGGAACTGACCGGCGCCAAGGGGATTTACGAGCGCTCCGACGCCGACGCGCGGGAACTGGAAGGCCTGCCTCCCCGCTCCGCCCCCTTGCGTGGCGAGCCGGCGACGGAAACAGTGATCCGCGAACACGGCCTGTCCCTCAAGGTGGACATCGCCCACGGCCACAAGACCGGCTTCTACCTCGACCAGCGCGCCAACCGCGCCCGCGTCGGTCTCCTCGCGAAGGAGCGGGAGGTGCTGAACTGCTTTTCCTACAGCGGCGGCTTCACCCTCCATGCCCTGGCCGGCGGCGCGAAGTCGGTGCTGTCCCTGGACGCCTCCGGCGACGCCCTCGCCCTGGGGGCGGAGAACGTGCGCCTCAACAGCCTGCCGGAAGACCGGGTCCAATGGCTGGAAGGGGATGCCTTCAAGGCGTTGCGCAAATTCCGCGACGAGGGGCGCAAGTTCGACCTGGTGATCCTCGACCCCCCCAAGTTCGCTCCCACCGCCGCCCACGCGGAAAAGGCAGCCCGCGGCTACAAGGACATCAACCTGCTGGGCTTCAAGCTGCTGCGCCCGGGCGGCTTGCTGGCGACCTTTTCCTGCTCGGGCGGCATCGACGCCGCCCTGTTCCAGAAAATCGTCGCCGGCGCCGCCCTGGACGCCGGGGTGGACGCCACCATCGTCGACTACCTGCACCAGGGGCCCGACCATCCCGTCTCCCTTGCCTTTCCGGAGAGCGCCTACCTGAAGGGATTGATTTGCCGCGTTAACTAGGGGGCGCCTCCGCCGGGCGGAAAACTGGCGGCATCCGGTCTTGTAACATATACTGAACTTGCCTTTTTCCACCGCCGGGCGGAGCCGTTATGCGCGACAGCACTTCCCCTCCCCTCATCATCCAGGGCATCACCCTGTCGGGCAAAACCTTTCGTCCCAGCGACTGGGCCGACCGCCTGGCCGGGGTGTTCACCTGCCTGGGCAATGACCACCGCCTGTGCTATTCCCCCTACGTCCGCCCGCTCACCCTCGACAATATCCGCTGCGTCGAAGTATTGCCGGAACTGAAGGAAATCGACCCGATGGCGTTCAAATTCCTGATGAATTTCGCCCGGGACAACGAACTGAAGGTGCAGGAGCAGCGGGGGGAAACCGCCTAGGGAATGCGGGCGTGGAAAAACAAAACGGCAGGCCGAGGCCTGCCGTTTTGCCGAAGAACTATCCTTGCCCGATCAGGCCATGGCCTTGATGGCGGCGGACAGGCGGCTCTTGTGGCGAGCAGCCTTGTTCTTGTGAATGATTTTCTTGTCGGCGATGCTGTCGATGACGCACATGGAATCTTGGAACACCGCCTTGGCGGCGTTTTTGTCGCCGGCCTGAACCGCTTTGGCGACTTTCTTGATCGCAGTGCGCAGAGTGGAACGCAGGCTGGCATTGTGCTGGCGCTGACTTTCCGACTGACGGGCGCGTTTGCGGGCTTGGGCGCTGTTAGCCATTGAAACTCCTTAAATTCTGTATCCGGGACAACGAAACGGCGAATCTTATACGCATTTCTTTCTTTTTGCAAGACGCCCGCGACCTTGGCAAAAACCGGCCCTCTCCGGCATGAAAGCGTCATAGAATGAAGTATCCGCCATTGATGATTCCGCGAGCCCGTGACGTCCATGAACGCCTCTCTTGAAATCCGGACCGACCTCCGCCAAGCCGTTTTCGCCCTGTCCGACGCCCTCGACCTGGTGGGCGTGGACGACTACCACCACGGCAAGCGGGTCGGCCTGATGGCGGTGGAATGCGGCCGCATCCTGGGACTGGAGACGAACGACTTGAATCTCCTCCTCGATGCGGGGCTGCTTCACGACTGCGGCGTCTCCTCCACCGAGGTGCACCACCATCTGGTGGAGGAAATGGACTGGCCCGGCGCCCAGGCCCATTGCGAGCGGGGCAATGCCCTGTTGAGCGCTTTCGCCCCCCTGGCCCCCCTGGCGCCGTTGGTCCTCTACCACCACACCCATTGGGACCAGCTCCCAGCCCTGGAGCTGGACGAACGCACCCAACTGTTCAGCAACCTGATTTTCCTCGCGGACCGGGTCGACACCCTGGCCGCGCCCCATTACGGCCAGCAATCCCTGTTGTTTTACCGGGGAAGAATCCGCGACACCATTGCCCGCTACGGCGGCACCTTTTTCGCCCCCCGGTTGCTGGAAGCCTTCCTTCACGCTTCGGACAACGAGGCTTTCTGGCTTTACCTGGAACCGCCCCACATCCATGCCCGCTTGGGTGAAATGGCCCAATATCGCCAACCGCAGCTGATCGGCTATCCGCAGCTGCGGCAACTGGCCGAAATTTTCTCCCGCATCGTCGACGCCAAAAGCGCCTTCACCGTCGAGCATTCCCACGGCGTCGCCAACCTCGCCCGCCTTCTTGGCGAGTTGGCCGGCCTTCCCGAGGCCAGCCAGCAAAAATTGGAAATCGCCGGTCTTTTGCACGACCTGGGCAAGCTGCGGGTCCCCGACGAAATTCTGGAAAAACCCGCCAAGCTCACCCTGGAAGAGCGGGCGGCCATGGAGCGCCACAGTTTCGAAACCTACCAGATCCTGCGGCGCATTCCCGGCCTGGAGGAAATCGCCCGCTGGGCCGCCTATCACCACGAGGCCCCGGACGGCGAGGGCTACCCTTTTCACCGCAAGGGCAGCGAGCTCCCTCTCGAGGCCCGCATCATTTCGGTCGCCGACGTATTCCAGGCCCTGGCCCAGAACCGCCCCTACCGCGCCGCCCTTCCCCCTGCCGAGGTTCTCGACCACCTGCGCCAGCTTGCCGCCGCAGGCCACCTCGACGCAGAAGTCGTGGAACTGGCCGAACGCCACCTGGATACATGCTGGCGCGCAGCCACCGGCGGCACCCTCTAGCGGCATTTGCTAAACAGCGGGCGATGGGTCTAGTATCCGCCTTTTTGCCCCCAGCCCGATGAACCTGCTCAAAGCCCTGGCTGCCATCAGCAGCATGACCCTGCTCTCCCGCATCATGGGCTTTGTACGGGACACGCTCATCGCCCGCGTGTTCGGCGCCGGGATGTACTCCGACGCCTTCTTCGTCGCTTTCAAGCTACCCAATCTGCTGCGCCGGCTGTTCGCCGAAGGGGCCTTTTCCCAGGCCTTCGTCCCGATCCTGGCGGAGTACAAGCAGCGCAAGGGCCACGACGCCACCAAGGAACTGGTGGACCACGTGGCCTGCCTCCTCGGCCTCGCCCTCCTGGCCGTCACGGTGATCGGGGTCCTGGCGGCACCGGCGCTGGTGTATGTCAGCGCCCCCGGCTTCGCCGGCACGCCGGAAAAATTCGACCTTACCGTGCAGCTGCTGCGCCTGACTTTCCCCTACATCCTGTTCATCTCCCTGGTGGCCCTGGCGGGGGGCATCCTCAACACCTACAGCAAATTCTCGATACCGGCCTTCACCCCGGTGCTGCTCAACCTGTCCTTCATCGGCTGCGCCCTCTGGCTCGCCCCCCACGTCAACCCGCCGGTGCTGGCCCTGGCCATCGCCGTCCTGCTGGGCGGTTTGCTCCAGCTTGCCTTCCAGGCCCCGTTCCTGATGAAGATCGACATGCTTCCCCGCCTGCGCTGGAGCCTGGGCGACGAAGGGGTATGGCGCATTCTCAAGCTGATGGGGCCGGCGGCCTTCGGCGTCTCCATCAGCCAGATCAGCCTGCTGATCAACACCATCTTCGCCTCTTTCCTCGCCACCGGCAGCGTGTCCTGGCTGTACTATGCCGACCGCCTGATGGAATTTCCCACCGGCATGCTCGGCGTGGCCCTCGGCTCCATCCTACTGCCCAGCCTGTCGAAACACTACGCCGACAAATCCCATGGCGAATACAGCGCGCTGCTGGACTGGGGGTTGCGCCTTACCCTCCTGCTGGCCCTGCCCGCAGCGGTCGCCCTCGCCATCCTCGCCATTCCCCTGATCGCCTCCCTGTTCCTCCACGGCGAATTCACCGCCCACGACGTGTGGATGACCCGGGATGCCCTGGTGGCTTACAGCGCCGGCCTCCTCGGCCTGATCCTGGTGAAAGTCCTGGCCCCGGGGTTCTACGCCAGCCAGAACATCAAGACCCCGGTAAAAATCGCCCTCTTCACCCTGGTCATGACCCAGTTGATGAACCTGGCCTTCATCGGCCCCCTCAAGCACGCCGGCCTGGCCCTGGCCATCGGCCTCGGCGCCTGCGCCAACGCGGCCCTGCTGTACCATAAGCTGCGCCGCCACGGCATTTACACCCCCCAGCCCGGGTGGGCACTTTTTCTTCTCAAGGTTGCCGCCGCCATTGCCGTCATGGGGGCCGTGCTGTGGCTCGCCAAGGGGCCGGACGCCCTGTGGATGGAAACACCCCTCGCCGCCCGCTGGCTGCACCTGGCCTGGGCCCTTCCCGCCGGCGCCGCGGCCTATTTCGCCGCCCTGCTGGCCCTGGGCTTCCGCCTGCGGCATTTCGTCCGGCGCGCGGCCTAGGAGCCGCCCGCCCCCCCCCTCGGCGGTTGATTGTTGCCGGGGGACGGGGTAACGTAGGGAAAACCTCAGCCCTACCGCCGACATGGAAATTTTTTCCAACCTCGACCCCGTCGTTCAGTCCGTGCTGTCGCAAATCAGCGACGGCATCCTGCTCACCGACCAAGGCGGGCATCTGCTCTTTGCCAACGAAAGCGCGCGGCGCCTGTTGAACCTGCCTGCCTCCCTCGACCAGGCCAATCTCCGCGCCATCGGCGGCGTGAACCTGAACCTGCGCATTACCCAGGCGCTGATCGAGGCCGGCCATAGCGATGCCGTCAGCAAGGCGCAAACCGGTTTCGTGGATTTCGAGCAATCCTTCGAGCTCGGGGCCCAATCCCGCCACCTGTTCATCCGCACCGGCCTGGTAAAGCGCCCCCACCACCCCAGCACCCGCCTTCTCCTCCTGCGCGACGTGACCGACCTGCGCCGCTTGCAGGCCAGGATCGAGGCCAGCGAGGCCAGCGGCATCATCACCCAGGATTTGCGCATGCGCGAGTTGCTGGCCAAGGTGCAGCAAGTGGCCCCCACCGAGGCCTTCGTCCTGATCCAGGGGGAATCGGGCACCGGCAAGAACCTGTTCGCGAAGATGATCCACAACCAAAGCCGCCGCGCCGCCGGACCTTTCGTGGAGCTCAACTGCGCCGCCATTCCCGAATCCCTGATCGAATCCGAGCTTTTCGGCCACGTCAAAGGCGCCTTCACCGGCGCCGTGGAAACCCGCCAGGGGCGCTTCGGCGCCGCCGACGGCGGCACCATCTTTCTCGACGAGGTCGGCGAACTGCCTTTGCACCTCCAGGCAAAGCTGCTCAAGGTCGCCCAGGAATTGAGCTTCGAGCCGGTGGGGTCGAGCAAGACCCAGACCGTCGACGTCCGCATCATCGCCGCCTCCAACCGCAATCTGCGGGACGCGGTCAACGCCCACCATTTCCGCGGCGACCTCTATTACCGTCTGAGCGTCATTACCCTTTACGTCCCCTCCCTGCGGGAACGCAAAGGGGACATCCCCCTGCTCATCCAGCACTTTAGCGAGAAGCTGGCCCTCCGCGGCTACCCCGACAACATCCGTTTCAGCGACGGGGCCTTGCGCCTGATGCTGGAATACCCCTGGCCGGGCAACGTGCGGGAACTGGAAAACGCCGTCGAGCACGCCACCATCTGCGCCAAGGAAGGCGTGGTCGAGACGGACGGCCTGCCCCAGCACATCCGGGCCTACGACGGAAGCGGCATCGCCCCCCGCTTTCTGCCCACCACTCCCCGCCCTTCCATCCACTCCGACGAGCAATTGCGGGGCCAGATTCTTTTCGCCCTGAAGAAATGCCATGGCAAGAAATCCGAAGTGGCAAAAATGCTCGGCATGGAGCGAACCACCCTGTGGCGAAAAATGCGCAAGCTGGGGCTCAATTAAGCGCCACGCGTTGCAAATCGTTGCGCAACAGCAACGTTTTAACCAACTAATTAATGCAAAACAAAAAACCCAACAATCCCGTTGCGTTCGCAACGTTTTCACGCCCTCCCGGACACGGAGCAACACACTGAAAAACAAAGAAACATCAAGTGGCACGTGGATTGCTTAACCCCCCTTCGAGTTTACCCGCACACCTACACTTATCTGCTTCTCAAGGGGTCCACCATGTCCATGAGCCGGATTCGCAAGGATGAAATCCGCATCGGCCAGCCGCTTCCCTGGCCGGTGTACGACAGCAGCGGACTGCTGCTGCTGAGCAAGGGCTTTATCATCAGCTCCGAACGCCAGCTGGAGGCCCTGATTCAGCGTGGCCTGTACAGCAACAGGGCCGCCGCTCCGCTGCGGGCGGCCCCGCCGCCGGAAACCAAGGTATCGCCGTTCAAGATGTTCGACCATCTGCAATTGCGCCTGAAGCGCCTCTGCGAGGACCTGAAGGAAGGCACCCAGCCCGATGTTCCCGACCGAATCCTGCGCTTCTGCGCCAACCTCCAGCACCTGTGCCGCATGGACCCCGACGCCGTCCTGGGGGCCGTGCACCTGATCCACGAGGGCCAGTACACCATCATCCACGGCCTTCACGCCGCCATCCTCACCGAACTGTTCCTGCGCGCCCTGGGCATCTCCGCCGAGGACCGCCTGCCGGTTCTGGCCGCCGCGCTCACCCACGACATCGGCATGATGGACCTCCACGACACCCTCCATAAGCAGCAAGACCCCCTCAGCGACGAGCAATGGGCGCAGGTGCGCCGGCACCCCAAGCGTAGCGTGGAAATCCTGGAAAAAGCCGGCGTCATCGACGGCATTTGGCTGGAAACGGTTCTTCACCATCACGAACGCCTGGACGGCAGCGGCTATCCCTTCGGCCTCCGGGACGAGGACATCTTTTTCCCGGCACGGGTGCTTTCCATCGTCGACGTCTACGGCGCCATGATCAAGCGCCGCGCCTACCGAGGCTCCCTCCAGGCCAAGGAGGCCCTGCGGGAAATTTTCCTCAGGCGCGCCGGCGAAGTGGACGAACACCTGGCCAAGATTTTCGTCAAGGAACTGGGCATCTTCCCCCCCGGCGCCTTTGTCCGCCTGAAGAACAGCGAAATCGCCGTGGTCACCCACCGCAGCGGCGTCGCCACCAGCCCTATCGCCCATGCCATTATCGGCCCCCGGGGCGCCCCCCTCGCCAAACCGGTCAAGCGGGACACCCGCAACCAAGAGTTCGCCATTCACGAACTGGTGCCGCGGGAAAACACCGTCTCCCTCAATCTGTGCAGCCTGTGGGGATATTGACCCCGCCCGGCTTTTTCCCTTTCCCGCCGCCAAGAGCGCCTGCCCGCGCGCCTTTCCGCCCGGGGGGCGAGCCCCCGCGGGCGCCGCTTTTCGCTGGACCAAAGGCCTGATAAAACGATACAATTCAGGCTTTTTCGATGCTCAAATGCTGATTTACCGCGGGATTCCTCCCACCTCCGACTCGCCGGTCGCCTTGACCATCGGCAACTTCGACGGCGTGCACCTGGGCCATCAGGCCATGCTGATGCGCCTGGAGGAGGCAGCGCGCGCGCGCGGCCTGCCCGCTTGCGTGATGACCTTCGAGCCCCACCCCCGGGAATTCTTTTCGCCCGATGCGGCGCCCGCCCGTCTCACCAGCCTGAGGGAAAAGCTGGAACTGTTCGAGAAATACGGCGTTGACCGGGTTTACCTGTGCCGCTTCAACCAGCGCTTTGCCCATATCCCGGCGGACGATTTCGTTCACGACATCCTGTGCCGCCGCCTGCAAATCCGCTGGGCGCTGATCGGCGACGACTTCCGCTTCGGCGCCAAGCGCGCCGGCGACTTCCATCTGCTGGAAAGCATGAGCGGCCAGTGCGGCTTCGAGGTCCACGCCATGCACAGCGTCACCGCCGCGGACATGCGCGTTTCCAGCACCGCCGTGCGCGAGGCCCTGGCTGGCGGCGATCTGGAGTTGGCCGCCAAGCTCCTCGGCCGCCCCTACAGCATCAGCGGCCGGGTCGTCCACGGCGACAAGGCCGGACGGCAGCTCGGCTACCCCACCGCCAACATTCAGCTCAAGCACAACAAACCGCCCCTCAAGGGCATCTTCGCCGTCAAATTCTGCGGCCTCGGCGGCCTGGAACTCCCTGGCGCCGCCAGCCTGGGCATCCGTCCCACCGTTAAAACCAACGGCAAACCCACCCTGGAAGTGCACGTCTTCGGCTTCGACCGCCAGATTTACGGCGAGCACGTGCGGGTGGATTTCTACCACAAACTGCGCGACGAGCAGAAATTCCCCAACCTGGACGCCCTGATCGAGGCCATCGGCCGCGATGTGAACGACGCCAAACGCTACTTCGGACTGCTGTCATGACCGACTACAAGAAAACCCTCAATCTGCCCGACACTCCTTTCCCCATGCGTGGCGACCTGGCCAAGCGCGAACCCGGCTGGCTCAAGGGCTGGCAGGAGAAACAGCTCTACCGGAAGATCCGCCAGGCCAGCGCGGGACGGCCGAAATTCATCCTGCACGACGGCCCCCCTTACGCCAACGGCGACATTCACATCGGCCACGCGGTGAACAAAATCCTCAAGGACATCATCGTCAAATCCAAGACCCTGGCCGGCTTCGACGCTCCCTACGTGCCGGGGTGGGATTGCCACGGCCTGCCCATCGAACTGCAGGTGGAGAAGCAGCACGGCAAGAACATCCCAGCCGCCAAGTTCCGCGAATTGTGCCGGGATTACGCCAAGGCCCAGGTGGAACGGCAGAAAGCCGACTTCATCCGCCTCGGCGTCCTGGGGGACTGGGACCATCCCTATCTCACCATGGATTTCCGGTTCGAAGCCAACATCATGCGGGAGCTGGGAAAAATCCTCGACCGCGGCTACCTGGCCCAGGGCCTGAAACCGGTGCACTGGTGCGTGGACTGCGGTTCGGCCCTGGCGGAAGCGGAAGTGGAATACGAGGATAAAACTTCCCCCGCCATCGACGTGGCCTTTCCCATCGCTGACAAGGCTGCCCTGGCGGCCGTCTTCGGCATGCAGGATTTCGTCGAACCCGCCTACGCCGTGATCTGGACCACCACTCCCTGGACCCTGCCCGCCAACCAGGCGGTATGCGTCCACCCCGATTTCGTTTACGACCTGGTGCAGACGCCGAAGGGTATCCTCATTCTCGCCCGGGACCTGGCCGAAGCCGCCATGAAGCGCTATGACTTCGACGCGGTGGAAGTGGTCGCCACCTGCCAGGGACGCCAGCTGGAACACCTGCAACTGCGCCACCCCTTCAATGACCGCAGCGTGCCCATCATCTGCGGCGAGCACGTGACCCTCGACGCCGGCACCGGACTGGTCCACACCGCCCCGGCCCACGGCCTGGAGGACTATTTCGCCGGCTTGGAATACAAACTGCCCGCCGACTGTCCGGTGGGGGACGACGGCCGGTTCTTCTCCTCGGTGGAGTTGGTGGGCGGCCTGACGGTATGGGAGGCCAACGGCAAGGTGGTGGAAACCCTGGAAGCCAGCGGCTTGCTGCTCAAACACGACAAGCTGCGCCACAGCTACCCCCACTGCTGGCGCCACAAGACCCCCATCATCTTCCGCGCCACCCACCAGTGGTTCATCCGCATGGACGTGAACCCCAAGGATGAAGGCGCAAGGATGAAGGAGGAAGAAAAGCCGTCCGCAGGACACGTCCCTTCATCCTTCATCCCTCATCCTTCATCCTTGCCCAACGCCTCCCTGCGCGAACGGGCGATGCAGGCAGTGGAAAAGACCCGCTTCTTCCCCTCCTGGGGCCGCGCCCGGCTGGAAGCCATGATGAAGAACCGCCCCGACTGGTGCGTTTCCCGCCAGCGCAACTGGGGCGTGCCCATGCCCCTGTTCGTGCACAAGGAAAGCGGCCAGCTCCATCCCCGCGCCCAGGAGCTGCTGGAGCAGGTGGCCCTGAAGGTGGAACAGGCCGGCATCGAAGCCTGGTTCAGCCTGGACCCCACGGAACTGCTGGGCGCTGAAGCCGGCCAGTACAAGAAGGTGAGCGACACCCTGGACGTGTGGTTCGACTCCGGCGTCACCCACGCCTGCGTGCTGAAGCAGCGGGCGGAACTGCGCCACCCCGCCGACCTTTACCTGGAGGGTTCCGACCAGCACCGGGGCTGGTTCCAGTCGTCGCTGCTCACCGGCTGCGCCGCCGATGGCCGCGCCCCCTACGACGCCCTGCTGACCCACGGTTTCGTCGTCGATGCCAACGGCCACAAGATGAGCAAATCCAAGGGCAACGTCATCGCCCCCCAGAAGGTGGTGGACACCCTCGGCGCCGACATCCTCCGCCTATGGGTGGCCTCCACCGATTATTCCGGCGAACTGACCATCTCCGACGAAATCCTCAAGCGGGTGACCGAGGGCTACCGCCGCATCCGCAACACCCTGCGCTTCCTCCTGGCCAACCTGGCGGACTTCGACCTGCAGAAACACGGCCTGCCGGTGGAGGAATGGCTGGAAATCGACCGTTATGCCCTGGCCATGGCGCGGGAGTTCGAGAACACCGCCAAGGGCCACTACGACAAGTACGAATTCCACCAGGTGGCGCAAAAACTCCAGACCTTCTGTTCCGAGGAGCTGGGGGGCTTCTACCTCGACATCCTGAAAGACCGCCTGTACACCGCCGGGGAGCAATCGAAACCCCGGCGTTCGGCCCAGAATGCCCTCTACCACCTCACCCGCAGCCTGGTGCGGCTGATGGCGCCGGTTCTATCCTTCACCGCCGAGGAAGTATGGCAGGAGCTGAGCCAGGACCGGGAGGACAGCATCTTCCTCCACACCTGGAACGACGTGCTGCCGCCGCAAGCGGAGGAGGACGTCATTGCCGCCCGCTGGACGCAGCTGCGCCAACTCCGCGCCGATATCCTCAAGCAACTGGAAGAAGTGCGCGCGGCGGGCCGCATCGGCTCGGCCCTGCAAGCGGAGGTGGACCTCTACGCCATCGGCGAGATTCACGACCTGCTGGCGTCCTTCGGCGACGACCTGCGCTTCGTCTTCATCACCTCCCAGGCGCGCCTGCGCCATGGCGCCGATCCCGAGGCCGTCGCCAACGAACAAGGCGTGGGCATCAAGGTCACCCCCAGTCCCCACCAGAAGTGCGAGCGCTGCTGGCACTACCGGGAAGAGGTGGGCAGCCACGCCGAGCACCCCACCCTCTGCGGCCGCTGCACCTCCAATCTTTACGGCGACGGGGAGCCCCGCCACTATGCCTAACTGGATGCGGTGGCTGACGATCAGCGCCGGGGTCATCGTCCTCGACCAGCTCACCAAATACTGGGTGACCACGGTATTCCAGCTGGGGGATAAATTGCCGGTGCTGCCGTCCTTCAACCTGGTGCTGGCCTACAACACCGGCGCCGCCTTCAGCCTGCTGGCCGACGCGGGAGGATGGCAGAGGGCCTTTTTCAGCCTAGTGGCGGTCGCCGCCTCGGCGGTCATCGTCCTTCTCTTGCGCCGACATCCCCACCAAGCCCTGTTCAGCCTGGCCCTGGCACTGATTCTGGGCGGCGCGCTGGGAAACCTGATCGACCGCATCGCCCTCGGCCATGTGATCGACTTCATCCAACTCTACTGGCGGGACTACTACTGGCCAGCCTTCAACGTGGCCGACTCGGCCATCACCGGCGGCGCCGTGCTGCTGGTGTGGGACAGTTTCCGCAAACCCGCCAAGCCTCAATAAAAGGGAAAGACCGATGGACGCAACCGCCGAATTCGGCGACCGGATTTTGCTGCATTACCGTCTTAGCGGTCTCAACGGCAAGGAAATCGACAACAATTTCGACGGCGAGCCTCTTCCCCTTCGGCTAGGGGAAGGCGAACTGGAGCCCAAGCTGGAGCAGTGCCTGGTGGGGCTTTCCCCCAAGCGGCGTTACGTCTTCAACCTGCCGCCGGAAGAAGCCTTCGGCACGAGCGATCCGGCGCGCATCCTGGACGTTCCGCTGGAAGATTTCCCCGCGAACATGCCGGTGGAGCCGAACAGCCTGATCGCCTTCACGCTTCCGGATGGCAATACCGCGGGCGGCGTGGTCCTGGAGAAACTCGAGGACCACGCCAGGGTGGACTTCAATCACCCCTTGAGTGATTGTCCGGTGGTATTCGAAGTGGAAATTACTGAAATCCTGCGGGACTAGCCCGCGGGCGTTTCCTTCAAGAGAGTCACCTTGACGGCGTGGGCTCCCTTCTCACCGCGGCCAACGTCGAAAGTCACCCGTTGTCCGCCACGGAGGGTCCGGTATCCATCCATCTGCAGCTCGGAAAAATGGACAAACAAATCCTCGCCTTCTTCCTGCTCGATAAAACCGTAGCCCTTTACACTGCTGAACCACTTAACAATACCGACTGCCATGCGCTTACCCTCATACTTGTTCCTGTTGTTATGGTTTTATCTGGATTATGATGAACACCTGCTTCATGCCCCTGCTATGCAATCCGCATGAGTAGTACGTAATGTGCTTATAATCAACTTTTATTCCAAATGCAAGTCCTCCTAGCCAACCCCCGTGGTTTCTGCGCCGGCGTCGACCGGGCCATCGAAATCGTCGAACGCGCCTTGCGGCAGTTCGGCGCCCCCATTTACGTGCGGCACGAGGTGGTGCACAACAAGTTCGTCGTCGACCGCCTGCGGCAAATGGGCGCCGTGTTTGTCGAGGACCTGGCGGAAATCCCCCCCGGCAGCACCGTCATTTTCAGCGCCCACGGCGTGTCCCGTGCCGTCCAGGAGGAAGCGGAAAAACGGGGGCTGAAGGTCTTCGACGCCACCTGCCCCCTGGTAACCAAGGTGCATCTGGCCGTCGCCCGGCTGCGCCAGCAGGGCAAGGAAATCGTCATGATCGGCCACCGGGGCCATCCAGAGGTGGAAGGGACCATGGGCCAAGTGGACAACGGCATCTACCTGGTGGAAAAACCGGAAGACGTGGCAACCCTCGAGGTCAGCACCCCGGACAACTTGGCCTTCGTCACCCAAACCACGCTCTCCATGGATGACGCCGCCGCCATCATCGCCGCGCTCAAGGCACGCTTTCCGGGCATCGCGGGACCGAGAACGGACGACATCTGCTACGCCACTCAAAACCGCCAGGACGCCGTCAAAACCCTCGCTCAGCGCTGCGACCTGGTGATCGTGGTCGGCTCCCCCAACAGTTCCAACTCCAACCGCCTGCGGGAGGTGGCCAGCAACCGAGGCACCGAGGCCCACATGGTGGACAACGCCGGCCAGCTCGACCCGGCTTGGCTGAAGGGGAAATCATGCGTCGGCGTCACCGCCGGCGCCTCAGCGCCGGAAGTGCTGGTGCGGCAGGTCATCGCCCGCCTGCGGGAACTCGGCGCGGACCCGGTGGAGGAACTCTCGGGGAGGGAGGAGAACGTGGTGTTCTCCCTCCCCCGGAACCTCGCTTCCCCTACCTGACTATTCGTTGAACAGTTCCCGCCACAGCACGCGGCGGACGGTATTGCCGCCGGCGCCGATGGGAACGTTGCCCACATCCACCGTGGTATCGGACAACTTGGTCAGGCTCACCACCGAGTTGTTGGGCAGCCGCACCAGTACCGGCCGAGTGGCCAAGGAATTGCCGAGACGCCGCGCCACCTGCTGTCCGCTGGCGGTCGAGACGAAGGAACCGGTGCGGTAATCCAGGTAGTAAATCCAGCTGTAACCCCCGATGGTACAGGCATTGGCATTGGGCACGTTGGTGGTGAACACCAGGGTCCCCAGGGCCAGCGCCGGGTCGGTATTGTCGCGCTCGCCCGTATCGGGCAGGTCGATGAACCAACCGTCATTGCTCGAGAAATCCACCGCATTGCTGCTGGCGGTGCGGACGATGGCTCCGCTGACATCCGTGGTCTGGGTCAGGGTCTGCTGGACCACATTGGCCGTGGCGCGGAAATTGGCCCCGTAATCCGTCGCATCGAGGGGATCCTTGATGGCGTAGAAGGATTGCTGGGAGGTGTCGGCGAGGTCGGTGGTCCCCAGGTAACGGCCCGTTCCCACGTACACCACCACATGGTTGCTCACCAGGCCAAGTTCGGGCTTGGCGGTGATGGGCTGAACGCCCGCCCCCGTGTCCCGCAAGGTGGCCAGATGGTGAGCCGTGTAGGCCGTCAAATCGAAACGCCACACGTTGCCCAGCAAATCCCCGCCATATGCCCGCAGGGAGGTGTTGTCCACCATGCCGTTGTCCGTCCAGGCGTTGATTCGCGACAACCCGCTCGGCGTCGTGGTGCTGCCCACGCCGGTGCCGATCTTCTTGATAATGGCCCCCGTCTGGGCGTTCAGCACGTACAGGTAACCCTGGCCGTCCCCCGGGTTGACGTTGTTGTAGCCCGACGTCACCAGCACCACCCAAGTGCCGTCCGGCAGTTTGGTGACAATGGGATTGCCATAGCTATAGCCCACGTCGCAATCATCGGTTTGCCCCTCGGCGGCGGCAGTCGTGGCGGCGCAGGGCGTCACGCTGGAATCGCGCGCCTTGAATTCCCACAAAGCCTGGGGAGCCGCCGGGTTCGTCACGTCCATGGCGTAGAAACCGCGTCCCCCGCCGTTGAAGCCGCCGACCAGAATCGTTTTCCAGCCGCCGCCGAAATAGGCGTCGCCCACCACCGGCGTGCCGTCCACGAAGTAGCGGTGCTGAGCGCTGTAGTTGAAATCCGCCAGCTTATAGAGGTTAGGCAGCATCGTGGTCGGGATATAGGAAAACGACTCTGCGCCGGTATCCGCGTTGAAGGCATGCATCATGCCGTCGTTGGCCGCCACGTACACCATTCCCTGGCGGTTGGTATTGGCGGTGACGAAGCTGGCATAACCCGCGTCGGAATAGGTGTAGAGCGGCTTTTTCACGTACACCGCCTCGGCCGACACGATATCCCCCAGGACATGGGCCCGGCTGCGGTAGAGGCGGTTGGCGGCGGCATTGGTGGTGCGGTTCTCGTAGCCGGTTTGGCCGCGGATGAAATTCACCAGATTCGCGCCAACGGCGTTGGTTTTTTGGGTCGCGTCCAGGCAGGCGGTCCCGACGGTACACCATTGGGACAGGGAGCTGATGTTGGCGGTCTGGAAGTACGTTTGTTCCGTCGCGTTCAGGTTGGCCCAGAGGAAGGCCTTCAATTTGTTCGCCGCGCTGGAGCTATAGGTGTAAACCGTCCGCGTATCGGAAGTCGCGCCCACCTTGCCGTCCAACAGGGACTGCGCCGCCCAGTCAACCGTGGTGGAAATGGCCCCGGTCTGCAAGTCCATTTGCTGGCGAATCAGTTCCCCGGTCCAGTCCTGCGTCGTGAAGGTCGAACTGAAAACGAAGTTGTCGCCGGAAGTCACGTTGGGGTTACTGGTGGTGGCGGCGGCGGAAGAACCGGTACGGGAGTTGACTCCCGCCAGGGCACCGGAAAGACCGGTCGCCAGGGTAGTCGGGTCGGTGGCGGAATAATAGGTTCCCCGGCCATTGACGGCGGCGTGCCACAGATCATCGATATTCTCCGATTTATCGGAGCCCGGTATCGGCCAGTTACAGGTCGCCCCGCTAGTCAGCCAACTGCAACCGGTGTCGCCGTTCTTGATTTTGAGGTAATCACCGGAGGTATCCGTCTTGTAGGTGGGCGAATACACCATCTTGCCCTGGGCCCCCAGGCCGAGGGTAAAGGTGGTCATGTGTTGGCTGACCGACTTATCGTCCCCGCTGCCCGGCACGTTATCCTCGCACACGTCGGAACCCAGGGCGCCGGTACAGTTGCCGAGGGTAGAATTTCGTAGATCGGTCTTATAGTAATAGAACGCCACATCGGCCAACGTATTGCTGGCATTAGTCGCGGTCCCCCCGTCGTAGAAGGGAGTTGGCGTGCGGGGCGCCGTGGCGAGGTTGTTATCCTGGTTGCCGACGGCCGAGGTCTTATCCAGTTGACAGCCCGCGCCGTTGCGGCCCGAGCAGCCGCTGTCATTGCCCGTGTTCCAGTAGCCGTCCGTGGATAGAATCGTGAAGTTCTGCTGGCAGGAATACTGGACCGGGTCCGTCACGCTCGAGCCATTAAATGACTGGCCATTCATTTTCCCCGCGTAGAGCAGGCCGGCGGTGGACAGCGCCGAACGCAAGGGAGTGCCATTATTCGGGTTGGCATTGAACAACTTGGCGTACCAACTGGCCTTCTGCGTGCTGTCAAAGGTGGCGACATTGAGAAAGTCGCTGCCGGTATTGTTGTTGATGCTCATGAAGCCGACCCGGTAACGGTTCCCGATGGCAGCGAAAGCCCGGCTGGCGGCGGTTTTCATCATCAGCATCCGGGTGCGGTAATAGCTGTACCAGTTGGCGAAGTTCTGCCGTTCGTCCGTCCCGCCCGGCCCGGAGGTGGAACTGACGGTGACCTTGGCAAACACGTTCTTTCCAGGGGTGTTACCGAAACTGCTGTTGCACTCCTTGTAGAAGGTGGAGGTTGTGCTGCTGTACGTTTTCGAGGTCTGAGTACCGCTGTAGGTGTAGTAAAAAGCCGCCCCCGCGCTGGTACCGTCGCCCGGACGGAAGGAAGTGCTCAGGTTTACCGTCCCGGCACCGGTATTGAAGCCATTCGTCCAGGCCGCGGTAAAGCTGGAATTAGGGTAACTTGCCCCGGTGGAGTCCAACGGCGGCAGATAAGTGATGTTCGGGTTGTAATAAACCCCGTTGCACTGGCTGCTGACATAGCCATAGTTCCAGGTGAAGTTGCTCACCTCGTCCGGCATGTAGGTCCAGCCCATGCTGCCGGAATCATCCAGAATAAAGAAGATATTCGGCAGCACATCGACCGAGGAAGAAGTGACCATGGGGCTATTCGCCAAATCGGTGGTCGCGCTCAGCCCTGCCAAGGGCAAATTCAATAGCAACGCGACCAGCCACGGGGCCCAGTGGCGGCGGAAATATCGAATCGTGGAACCGGCTTTCATGGCGCTTCTCCTTGCCTAGACCATCACATCAAGATGATGGATTGCACGTAGCTGACGGTATTTTTCGGCCCGGCGATGCGGGCCGTGATGCGGTAGTAGACCTGGGTGCTGCCCTGCAGGGCGATGACCCCCGCCCCCTTGCTGCTGCCCTGGACGTTGCTTTGATTGAGGTTGGTCACGCAGGCCGTCGCCGTGGCGTTGGGGTCGCCGTTGGCGGCGCACAGGCGGTGAATGATGTAGGACACGGTGTTGCCCGAGGTATCCGTAGACAGGGTCACGATGGAGCTCGGACTGGCCGCCGCCAGACTCGTGGTCCAGAAGTGGTCCCAGGTCTCCGTCAGGCCGGTATTGGGATCGATGGCCGGGTCCTGGCGGAAGGCCACATAGCCATTGGCCGAATCGCCGTTGAACAGCGTCGACCCCGTATTGTTCGCCGACAGCCAGGTAATCGCCGCCTCGATGCCGGCATCGCCGGAATGGGTGGCGCTTTGGCGGAAGGCCAGGTTGCCGGCGATGACGTTGGACGTATCCACCGAACGCACCAGGGCGATCCCCGCCAGGGTCATGGCCACCAGCACGATGAGGGCGATGAACAGCACCACCCCCCGCTGCCGCTGGGGAGCGTTTCCCCGAGAGCTGTGCACGGGCCTCAGCATGATGTCTGTACCCCCATCCAGACGATATTCCGCAGAGGAATCACCGTTTCGAACAATTTGTAGCGGTAATGCTGCCAGTCGGGATTGGCGGTGCCGTCGGGCTTCTTGCTGAGATCGACGCTGCCGCCGAGCCAAGCCGGCGCTGCCGGGGTCACCGCGTCCTTCTCGTACTGCGGGCTTCTCGCCACCACCGCCAGCCGCACCGCGGGAACCCGCGCATAGCCGCAGGCCGTGGTCGGCGTGGTCTGGTCGTAGGTATCCACCACCATGTCCATGGGCGCCGACGTATCCCTGCCGTACTGCGCTTGCAAGCTGACGATATTGTTGACGATGGGCACCCAGACGGTGGCATCGTTCACCTTGGCGGCATCGGCGCAGTCCGCCGCCATGTAGTCGCACATGGTGAGGTTGCCGTTGCGCACCGCGTAAATGTGCGCGGCGGGAAGGCGCCCCATGTCGTAGAGCTTGCCGCTGGTGTAGGTCACGCCCAAGCCGCTCGGTTTGTTCCAGTGGGAAGGCACTTGGTTGCAGTTCTGGCCGGGGTCCTTGAACTGGCCAGAATTGTGGATCACCACGTCGGTCTGACCGCCGCCGCCCTGGCCGCAGCTGCCACTGGCGGGAAGATCGGTGATTTGCGCCAGGGTGCAGTCCAGGCCGGACTGAACGGTGATGACCATGTTGCCGACGGTAAAGCCGGAACGGTTATCCACCTGGTAGTTGGCGGAGGCCCCGGACTGCTGGCGGAACGACACTCCCTCGGCCAAGCCGTCCGAGGTGCCGTAGGCCACCCGCACCACGTCGGTATTGGCGTCCCCCGCCGGAATGCCCGTCGGATTGATGGTCACCGGCGCCATGGCGCTGAAGGTGAAATCCGTGGGATTGCGATTCTCGTTGTAGGCGCGGACGTTGCAGTTGAGGATATCCAGGCTGGCCATGCCGTAACCGGCCAAGGCCGTGTCCTTCTGCAGGGTGTAGAGGGCGATGGCGCCGTTGCTTTGGGCGTCGCCGCCGCTGGTGGTGGTGCGCTTCCGCCCCTCGGAGAACAGATACACCTGCATCACCACCAGAATGCCGATGAGGCCCAGCACCATCCCCACCATCAGTTCGACGATGCTGAACCCCCCCGCCTTCCTGCGATTCGCCATTTCCAGAAACATTGCCCTCTCCCGGTTTAACCGTTGACTTGCGCCACCAGCACGAAGCGGTGGGCGGCGGACTCGCTGGGCGCCTGCCAGCGGACGGTTACCGTTACCTGATTGTTGGCCCCAACCACCACCGTCGGCGGATTGGCCGCCGCGCCGGGAAGCGTCGCTTCCACCTGGGTTTTCCAGGTGTTGTAGGCCGAACCGCCGGTCTGGTAGTTGCTTGCCATGGTGGCCCGGTTGTCCGCCCACATCTGTCCCACCAGCTGGTTGGCGAGGAAGCTGGCGTCAGTCCGATACTTGGCCTCCGACGTGCTCTTGATGGCGGCGGCCTGCATGCCGACCAAGGCCAGGATGCCGAAGGAGAAAATCAAAATGGCAATCAACCCCTCCAGGAGAATGGAGCCACGCTGCGTTGCCCGGTTTTTCACATGATTTTCCATATTCCCCGCCTCAACATCCCAAGGGGTCGGTGGACGCCAACTTGGGGTCGCACATCCGCACCTGGCCGCCGATCTGCACTTCCACTCTCAGGCAGCGCATGGTGCCCCCGCTTGCCTGGCAGGTACCGCCCGTCGGATTGCTCACATCAAATTTAACAACGCTCCCCGCGGTCGAGCGCCCCAAGCCGTTGAACGAAACGGCCGTCGTCCCCGTTGGCGTGGCGCTGATCGTGGCGTTGGTCGTGCCTTCGGTGCCCGAGCGGGACTGAATCGTTGTCCCGCCGGCATCCGTCACGGTCCAGCTGCTGCCATTCAGGGTAAAGGTCACGGCGCCGTTTCGCTTTACCGCCTCCGCCCTGGCCAATTGCAGGCCGTTGAGAAGGGAATCCGACAGGGTGCGAATCTGGGTATTCTGGATCCACGTACGGTAGCTAGGCAGCCCGAGCACAAGGAGGATGCCGATCACCGCAACCCCGATCATCAACTCCAGCAGCGTGAATCCCTTTTCCCTCATCGCGTCAGCCCTCTCAGCACGAACCGCCCTTGGTTCTCACCCAGCAGCTGGCGTTGCTGGTCCAGCCGGAGGGAACGGCAGTGGTCGCCTTGGCGTTGTTCTGGTCAATGGTGAAGGTGAAGCCCCCCGTCCCTTCAGCCGTCACGCCGGTCGCCGTCACGGTGAAGGTCGTCGCGCTCAGGTTGGAACAGGCGTAGGTAAAGTAGCGCATGCCGCTGGGCAAGGGAGCGGTCGTCCCGACGGCACAGGCCCCGACATAGGTGCGGTTGTCCTGGAAATACTGCTCCATCTTCACCCGCATATCCGCCAATTGGGAATAGGCCTCGGTCAACTTGCCCCGCGTCACGTAATCCCGGTAGGCCGGCAAGGCGATCGAGGCCAAAATCCCGATGATGGCGATGGTGATCATCAACTCGATCAAGGTGAAGCCAGCGTGTTTTTTCATTCTCTTCCCTTTCATGGCAGTTTGAATCATAGGACACCCTTTCGCTAATCCGCAGACCGGTCCGACCAACGGTCATTTTGGTAGAATGAACGGGATATTACCCCAAGCGGCAGGTCGTGTTGAAAACAGATTGTCTGATTATAGGTGCGGGCGCGGTGGGGCTGATGACCGCCGTGGAATTGCGCCGCCGCGGTCTTTCAGTGACGATCCTGGACCGCGGCGAACCGGGGCGCGAGGCGTCCTGGGCCGGTGGCGGCATTCTTTCCCCCTTGTTGCCGTGGGATTATCCCGACCCGGTGAATGTCTTGGCGCTGGCCGGCATGGAACGCTATCCGCGCCTGGCGGAGGAGCTTCTCGCGGAGACCGGCATCGACCCCGAGCTGCGTCCCAGCGGCATGCTGGTGTTGCCTTCTTTCGATCAGCCGCGTGCCGAGGCGTGGCGCGAACGCTTCGACTTTGCCATGGACAAATGCCTTAGCCGGGACAAGCTCTCCGAACTGGCCCAGGACATGGAAAGCCTGTGGTTGCCGCAAGTAAACCAGGTGCGCAATCCCCGCCTGCTCCATGCCCTGCGCCGCTGGCTGGAACAGAAGGGGGTCGGCATCGTCGCCGCCGCGCCCGTGGAACGGCTGGAGGCGACGCATGGGCGCGTCGACGCCGTCGTCACGCCCCAGGGAAACTTCGCCGTGGCAAACGTCATCGTCACCGCCGGCGCCTGGAGCCGCGAGCTGTTGGGGAAACAAGCCCTGGGCCTGAACATCTGGCCGGTACGCGGCCAGATGCTTCTTTTCAAGGCCAGCCAACCCCGTTTTTCGCCGGTGCTGATCAAGAACGGCATTTATTTCGTCCCCCGCGACGACGGCCATATTCTCGTCGGCAGCACCCTGGAAGAGGCGGGCTTCGACAAAAGCACCACCCAGGAAGCCCGCGACCACCTGTACCGGGAAGCGGCCTCTCTCCTGCCCTTCCTCGCCGCCACCCCGCTGGTGCGGCATTGGGCCGGCTTACGCCCCGGTTCGCCGGGCAACATCCCCACCATTGACCGCCACCCGCAAATTTCCAATCTTTACCTCAACAGCGGGCATTTCCGTTACGGCGTCACCATGGCGCCCGCCAGCGCCCAGCTTCTAGCCGACCTCCTGCTCGGCACTCCACCCAGCCTCGACCCCACCCCCTACCGCTGGCCCAATTAGGCACCACTGTTAATCCCCTTTCCCCCGTTCACCCGGCATGTATTTGACATAGCAGGGCTTATTTACCCATGCCTGCGTAAGCCCATGAAATACAATATCTAGTATTTTCTTGACATAAAAAACACAATATGTAGAATCTCTGGCAACAAAAGGAACGCGAGCCACTCGCGTGGGGTATTCCGGCAGGGCCGTACGCCGTCGGCAATCAGGGAGGAGACAACATGATTGGAGCTGAATACCAGAACCGCAACACCCGGCGAATACCCGTGGTTTGCCCCCTCAAGCTGCGGGTGCCGGAGACCCATCAGACCTACGAAGGCTTCACCCGCCGCCTGAGCGTGGACGATATCTCCTTCGAGTCCGAGTACGTCCCCCGTTACGGCCAGTTGCTGGAAATCACCGTCACCCCCCCGCCGGGCAGCGCCTTCGTTCCGCTGCGGGCGATGATTCAGGTGTTCAGTTGCGTCGAAGGGGAAGAAAAGGGCTGGTACGAAATTTCCGGCGAGATCAAGAAGATTCTCCAGTAAGCCCCAGCCGCTCCATGACCGCCGCTCCCAGGGCGCGGCTGCCCTTGTCTCGCGCTTCGAACCTCACCCGCGCCACCGGTTTCCCGATCCGTATCACCCGCGCCAGATTCGCCGGCGTGCCCAGCACCACCGCCTCGCACTCCACCCCGTTGATCGAGCGTTCCAGTTCCGCCAGCTGTTCCGCGCTGTAGCCCAGGGCCGGCAGCACGTCGCCCAAGTGCGGGAACTGCTCGTAGCCCCGGCGCAGCGAACCCACCGCCGCCGGGCGGGGATCCACCAGACTCGCGCCCAGCAGCCTAGCCGCCCGGGCCCCCACCGCCTCCTTCAGCCCCCCGTGGGTGACGGAAGGGCCGTCCTCCACCACCAGCACCCGCTTGCCTTTCACCCGTTCCGGATGGTCCACGCTTTCCACGGACTCCATGAGCAGGATTTCCGCCGTCGGATTCAGGCGCCGCAGCGCCGCCACGGCGGTTTCCACCTGCTCCGCCGCCGCGGCGTTGACCTTGTTCACCACCAGGATATCGGCGGCGCGAATATTGGCCTCGCCAGGGAAATACGCCTCTTCCTGGGCGGGGCGCAAAGGGTCGGCGACGGTAACGGTGACGTCGGGACGGAAAAAGGCCATGTCGTTGTTGCCCCCGTCCCACAGGATCAAATCCCCTTCCCGCTCGGCCGCCCGCAGCACTTCCGCGTAATCCACGCCGGCGAACACCACCCCGCCCTGGTCCACGTGCTGCTGGTATTCCTCCATCTCCTCCACGGTAATGGGCGCCTGAACCACGTCATCATCGGTGGCGTAGCGTTCCACCACCCGGTCGAAGCGGCCATAGGGCATGGGATGGCGAACCGCCACCGGCCGTCGGCCAGCGGCCTGCAGCGCCTTGTACAGGTAGCGCGTCACCGTGCTCTTGCCCGCTCCGGTGCGCGCCCCCAGCACCGCCACCACCGGGCGGGACGCCGTGAGTTGCGTATCGGCCGGTCCCAAGAGGTGAAAAGACGCTCCCGCCGCGAGAGCGGTGGCGGCCAGATGCATCACCGCGGCGTGGGAAACATCGCTGTAGGCGAAAAAGACGTCCTGCACGGCCAGTTCCCGCAGCAACCGGGGCAGCTCCTCCTCGGGGTGGATGAAAATCCCCTCGGGATAAAGGGCGCCAGCCAGATGCGGCGGATAGGTGCGCTGGGCGATATAGGGTATCTGGGTCGCGGTGAAGCCCACCACGCGATAGGCGGGATTGTGGCGGAAAAACACGTTGAAATCGTGGAAATCCCGCCCGGCGGCCCCAAGAATCAATGCCCGGCGCGGCGAGCCGTTGCCTGCCATGTCATCCCCTTCCCGTCAGTTTCTCCATTTGGCGGCGGTCCCGCTTGGTGGGACGCCCCTTGAAATCCGGAACCGGCTGGGCACGCAGCTGGGCCGCCAACGCCTCGCGCCGCCGCATGCTGTCGTCGGATTCCCGATAAAGCTGGCGCGCCTCGGCGGCTGGCCCGCGGCGGGCGGACACGCCCATCACTTCCAACTCATGCTCGTAGGGCCCGACTCGCACCAGCAGGCGGTCGCCCGCCCCCACCAAGCGGGACGGCTTGGCGCGGACGCCGTTGATCTGCACCTTGCCGCTGTCCACCGCATCCGCCGCCAAAGACCTTGTCTTGAAGAAACGGGCCGCCCACAGCCATTTGTCGATGCGCAGCTTACCGGCCTCCTCGCTCATCGTGACCTCAGTGACGGGTGACGCTGGCGGGCTCGGCAGCGGCGAACACCTGCTCCACGTCGTCCCGGTCGAAGGCGTAGCTGCGGCTGCAGAATTCGCAGTCCACCTCCACCAGCCCCCGCTCGTCAAGGAGGCCGTCGACTTCTTCCCGCCCCAGCATGCGCAGCACGGCGGCCACCCGCTCGCGGGAGCAAGGGCAGTAGAAATACACCGGCCGAGGCTCGAAGAGGCGCAAGTCTTCCTCATGGAACAGTCGATGGATGATTTTCCGCGCCGGCAAAGCCAGCAGTTCCTGGCGGGTAAGGGTAGCGGCCAGCTGCACCGAGCGGTTCCAGGCATCCTCGTCGCCGCCCTTGCCATCCGGCAGCCGCTGCAGCAGCATGCCGGCGGCGAAGCCCTTGTCCGCCGCCAGCCAGAGGCGCGTCTCCAGTTGTTCGGAACGCGTCATGTAACGCTCCAGAGCCTCGGCCACGCTGTGGCCCTCCAACTCCACGATGCCCTGGTAGGTCTGCCCTTTTTCCGGTTCGATGGTGATGACGAAACGCCCCGCACCCAGCAGCTGGCGCAGGGTGCCGGCCTTGACCTCGCCGTCCCAGCTGGCGGTGGCGCGCATGATGAAATCGTGGGAACACTCCACCACCAGCAGGGTTACCGGCCCGCCGCCCTGCATCTGCATGATCAGGCGGCCGGAATATTTCAGCGTGGCCGACAGCAGGGCCGCGGCGGCCATCATCTCCCCCAGCAGTTCCCTCAGGGCCGACGGATAATCCCGCCGCTCCAGCACCGCCTTCCAGGTGGCCTCCAGTTGCACGACCTCCCCGCGCACCGGGGCGTGTTCGAACAGGAAACGCTGCAGGGTATCCCGTGCCGGGTTGCTGGATTTCTTATGGCTTGCCATCCGTCTTGCGCTCCACTTGATTCAGTTCCTTCTCACGATCCCGTCCCAGGTCGGCGCGTGCGAACTCGCCGTCTCCCGGCAGCAGCAGACGGAAATCGTCCAGGGCCTGCCACGACAGGGTGACCCGCTCGACGCGGAAATCCAGCACGTGCCCGCCGGCCTTGCGGTCCGCGCGGAGGAAATGCAGGTGATAGCCCGGCACGTTCACCCCCTTGATGAAAGGCGGCGAACGGAAGCCCAGCGCCACCCCCGGCACCTGCTCGAAATCGAACACCGCCTGCTGCTTGGCCGCCTCGGCCAAGGGCGGGTAGGGCCGCTGCTGGCGGGGAACGCTGCGGGCCTTGAGGCGGCGAAACGTGCCTTCCAGGCGCACGGCGTAGAACAGGTTGGCGGAGGGCAGCGCGGCATCGATGAAGGCTTCCACGTCCTTCATGGCCAGGCCCCTCGGAACGTCGAGGCGCTGCTCGGGCCGGAAGAAGGCCACCACGGCAAAAGGCGTGTGAACATCGTCGGCCATGACGCGCACCGAGCCGTCGGCGCGCACTTGGTACACCACGCCGCGGTCCACCACCATTTCGCCGTCGAGGGCGTCGAAGGTTCCGATCCCGAAATCGCCGTGGCGCTTCACCTCGCCGACGGTATAGGGGCCGTCGTAAACGCCGCTCAGCAAGGCATCGATGGGCGCGAACTGGACCATCTTGCCGGCGGCGGCGGGTAGGGCCCACCAAGCCGTCAGCAGGAGGAGAATCAGCTTGAAATGAAATGCGCGCACCGGAATCTTCACTAAACCGTTAAAGAATCATTATACCGCCGCCCCCGGTATGCCCGGAGCGGGGTTTTGCATTATCATGGAAACATCTTCTCAGGACCGCCATGCACCCTCCCGTTATCGAACAAAGCATCGAGCTGCTATGCCAGAAAGGCTGCAAGGAAGTGCTGCGCCTGATCGGGGAAATGGAGGCGGGCCGCACCCCCGGGGAAATTTCCCATCTGCAGGAAAGTGAACGTCAGGCGGTGCTGCGGGAACTGAAGGCCATCATGGCGGTGTACGAGCGCAACAAATAGCCGCTAGCGCCGTCCCGAGCGGCGGCGGATTTCAAACGAAGACACCGTCTTGACGATTTCGCCGTAGGGCAGGCTGGCCAGGTCGCCGAAGCGCTCCATCGCCTCGCGCACCAAGGCGAAAACATTTTCCACCGTTTCATCGTCCGCCCTGGCGGGGTCCAGCTCTCTCTGCAGGCCGAGCAGCCCGCCGCACTGCACCTTCATCTCCTTGGCGTGGGGAAGCCCCCCTTCAACGTGGGTGAGATGGAGCGCGAATTGAGCGTTGTGCCGCAGCAAATCCAGCAACGCGCCGCAATCCTCGGCGACCGCGGCGGACGAGCAGCCGGCCACGTCCCGCTCGGCGATGTTATGGCGCACCGCCTTTTCGCAAAAGCAGCGCTTGGCCACGAGCGCCTTCTCGAAGGGGCAGACGATAGGGTTGGCGGATCGGCAGGCGCTGCGGTAGGCGGCTTCGTCCACGGCGAACTCCTCGGTTTCAGCGGCTTACCAGTCGTCGCCGGTAATCGGTTCCTTTTCCCGCACCTGCATCAGCAGGTCCTCGGCCTGCAACTCGTTCTCGGCGAAAATCACCTTCACCAGGTAGTTCTCCCCGGCGGGAATCTCCCCCCGCCGCGTCTTGGCCCAACTGCTGGCTTCGCGGAATTTTTCGAACTGGTTCAGCACCTCCAGTTGCTTGAAGGGGCCTTCGATAACCTTGTACACGTAATAGGGCATGACGGTTCCAATAATCAAGTAAATAACTCGGACATTCGAATTATAGCGCCAGTCCCCCGCGCCGTGCAGCCCTTACGGCGCCCGCCGCGTTCGCAGGGCGGGCAGGCTCCCGGGCCGCCAGCGGGCCACGGCCCAGCGCCAGAAATCCTCCACGCGGCCTTCTTCCACTTCCGGCGGCGGCGGCATATCCAGGAAACGCAGCACCTGGCACAGCAAGGGCACCGGTCTTGCGGCGTCCACCGCCGGCGCCAGGGTCTGCTTGCTGAGTTTCTCTCCCCGTTCGTTGACCGCCACGGGCAAATGCAGATAGGAAGGGACCGCCAAGCCGAGCAGCCTCTGGAGGTATATCTGGCGCGGCGTCGAATCCAGCAGGTCCCCTCCCCGCACCACGTGGGTGATGCGCTGATCGCCATCGTCCACCACGACGGCCAGTTGGTAGGCAAACAAGCCGTCCGCCCGGCGCAGCACGAAGTCTCCCACTTCCCGTTCCAAGTCCTGGTGGATTTCCCCCTGCAAGCGGTCGTCAAAGGACACGCCCCCTTCCACCCGCAACCGGACGGCGCGGCCGCCGCGGCCGGGAGGAAGACCGCGGCGGCAGGTGCCGGGATAAATCAACCCGCCGGGGCCGGCAATGCTGGAATCGGCAATTTCCTTGCGCGAACAGGCACAGGGATAGACCGCCCCCTGCGCCTCCAGGTCCGCCAGCGCCGCGCGGTAGGCGTCGTCGCGGCGGCTCTGGCGCATCACCGGGCCGTCCCATTCCAGGCCCAGGGCCTCCAGGGTGCGCAAGATGCCGTCCGCCGCCCCGGCAACGGCGCGGGGGCGATCCACATCCTCCATCCGGACCAGCCATTCGCCGCCATGGGCCCTGGCATCCAGGAAGCTGCCCACCGCCGCGATCAGGGAACCAAAATGCAGCGGACCGGTAGGCGAGGGCGCGAACCGGCCGCGATAGCCACCCGCCATCGCTTACTTCAAGGGCAGGGCTGGAACGCCACCCTGGGCCCCTTTTTCGATTTCATACAGCAGTTCGATGATGCGCTGGGAAATCGGCCCGATCTTCATGTAGTCCGTCTCCGCCCCGTCGGGGTTGCCGCCCTCCTTGAGCTCGATGACATGGCGGATGGTGTTGTGCAGTTCCTCGTGAATCGGCAGCAGGGCCTGCATCGCCGGCAGATGGCCGAACGCCTTCACCCCTTCCGAATACAGCCACTTGCCGAGATCGCAGTCCCGGTGGGAGACAGCCTGGGACAGGGACATGGCCGCCTTGCCGTCCAGATAGTCGCGAATGCGGCCTTTCCACAGGAAGTGCTTGGCCCGGGCGGAATTGAAATTGAATGCCGCCTTTTCCTCCCGTCGCGCGCCGCTCTCCAGCTTGAACACACCCACCGCCTGGGCCAGGCTCTCGGCCTGCTCCTCCATGGACTCGGCGGCGGCGGCGGCTTCCTCCACCAGGGCCGAGTTCTGCTGCGTCACCGCGTCCATCTGGGTGATCGCCTGGTTGACCTGTTCGATGCCGTGGGACTGCTCCAGGGAAGCGGCGGAAATCTCCGCCATGATGTCGGTGACCCGTTTGATGCTGGAGACGATCTCGTCCATGGTCCGGCCGGCCTCGTTCACCTGCTCGGTGCCGCTCTCCACCCGGCTGACGCTGTCGGTGATCAAGTTCTTGATTTCCTTGGCGGCGTTGGCGCTGCGCTGGGCCAGGTTGCGCACCTCCCCCGCCACCACGGCGAAGCCGCGACCCTGCTCGCCGGCCCGGGCCGCTTCCACGGCGGCATTGAGGGCCAGGATATTGGTCTGGAAGGCGATGCCGTCGATGACGCCGATGATGTCGGCGATCTTTTTCGAGCTCTCGGAAATCTCCGCCATGGTCTTGACCGAAGCGCGCACCACCTGGCCGCCTTTCACGGCCACGTCGGCGGAGCTCGCCGCCAGCTGATCCGCCTGCCGGGCGTTGTCGGCGTTCTGCCTGACGGTACTGGTCAGCTCCTCCATGCTGGAGGCGGTTTCCTGCAGGGAGCTGGCCTGCTGCTCGGTGCGCTGGGACAAGTCCTGGTTGCCGCTGGCGATCTCCTTGGCGGCGGTGGTGATGGCGTCCACCGCTTCCTTGATCTGCTCCACCAGCTGCTTCAGATTCGCCACGGTGGTGTTGGCGCTGTCCTTCAGCTTGGCGAAGGTGCCCTGGTAGTCGGCGGCGATGGTCTGGGTAAGATCGCCCCTGGACATGGCCTCCAGCACCCGCGCCACATCGGCCAGGGCCAGGTCGCTGGTTTCCATCAGCTGGTTGAAGCCGACCCCCAGGTCCTTCATGAACCCTTCCTTGTCGGCCAGGTCGATGCGCTTGGAAAAATCCCCCAGCAGGGCGGCATTGACGATGCCCGCCACCTCGCTCTCGATATGGGCCTCGTGGGTAGCGTCGAACCATTCCACGGACGTCCCCAGGCGCTCGCCGGCTTCGTTCACCACGGGGTTGGCGGCCAGGCGGAAGGTATGGCCGCCCAGCACCATGGTGGTGCGGTAGGTATCCGTCAGGCCCGCCAGCAGTTCGCGCTGGTGGTCGGGGCGGCGATGGAAGCGGTCGATGTTCTGCCCCAGGATATTGCCGGCGTCGAAGTGGGGCATGCTCTTGCGGATATCCTCCTGCGCCGCGCGGAACATCTCCCTCACCTCCTTGTTCATGTAAATGATCTTGCCGTCGTTGTCGGCGATCATCACCTTGGTGGTGGCGTTGTCGAGGGCCGTCTTGATGCGGGCGGTCTCATCGTGGGCCTGGCGCATTTCGCCGAGCGTGCGGGCCAGGTTGGCGCGCATGGTGGCCATGGCCGCCAGCAGGCTCTGGCCGTCTCCGGGCTGTTTTTCCACCTCCACGGTTAGATCGCCCTTGGCGATGCGCCGCGCCACCTCCGCGGCATAGGCCGGACGCCCGCCGAGCTGCTGCATCAGGTCGGCGTTGAGTTGATTGATGCTCTCCCCCAGGGTCTTGGCAAAACCGCTCTTGCCGGCCAAATCCACCCGGCGGGAGAAATCCCCCTGGGCGGCGGCTCCCACCACATCCTGAATCTCCGCCATCGTCCGGGCCAGGGAGTCGCGCATGGTTTTCATGGAATGCAGCATGCTTTCCCTGTCGCCGCCCCTTACCGCCACGTCGGCGGACAAATCGCCCCGTGCCACGGCGGAAGCCACTTCGGCGGCGTAATGGGGCTCTCCGCCCAGTTGCTTCATCAGGTTGCGGACAATCAGGAGGGCAATCGCCACCGCCGCCACCAGGGCCAGGACGCCGAACCCGACCGCCTTGGAGCGTGCCTTGGCCACCGCCTGCTCCATCTCGGCCTGGGTGGCCTGGGCTTCGCGGCGGTTGGCCTCCAGGCTGTCGAGCAGGATTTGCTTCATTGCCCGCCAGGTGGGGGTTTCCTCCTTGTTGATGCGGGCCTTGGCCCCTTCCAGATCGTTGGCGGCGACGGCGGCGAGAATGGCATCCCTCGCGGTCCGCTGCTTGGCCAGCAGCTCGCCCACCCGGTCCAGGACGGCGCTTTTCTCCCTATCGCCGCCGGTCAAGCGCCGCGCCTTGTCGAAGGCGGCATCGAAATCCGTCCCGGCCTTGGCGAGATTGTCGTAGGCCTTGCGATTGGCCGGGTCGAGGAGGATGTTGCGCAGGGCCTGGCCGGTTTGCAGCCCCTGGGCGTACATTTCGTTGAAGGCCAGCAACTGGGCCTGATCCTGGGACAGAAACGCCTTGAATCGCTGCTCGGTGCTGGTCATGCCGTTGATGGCAATAATCATCGCCACCACGAACAGCAGGAACGTCACCCCAGCGAAGAGAAACAGCTGGCCCCGTACCGTCAATCCCTTGAACATATCCACTCCCTTCCAGATTCCCGACCGCATCGTGCCATTATCCCCACTCCGACAAGGGAAACACAAGCCCGAGCCGCAACCCGCCTAAGCCTCCAGGGTCACCCCGCCCTCGGTCTCCAATTCCACCGAACGGGTCCGCCCCCCCCATCACCGTGACGAACCCGGCCCGCCGGTTATCCCCGGTATCGCTGAACTCGAAGCGGTACTCGCGGAGAACGGCCAGCCGCCCCAGGTCGTTGCGGCGCAAGCGCGCGCGCCGCAACTCCAGCGTATCGTCGAGAAACTGCACGCCGGCAGCCATGCTGGCGCGCTTTCCCGCTTTCAAGGCTGTTTCCCGTGCCTGCATGCTCATCACCCACCACCCGACCGCCGCGGCGAGGAAAACCAGCCCTGCCACTTCCATCAACGTCCCCTCTCAAAACGGACCAACGGGTCCTGGCGGTAGAATTTTGCCAGCTGCCGGTAAACGGCGGGAAAATCCCTCGCCAGCACCTGGGGCGTCTCGAAAAACGCTTCGCTGGTCACGGCGAAGAATTCTCCCGGCGAGTCGGCGGCATAGGGGTCGAGGGCGGTCTGTTCGCCGCCATCCACCTGATGGCAAAACCGCCCGTAACTGTCGCTGAAAACCCGGCTCCATTCCTCCGCCTTCATGCCGTCGTGCATGGGCGGAAACCCGTTCGCCTCGCCCCCGTTGAGCATGTCCAGCTTGTGGGCGCACTCGTGAATGACCACGTTTACTCCATCTTCCTCGCCGCTCAACGACACGTCGGACCATGACAGGACCATCGGTCCCCGTTCCCAGGATTCGCCGATGCGAATGTCCCGCACCGTATGCACCACCCCCGCCTCGTCCATGTATTCATGCTCGGGCACGAACTCGCCGGGATAGAGTATGACCGACACCCAGCCGTCGTAGCAGGAGAATCCGAGATTAAGGATGGGCAGGCAGGCCTCGACGGCGACCAGCAAGGCCATTTCGGGAACCAGTTCCATCTCCCCGGCGGCAACGAACTGCTTCTCGTCCAGGAAAAGCAGCGCCAAGTCATGCAAACGAGACCGTTCCTCTTCGTCCAGGCCGCGCAGCAACGGCAATCCAGACACCAAGGCCTGCCACGCCTCTTGAGGCAACTCCCGCCCCGCCGTCACGCGCCTCCGGCGCCACTCCTTGAAACTCCAAACCACCACCCAGCCTCGCTTTCAACCCCGATTGCGTATTTCCCCTTACGTACAATCCACAATTTTATTTTCGAATTCATCGCCCTAGGATACCAATCAGCAAAAATACCAAACCGAGGAGCCACCCCATGGACAACGCCGCGATTCTGCCGATGTACTACTTTCTCGCCAACGTAATTATGCTGGCGGCCTTCCTGCTCTACCAAATCGGCCGCAAATCCGAAGAGTGATGCGACGCAATCTCTATTCCCGTTTCGTCATGCCCGACGACGACTATTTCTACTCCGTCGAGCCCAGCACGCCTTCCTGCTGCTCGTGCACCTTTTGGGTGGCCACGCGGATATTCAACCGGGAAGCGTTCCTGTGCCCCACCGACGGACTGGGCGCCTGCAAGGCCGCCGAAAAGGACGGACTGACGCAACCCAGCGAATGCTGCCAGCGTTGGCAACCGTGGCAATCGGCCCCGTCCGCATTGGCGGCAACAGCCTAGTCAAAACAATCCGTTAAAGGGAAATCCGAAAAAATCTTCATAAAGTTGCATCGCCACCCCTTGACAAGGGAAACGGCGACCCGGATAATGCGCGGCTTTCGGGGGTATAGCTCAGCTGGGAGAGCGCTTGCATGGCATGCAAGAGGTCAGCGGTTCGATCCCGCTTACCTCCACCAAAGGTCAGGTCCCCATCGTCTAGAGGCCTAGGACACCGCCCTTTCACGGCGATAACCGGGGTTCGAATCCCCGTGGGGACGCCACTACAAGAAAGGCCTGCTACGGCAGGCCATTTTTGTTGCAGCGTCGTAGCAACACTGCGCCTTTAGGAGCGGTAGTTCAGTTGGTTAGAATACCGGCCTGTCACGCCGGGGGTCGCGGGTTCGAGTCCCGTCCGCTCCGCCAAACAAAAAAGCCAGTCCTCAGGGGCTGGCTTTTTTACATCTCGGCCTAAAGCCACTCCAGCAGATAATAAAGACGGAAACCTTCCGACGAGCGGGACGGCCCCGCCACTCGGGCAGCATGATGGCCGCTGGCGGAGTCGGCGGCAGCCACCGCCTCCTCGGCGCTGCCCACCACCTTGACGCAGTTCTCTGGAAAGCGCTTGCGGTTCTGCTTGGGGGCATAAACCACCGCCCAGCACACCGGGAGATTGTCTTCCTCGTTGAAGTAGCCGCGGCTCACCATTCCCCCTCCCCGTCCTCGGGCCTCGGCTTGGCTTCCCTCTTTTCAATGGGCGGCGCCTTGGCGGACAGGCCGCGGACGATGGTGCTCACCAGGGATATCAGGACGGCCACGATGCCGATCAGCAGCAGCCAGGTGGCGTCGCTCATCCGCGCCTCCCCACGGCCAGCATTTCTTCCGCATGGGCGCGGGTGGTGTCGGTGATGTCCACCCCTCCCAGCATGCGGGCGATTTCCTCCACGCGCTGCGCCGCGTCCAATACCGCCACGCTGCTCACGACCCCCCCCTCGGCGGAGAGCTTGCTGACCCGCCAGTGGCGGTCGCCCAACGCCGCCACCTGCGGCAGGTGGGTGATGCACAGCACCTGGCGCTCGGCGCCCAGCCCCTTGAGCAGCTTGCCGACGATTTCCGCCACGCCGCCGCCGATGCCCACGTCCACTTCGTCGAACACCAGCGTGGGCACCTGCGCCACCCGACCGACGGTAACCTGGACGGCGAGGCTGATGCGGGACAGTTCGCCGCCGGAGGCGACCTTCTCCAGGGGCCGCGGCGGAGCCCCTTCGTGTCCCGCCACGAGGAAATCCACCTGCTCCAGTCCATAGGCGGCCCCCTCGGCCAACGGCGCCAGGCCGACCTCGAACTGGCCGCCGGCAAGGGCCAGCTGCCGCATCACCTCGGTCACCTTGCCGGATAATTCCGCCGCCGCGCACTTGCGCCCCGCGGACAGCTCGCCGGCCAAGGCGCGGTATTCCTTGTACGCCTCATCCTCCTTGCGGCGAAGGTCCTCGCCGCCCTCACCGCCGCCAATGCTTTGCAGGCGATCTCGCCACTGGGCGAGAAGTTCCGGCAGCTGCTCCGGCATCACGCGGTATTTACGGGCACTGGCATGGACGGCCTGGAGGCGCTGTTCGCACTCGGCCAGCCGTTCGGGGTCCAGGTCGAGGCGTTGGGCATAGTGGCGCAGGGAATAGGCCGCCTCGCGCAGCTGGATTTCGGCGGAATCCACGGCATCCAGCGCCTCCTTGAGGGACGCGTCGAACTCCACCAGAGCGTTCAGCCTGGACGACAGGCTACCCAACTGGGACAGCACCGCCATCTCTCCTTCGTCCAGCAGCTCGACGCCGAACTGGGCCCCCTCCAGCAGGCTGGCGGCATGGGATAGGCGGGCATGTTCGGCCTGGAGTTCCTGCCATTCGTCGGCGTTAAAGGCCAGGGTCTCCAGTTCCTTCACCTGCCACTGCAGTTGCTCGGCTTCGGCGGCGAAAGCGGCGGAATCCTTCTCCCAGTCCTCCCGCTGGCGCTTCAGCCCCTGCCATTCCCGCCAGGCCGCCGCCACCTGGCTCGCCAGCGCGGCCTGACCGGCGTAGCCGTCCAGCAGCTCCCGCCGGGTCTGGGCCTTGAGCAAGGAAAGGTGGGCATGCTGGCCCTGGATGTCCACCAGCATCTCCCCCACCTCCTTGAGCTGCTGGAGGGTGGACGGCTGGCCGTTGACAAAGGCCCGTGAGCGCCCACTCGCATCGATCTGGCGACGAATCAGGCAGATGCCGTCGTCCCCTTCCAGGCCGTTATCCTTTAGCCATTCCGTCAGGGCGGGAACGGCGGCGGCGTCAAACTCGGCGGTCAGCTCGGCCCTGTCCTTGCCGGCGCGGACGACGCCCGCATCGGCGCGGCCGCCGAGAAGGAGCCCCAGGGCGTCCAACAGGATGGACTTGCCGGCCCCCGTTTCGCCGGTAAGGACGGTAAACCCCGGCTGGAATTCCAGTTCGATGCGGTCGACGATGACGAAATCGCGGACAGTGAGAAATTTGAGCATATCGGTAAGTATGCGCTTACAGCTTCTCGCCCCAGTGCAGTTTCTGCCTCAGGGTGTCGTAGTAACTGTGGCCGAGGGGATGCAGCAGCTTGATGTGGTTCTTGGTCCGGCGCACGATGACCCAGTCGTTCACGTCCAGGCTGAAGTGGCGCTGGCCGTCGAAGTGGACCACGGCATCGTCGGCGTGGAGCAGTAGGATTTCCACCGTGCTTTCGGAATTGACGGCGATGGGCCGGTTGCTCAGGGTATGAGGGCAAATGGGCACCAGAACGAAGGCCTCCAGGGTGGGGTGGAGAATCGGTCCGCCGGAAGACAGGGCGTAGGCGGTGGAGCCGGTGGGCGTTGCCACGATAAGGCCGTCGGAACGCTGACTGTAGACGAACTGGCCGTCGATGAAGACTTCCAGCTCGATGATCCGCGCCGTGACCCCCTTGCTCACCACCACGTCGTTGAAGGCATAGGACTTGAAGATGTCCTGCCCCTGGCGGCGGACCGAGGTATCGAGAAGAAAGCGGTCCTCGAAGGTGTACTCCCCGGCCAGAATCTCTTCCATGGTGGAGAACATGGTGTCCACCGACACATCGGTGAGAAAGCCCAGCCGCCCCTGGTTGATGCCCACCAGCGAGGCCCCGTAGGGCGCCAGGGAGCGTGCTATATTGAGCAGCGTGCCGTCGCCGGCCATCACCACCACCAGGTCGGCGCGGGTGCCGATCTCGTCCAGGGTGGCCACGGGATAGGCGGTGGCGCCGACGTTGGTCGCCGTGCCCGATTCGACGATCACTTCCAGACCGCGCTTTTCGAGGAAGTCCGCCAGCCGGAACAGGGAGTCCCCGATTTCAGGGCTGTTGTAGCGGCCGACCAGCGCAATGGTCCGGAATTCGTTATTCATGGGCGAATTAAACCATATCGCCCGTATGTAATCAAAAACATGGAACACCTTCCCTCGCGAGACAGGGAGATGTTTTGCAAACCCGATTCCAATAGTAGAATGGCCCACATGCTCAATCCCCGCGCGCAAATCCTGCTCAAGACCCTGGTGGAACGCTATATCAGCGACGGCCAGCCGGTGGGCTCGCGCACCTTGTCCAAGTATTCCGGTCTAGACCTGTCGCCGGCCACCATCCGCAACGTGATGGCGGACCTGGAGGACATGGGCTTCGTCGCCAGCCCCCACACTTCGGCAGGGCGAGTGCCCACTCCGCGGGGTTACCGCTTCTTCGTCGACACCCTGCTCATGGTGAAGCCCCTGGAACAGGTGGAAATCCGCCAACTGCAGGACCAATTGCACCCGGACAATCCCAACCGGGTCATCGCCTCCGCCTCCCAGCTCCTTTCGGACCTGACCCAGTTCGCCGGCGTGGTGATGACGCCCCGCCGCAGTCCGGCCTTCCGCCAGCTGGAATTCGTGCGCCTGTCGGACAAGCGCACCCTGCTGATCATCGTCACCGCCGACGGCGACGTGCAGAACCGCATCATCGTCACCGAGAAAAGCTACAGCGAATCCGAACTGGTCCAGGCCGCGAATTATTTCAACCAGCATTACGCCAACCGGACCTTCGAGGAAGCGCGCGCCCGCCTCCAGGAAGAGTTGAAGAAACTGCACCACGACATGACCGCCCTCATGGCCAAGGCCCTGGAGGCCAGCGACGAGGTGCTGAACAAGAACCGGGAAGCCTACGTCCTCTCCGGCGAACGCAATCTTCTCCACGCCGACGATATCGCTTTCAACCTCGCCAACGTGCGCAAGCTGTTCGACGTCCTGGAACAGAAAACCACCCTGCTGCAGCTTCTCGACGTCAGCCAGCAGGCCCAGGGGGTGCAGATATTCATCGGCGGCGAGTCCGGCTACCTGCCCCTGGACGAGTGCAGCATGGTCACCGCCCCCTATGAAGTGGATGGCCAAGTGGTCGGCACGGTGGGCGTCATCGGCCCGACACGGATGGCCTACGAGCGGGTGATTCCCATCGTGGACATCACCGCCAAGCTGCTCTCCAGCGCCCTCTCCTACCACTGATGCGCTATCTGCCGGAACCTCCCGCCAGCAGTCCGGCCCGCGTCGGCATCCTGCTGCTCAATCTCGGCACGCCCGACGCCCCCACCAAACCGGCTCTCAAGCGTTACCTGCGGGAATTCCTCTCCGATCCCCGGGTGGTGGAGCTGCCCCGCCTGCTGTGGTGGCCGATCCTCCATGGCATCATCCTCAACACCCGCCCGGCCAAGTCCGCCGCCAAATACGCCGCCGTCTGGACCCCCGAGGGGTCGCCATTGCTGGCCCATACCGCGAAACAGGCCAAGCTTCTGCGGGGCCACCTGGGCGAAAAGGGAATGCAGGCGGAAGTGGACTTCGCCATGCGCTACGGCTCCCCCTCCATCGCCGACGCCCTGGAACGTCTCAAGACCAAGGGCTGTGACCGCATCCTGGCCCTGCCCTTGTACCCCCAATATTCCGGGGCCACCACCGGCAGCGCGTTCGATGGATTGTTCCAGGCCGCGACCAGGCTGCGCAACGTGCCGGAAATCCGCACCCTGCGCCATTACCCGGACCACGAGGGTTATGTCGGCGCCCTGGCGGCGGGCATCAAGCAGCACTGGGCCCGTCATGGCCGCCCCGATGTCCTGCTGATGAGCTTCCACGGCATGCCCCAGGCGGCCATCGACCAAGGCGATCCCTACCGCGACGACTGCCTGCTGACCGGCCGTGCCTTGGCTCAAGCCCTGAACCTGGAAGAAAAGGATTTCCGAATTACTTTTCAGTCCCGCTTCGGCAAGGCGCAATGGCTGCGCCCCTACACCGACAGGACTCTGGCTGCCCTGCCAAGCGAGGGGGCGAGGCGGGTGGACGTCGTCTGCCCCGGCTTCGCCGCCGATTGCCTGGAAACCCTGGAAGAAATCGCCCTCGAAGGCCAAGCCACCTTCCTCGGCGCCGGGGGCGGCGAATTCCATTACATCCCCGCCCTCAACGACCGCCCCGAGTGGATTGCCGCCCTAGCCGGCATCGTCCGCACCCACTTGTCGGGCTGGGTGGAATAAACCCGCGCCAGGCCACCGGAAAACCCGCCCCTGGCGGCGGTAAAGTATCCCGCGCGGCTGCCGATAATCTAACTATCCCCTTTGTTCATCCCCCTATTTCCTATACTTAACGTGTTGGAAGGGGGTATCACCCCCAGTGCCAGGGAATGCGAGGTAGGCCATGAAAATCGATAGCTCCGCCGTAAAAATGTCGAGTCAACACGCTGCCGTGGAAAAAAACACCCAGAAGGAGACCTTGCGGGCCTGGATTGGCGACCGACGCCCGGATTTCGAGGGCCGGGGAAGAAATGTCCCGGTTCCCGCCGACGCCGTGCAACTCTCCCAGCAGGCGCAGGCCGCCCTGCCCACCCGACAGGTGGCATCCGCCGACGAGGAAGTGGGGCCGGAAGACGATGTCCGCATCCAGATTCTGGTACAGATGCTCGAACGCCTCACCGGCCGGAAGATCAAGTTCTTCTCCCTGAAGGATCTCCAGGGCCTTGACCCGTCTTCCCAGGAGAACCTGGAGCAGGCGCAGGCTGCCGGCCAGAAGCTCGCGCAAGGGCAGCAGGCGGCGCAGCAGCCCCAACGGGCGGGCTGGGGCGTGGAATACGATTACTACGAAAGTCACTACGAGTCGGAGAAAACCACGTTCTCCGCCCAAGGCGTGGTACGCACCGCCGACGGCAAGGAAATTGCGTTCAACGTGGATCTTTCCATGAGCCGGCAGTTCATGGAAGAAAATAGCCTCAGCCTGCGGGCGGGCGACGCCAAGATGAAGGACCCCCTGGTGATCAATTTCGCCGGCAACGCCGCCCAGCTCACTCAGACCAAGTTCAGCTTCGACATCGACTCCGATGGCCGGGCCGACCAGATTTCCTTCGTCGGCCCCGGCAGCGGCTTCCTCGCCCTGGACAAGAATAGCGACGGCAAAATCAACGACGGTTCCGAGCTGTTCGGCGCCAAGAGCGGCGACGGTTTCGGCGAATTGGCGGCCTACGACAGCGACGGCAACCGCTGGATCGATGAAAACGATGCCATCTATTCCCGCCTGCGCATCTGGTCCAAGGACGAAAACGGCCAGGACCGCCTGGTGGGGCTCGGCCAAGCAGGCGTGGGCGCCATCTATCTCGGCAACGTGAGCACCGACTTCACGCTGAAAAACGCCCAGAACCAGACCGACGGCCAAGTTCGCTCCACCGGCGTCTATCTCAACGAAGACGGCACGGCTGGGACGATCCAGAAGGTGGACCTGTCCGCCTGACTCCCCTCAGCGGCGCCTTGGGCGCCGCTGTTTTTTTGGAAAAAATTCCCCTCCCACTCTTGAAACGGGAATTACCGTCCCCATATGCCCTCCATGTCAATTCTGGAGGGAAGCATGCAAGCCGAAGTCACCCCTAGCCCTGAGCAGGAAAACGCCGCCCCCGGCAACAATGTCGAGATCCTGCCCAGCACCGAGGAGCTGCTGAAACAGGCCGAACTCAAGGCCCAGGAACACTACGACGCCTGGCTGCGGGCCAAGGCCGAGACCGAGAACATGCGCAAGCGCGCCCAGGAGGACGTGTCCAAGGCCCACAAGTTCGCCATCGAGAATTTCTCCAGCGAGCTGCTGGCGGTGAAGGACAGCCTGGAGGCGGCCCTGGCGACGGAAAACGCCACCCTCGAGAACATGAAAAGCGGCGTCGAGCTGACCCTGAAGCAACTGAGCGCGGCCTTCCAGAAATTCAACGTCACCGAAGTGAATCCCATGGGCGAGAAATTCGATCCCCACAAGCACCAGGCCATGAGCATGGTGGAGGCGGACGCCGAGCCCAACACCGTGGTGGGCGTGATGCAGAAGGGCTACCAGCTCCACGACCGCGTGCTGCGCCCGGCCCTGGTGATGGTGGCCAAGGCCAAGAGCGCCTGACCCCCTTGAAACCCCGGGCGACGCCCCCAAATTAAAACCAGTTTTCAGAAATTCGAAACATTTCGCAAAGGATACAGACATGGGAAAAATCATCGGTATTGACCTGGGCACCACCAACTCCTGCGTGGCCGTCATGGAAAACGGCCAGCCCAAGGTGATCGAGAACGCCGAAGGCGCCCGCACCACGCCGTCCATCATCGCCTACACCGAGGACGGCGAGATTCTGGTGGGCGCTCCCGCCAAACGCCAGGCGGTGACCAACCCGAAGAACACCCTGTTCGCGGTGAAGCGCCTCATCGGCCGCCGCTTCCAGGAAAAGGAAGTGCAGAAGGACATCGACCTGATGCCCTTCAAGATCGTCAAGGCCGACAACGGCGATGCCTGGGTTGAAGCGCGGGACAAGAAAATGGCCCCGCCCGAGGTTTCCGCCCAGGTGCTGCGCAAGATGAAGAAGACCGCCGAGGACTACCTGGGCGAGGAAGTGACCGAGGCCGTCATCACCGTGCCCGCCTACTTCAACGACTCCCAGCGCCAAGCCACCAAGGACGCCGGCCGCATCGCCGGCCTGGAGGTGAAGCGCATCATCAACGAACCCACCGCCGCGGCCCTGGCCTTCGGCATGGACAAGAAGGAAGGCGACCGCAAGATCGCCGTGTTCGACCTGGGCGGTGGAACCTTCGACATCTCCATCATCGAAATCGCCGAGATCGAAGGCGAGCATCAGTTCGAAGTGCTGTCCACCAACGGCGACACCTTCCTCGGCGGCGAGGACTTCGACCAGCGCCTGATCGACTACGTGGTCACCGAGTTCAAGCGCGAACAGGGCGTGGACCTGAAGAACGACGTGCTGGCCCTGCAGCGCCTGAAGGAGGCCGCCGAAAAGGCCAAGATCGAGCTGTCCTCCAGCCAGCAGACCGAAATCAACCTGCCCTACATCACCGCCGACGCCAGCGGACCCAAGCACCTGGCGCAGAAGATCACCCGCGCCAAGTTCGAAAGCCTGGTGGAAGACCTCATCGAGCGCACCATCGAGCCCTGCAAGATCGCCATCAAGGACGCGGGCCTGAAGGTCTCCGACGTGGAGGACGTGATCCTGGTGGGCGGCATGACCCGCATGCCCAAGGTGCAGGAAAAGGTGAAGGAATTCTTCGGCAAGGAACCCCGCAAGGACGTGAACCCCGACGAGGCCGTGGCTGTCGGCGCCGCCATCCAGGGCGGCGTGCTGAAGGGCGACGTGAAGGACGTGCTGCTGCTGGACGTGACCCCCCTGTCCCTGGGCATCGAGACCCTCGGCGGCGTGATGACCAAACTGATCCAGAAGAACACCACCATCCCCACCAAGGCCAGCCAGGTGTTCTCCACCGCCGAGGACAACCAGTCCGCCGTGACCATCCACGTGCTCCAGGGCGAGCGGGAAATGGCCACCGGCAACAAGAGCCTGGGCCAGTTCAATCTGTCCGACATTCCCCCGGCTCCCCGCGGCATGCCCCAGATCGAGGTCACCTTCGACATCGACGCCAACGGCATCCTGCACGTGTCCGCCAAGGACAAAGCCACCGGCAAGGAGAACAAGATCACCATCAAGGCCAACTCCGGCCTGTCCGACGCCGAGATCGAAAAGATGGTGAAGGACGCCGAAGCCCACGCCGCCGAGGACCACAAGGCTTTCGAGCTGGCCAACGCCCGCAACCAGTGCGACGGCCTGATCCACTCGGTGAACAAGTCCCTCAAGGATTACGGCGACAAGATCAGCGCCGACGACAAGGCCAAGATCGAGGCCGCCGTGAAGGAAGCCGAGGAAGCCATCAAGGGCAACGATAAGGACACCATCGAAGCCAAGTCCCAGGCCCTGGCCGAAGCCTCCCACAAGCTGGCGGAGCAGATGTATGCCGCCGGCCAGGGCCAAGCCGAGGCAGAAGCCGCCCAGGAAGGCGCCCACAAGGCCGGCGGCGACGACGTCGTGGACGCCGAGTTCGAGGAAGTGAAGGACGACAAGAAGTAAGAGTCACCCCCTGAAAAAAGCGCGAAGCTCGGTTTTCCAAGGCCGGCTTCGCGCTTCTGCGTTAAAATAAGGCCATGTCAAAACGCGATTATTACGAAGTGCTCGGCGTCAGCCGGGACGCGTCCGAAGAGGACATCAAGAAGGCTTACCGCCGCTTGGCGATGAAGCACCACCCGGACCGCAACCCGGACGACAAGGCTGCCGAGGGAAAATTCAAGGAAGCCAAGGAGGCCTACGAGATACTGTCCGACGACAGCAAGCGCCGCGCCTACGACCAGTTCGGCCATGCCGGGGTGGACCCCAGCGCCGGCGGAGGCGGCTTTGGCGGAGGCGGTTTCGGGGGGTTCGGCGGCCAGGGCTTCGCCGATGCCTTCGGCGACATCTTCGGCGACATCTTCGGTGGCGGCGGCGGCCGCCGCAACTCCAACGTCTATCGCGGCGCCGACCTGCGCTACAACCTGGAAATCAGCCTCGAGGAGGCCGCCCACGGCACGGAGCCGAAAATCCGCATTCCCACCCTGGAGGAATGCGACACCTGCCACGGCACCGGCGCCAAGCCTGGCACCCAGCCCACCACCTGCTCCACCTGCGGCGGCCACGGCCAAGTGCGGATGCAGCAGGGATTTTTCTCCATCCAGCAAACCTGTCCCCGCTGCAACGGCACCGGCAAGATGATTCCCAATCCCTGCGGCAGCTGTTCCGGGACGGGACGAATCAAGAAGCAGAAAACCCTGGCGGTAAAAATTCCCGCCGGCGTGGACGAAGGCGACCGCATCCGCCTCTCCGGCGAGGGCGAGGCCGGCGTCAACGGCGGCCCGCCCGGCGACCTGTACGTCGTCATCCACATCAAGCCCCATGCGGTATTCAAGCGGGATCACAACGACCTGCACTGCGAAATGCCCATTAGCTTCGCCACCGCCGCCCTGGGGGGCGAAATCGAGATTCCCACCCTGGACGGCACCGCCAAGATCAAGATCCCCGCGGAAACCCAGACCGGCCGCGCTTTCCGCCTGCGCGGCAAGGGCATCAAGGGGGTCCGCAGCAATACCTTCGGCGACCTGATGTGCCATGTGGTGGTGGAAACGCCCGTCAGCCTCACCGAACGCCAGAAGGAACTCCTGGCCGAGTTCGAGGCCATCAGCCTGCAAAACCAGTCCACCCACCACCCGCGGGCAAAATCCTGGATGGACAAGGTGAAAGAGTTCTTCGCCCAGTAGGGGCGGTTGCACTAAAAAAGGGACCTCGGTCCCTTTTTTATTGCACGACACTCACGGGCATTCCGGTTCGCAGTCCGAGCGACCGTGCCGCATGGCCGCAACTGATGGCGACCTCCACCAGACCGCAGCTGTTCACGTACCAGAACGCTTCGCCGCGGGCCACCTCGGAAAACACTCTGCCGTAGGCGAATTCCCTCCCTGCCGCCCGAACCCGCGCAGCGGCATCCAGGGACGTTCCGCGTATCCCCGTCATGGCGTTGCCGTAGTGGTCGATGTATATCACCCGAAACAGGTCATCCGCAGCCAGCTCATGCACCAGCCCATCCGCCGGCATCAGCCAGCCATTGGGCATATCTGCCATCGCCAATCTTGCCGCGACAGGGGCAAACAAATCCCGCCCATGAAAGCTGGCGGACAAGGCCTCGGGACGCCAAACGATGCGCCAGTGCGCCACCTGCCGCGAACGGCCAGCCACCACGGACAACAGGCCGTTGTCGGGGCCCACGTACCATTTTCCGTCAGCCTCAACGGCCACGGCAGGGCGGCAGCTGCCCACGCCCGCATCGACGACGCATAAAAAAACGCTCCCCGGAGGAAACGAATCCGCCAAGGCATGCAGCAGGTGCGCCCCAGCACAAGCATCATAATCCGGGACGCGATGCAGGAGGTCGATAATGGGAACCGAGGGAGCGTGGGCATGCAGAACAGCCTTCATTTGCCCCACGTAGGGATCATCCAGGGAGAAATCGGTGAATAGCACTAACATGCGCACATTCTGGATGATACCCCGTAAAAACAAAAGAGCCGGCAAACCCGGCTCTTTTGCATGAGAGGATCGGAACGCTTACGCGCTGGCGCCTTCCACCTCGGGGGCCTCGCCGCCTTCGGCGCGGTCCACCAGCTCGATAAGCGCCATGGGGGCATTGTCACCGATACGGAAACCGAACTTCATGATACGGGTGTAACCGCCGTTGCGGGCCTTGAAGCGAGGAGCGATCTCGTCGAAGAGCTTCACTACCATGTCGCGGTCGCGCAGACGGGCAAAAGCCAGACGACGGTTGGCCAGGGTGGGGTTCTTACCCAGGGTGATCAAGGGTTCCACCACACGGCGCAGTTCCTTGGCCTTGGGCAGGGTGGTACGAATCGCCTCGTGGCGCAGCAGCGCGCTGGCCATGTTGCGGAACATGGCAGTGCGATGGCTGCTGGTACGGTTCAGTTTACGGTAACCACAACGGTGACGCATGATGATTCCTTCCTAATTATTCTCTATGACCGATCAGGGCTTTTCCAAACCCGCGGGCGGCCAGTTCTCCAGCTTCATGCCCAGAGTCAGGCCTTTGGACGCCAGGACATCCTTGATTTCGTTGAGCGACTTGCGGCCCAGGTTCGGGGTCTTCAGCAGCTCGGTCTCGGTGCGCTGGATCAAGTCACCGATGTAGTAAATGTTTTCAGCCTTCAGGCAGTTGGCGGAGCGAACCGTCAGTTCCAGATCGTCCACGGGACGCAGAAGGATCGGGTCGACCTGAGGAGCTTTCGGCGCCTCGACGGAAGCCGGCGTGCCCTTGAGATCGGCAAAAACGGACAATTGATCCACCAGGATGCGGGCAGCGTAGCGAATGGCCTCTTCAGGGTCGATCACGCCGTTGGTCTCGATATCCATCACCAGCTTATCCAGGTCGGTGCGCTGCTCAACGCGGGCGCTTTCGACGGAATAGCTGACACGGCGCACGGGGCTGAAAGAAGCGTCGATCAGAATATTGCCGACGATCTGCTCAGCGTCGGGGGAACGGCGAGCCGTGGCGGGCACATAACCACGGCCCTGCTCCACCTTCACTTCCATCTGCAGCTTGCCACCCTTGGTGACATGGGCAATCACGTGGTCGGGATTGACGATCTCGCCGTCGTGGCCAACCTCGAAGTCCCCGGCCGTCACGATGCCCTCGGCATTCTTGGACAGAGTCAGGGTCGCCTCGGTGCGGTTGTGCAGCTTCAGAGCCACGCCCTTCAGGTTCAGGAGAATATCCACCACATCTTCCTGTACGCCTTCGAGGGTGGAATATTCGTGCACCACGCCGTCGATATTCACCGCCGTAATGGCGTAACCGGGCATGGAGGACAACAGAATGCGACGCAGCGCATTCCCAAGCGTATGGCCGTAGCCGCGCTCGAACGGTTCCATCGTAACTCGCGCACGGGACGGGGAGAGGTTTTCAACCTCTACCATACGCGGCTTCAGCAATTCTCCGGAAATGCTTTGCATGGTTTATCCTTGAAATTGCGGGGGATTACTTCGAATACAATTCGACCACGAGGTGCTCGTTGATGTTTTGCGGCAACTCGGAACGCTGGGGCAGAGCCTTGTACGTACCCTTGAGCGCCTTGACATCGACTTCGATCCACTCGGGGAAGCCACGCTGCTCGGCGGCCTCGGCAGCCGCTTTGACGCGCAGGTGCTGCTTGGCCTTGTCGGTCAGCTCGATCACATCGCCGGGACGCACCAGGTAGGACGGGATGTTGACGCGCTTGCCGTTGACTCGGATGGAATTGTGGCGAACCACCTGGCGAGCTTCGTTGCGAGAAGCGCCAAACCCCATGCGGTAGACCACGGTATCCAGACGGGACTCCAGCAACTGGAGGAGATTCTCGCCAGTCACGCCCTTGCGGCGGTCCGCTTCGGTGTAGTACTTGCGGAACTGACGCTCCAGAACGCCATATACGCGGCGCAGCTTCTGCTTCTCACGCAACTGCACGCCATAATCGGACAAGCGGGTGTTGCGCTTTTGGCCATGCTGGCCGGGAGCGTAGCTGCGGCGCTCGATGGAGCACTTGTCGGAAAAGCACTTTTCGCCCTTCAGAAACAGCTTCTCGCCTTCGCGACGGCACTGACGGCATTTGGGGTCGAGGTTACGAGCCAAGGTAGTTCTCCTGCAAACTTTTAGATGCGGCGTTTCTTAGGCGGACGGCAGCCGTTGTGCGGAACCGGTGTCACATCCGCAATGCTCGTGATCTTGTAACCGATCGCGTTCAAAGCACGGACGGCGGATTCGCGGCCGGGGCCGGGGCCCTTGATGCGAACCTCGAGGTTCTTCACACCGTATTCCTGAGCGGCCTTACCGGCATGCTCCGCAGCCACCTGCGCCGCAAAGGGAGTGCTCTTACGGGAGCCCTTAAAGCCCTGAGCACCGCTGGTGGACCAGGCCAGAGCGTTGCCCTGGCGGTCGGTAATGGTGATGATGGTGTTATTGAAGGAGGCATGAACGTGGGCGATGCCATCAGCCACATTCTTTTTAACCTTCTTGCGTACACGGACGTTGGTCTTGGCCATGAGTCAGCTTCCTTTATTTGGCGCCCTTGCGCGGACCCTTGCGGGTACGAGCATTGGTACGGGTGCGCTGGCCGCGCACCGGCAGGCCTTTACGATGGCGATAGCCGCGGTAGCAGCCAAGGTCCATCAACCGCTTGATGTTCATCGTCACTTCGCGGCGCAAGTCACCTTCGACGGTGAACTTGGCAACCTCGTCGCGCAGACGGGCAACACCCGCCTCATCGATGTCCTTCATCTTGGTCGTGGTTTCGACCCCGGCAGCCGCACAAATCAGGCGAGCGCGGGAACGTCCAATGCCGTAGATCGCAGTCAAGGCGATAGCGGCATGTTGATGATTCGGGATATTTACCCCAGCTATGCGGGCCATTCAGTTACTCCCAGCAACAACTTGAAAAAGTCGAAGATTTTACCAATTGATTTAGCCTAAATCAACCCTGGCGCTGCTTATGCCGAGGGTCGGTGCAAATCACTCGCAGCACGCCACGGCGCTTAACCATCTTGCAGTGGCGGCAAATTTTCTTTACAGAGGCACGGACTCTCATGTTTATCTCCTTGTCAATCAGCGCCCGGGGGCGCTTGCCTTACTAACCCTACTTCGACCGGAAGACGATGCGACCCCGGCTGAGGTCGTAAGGCGTCAACTCAACCGTCACCTTATCGCCCGGCAGGATGCGGATATAGTGCATGCGCATCTTGCCAGAAATGTAACCCAGTATTACGTGATCGTTTTCCAACTTGATACGGAAGGTGGTGTTGGGCAGGGACTCCAACACCACCCCCTGCATCTCAATCGTATCTTCTTTCGCCATGAGCTATTCCGCGGTTCTACGACTAGCGCGACGCACCGAAACCGCCCTTGAAGTTAGCCTTCTTGAGCAAGCTCTCGTACTGTTGCGACATCAGGTAGGACTGAATCTGCGCCATGAAATCCATCGTCACCACAACGATAATCAACAGCGAGGTTCCACCGAAATAAAACGGCACGTTAAACTTCACGATCAGAAACTCGGGCAGCAAGCACACCAGGGTGATGTACAGCGCCCCGACCAAAGTCAGTCGAGTCATGATCTTGTCGATGAACCGGGCCGTTTGTTCGCCGGGACGAATACCAGGCACGAAGGCACCGCTCTTCTTCAGGTTCTCAGCCGTTTCCTTGGGATTGAACACCAAGGCCGTATAAAAGAAGCAGAAGAAAATGATCGCCGTCGCATAAAGCATCACATACAAGGGCTGACCCGGCGACAGAATCGCGCTGAAATCCTTCAGCCACACCATCTTCTCGTTGCTACCGAACCAGCCGGCCAGGGTAGCGGGGAACAGAATAATGCTCGAGGCGAAAATGGGGGGAATCACACCCGCCATATTCAACTTCAGCGGCAGATGGGAAGTCTGCCCACCCACGATCTGCTTGCCCACCTGGCGCTTGGCGTAGTTGACCGTGATTTTGCGGTAACCGCGCTCGACGAAAACCACGAAGCCGGTGACCGCCACGGCCCCCAAGAACAGCAGGATAACCAACGGGATCGAAAAAGCACCCGTGCTGACTAGTTCGAGGGTACCACCGATCGCCCTCGGCATGCCGGCAACGATACCGGCAAAAATAATCATCGAAATACCGTTGCCAATGCCGCGCTCGGTAATCTGCTCGCCCAGCCACATCAGAAACATCGTCCCAGTCACCAGGGCCGTCACCGCCGTCAGGCGGAACATGATGCCCGGCTCCAGAACCAGCCCGGGCTGGGCCTCCAGCGCAATGGCGATACCGAGTGCCTGGAACAGCGCCAGCACGACCGTCCCGTACCGGGTGTACTGAGTAATCTTCTTCCGCCCGGCTTCGCCCTCCTTCTTCAACTGCTCGAACTGAGGCACGACCACGGTCAGCAGTTGCAGAATAATCGATGCCGAGATATACGGCATGATACCCAGGGCAAACACCGTGAAGCGGGACAGGGCACCACCGGAAAACATGTTGAACATGCCGAGGATGCCGCCCTGATGCTGACGGAACATGGACTCCAAGACAACCGGATCGATGCCGGGCACCGGAATATGCGCCCCGATCCGGTAGACGACCAGCGCACCGATGACGAACAGCAAACGCTGCTTCAGGTCACCCAGCTTGCCAGCCGAACCCAGAAGACTATCGTAATTGGCCAAGACGAACCCTTAAGTTACTCGGCGATCTTGCCACCGGCAGCTTCGATAGCGGCCAGCGCACCCTTGGTGGCGCGAACCCCCTGCAGGGTGACCGCGCGCTTGATCTCACCGGCCAGCACGACTTTCGCAGCCGCGGCAGACTGGGAAATCAAACCGGCCTGCTTCAGCACCAGCAAATCAACGGCGTCAACCGGGAGCTTATCCAAATCAGAAAGACGGACTTCGGCAGTCATGCCCTGTTTCATGGAAACAAAGCCACGCTTGGGCAGACGACGCTGCAGGGGCATCTGGCCGCCCTCAAAGCCGACCTTATGGAAGCCGCCGGAGCGGGATTTCTGACCTTTGTGGCCGCGACCAGCCGTTTTTCCAAGTCCGCTGCCAATACCGCGACCGACGCGACGCTTGGCGTGCTTGCTGCCCTCGGCGGGCTTGATGGTATTCAGACGCATGTTACAGTCCCTCGCACTTCAGGAGAAAGTTCGCCCGTTGGATCATGCCGCGAACGGAAGGAGTATCCTCCACCTCAACGGTCTGGTTCAGGCGGCGCAAACCGAGGCCGCGCACGCTCAGACGATGGAAATCCTGGGTCCCGATCAGGCTCTTGACCAGAGTCACCTTGAGCATTTTTTTCTGCTTGGACTTAGCCATTTCAATTACCCCATAATCTCTTCAACGGACTTGCCACGCTTGGCCGCCACTTCGGACGGCGTATTCATGGAAGCCAAGCCCTTGATGGTGGCGCGCACCACGTTGTAGGGATTGGTGGAACCGATGCACTTGGCAAGAACGTTGTGCACGCCCATCACTTCGAAAACCGCACGCATCGGACCGCCAGCGATAATACCGGTACCTTCGGAGGCAGGCTGGATCAGCACTTTGGCAGCACCGTGCTGACCAACAACAGCGTGGTGCAGCGTGCCATTCTTCAGCGAAACCTTGACCATGCCGCGGCGGGCCTCGTCCATGGCCTTCTGGACGGCAGCGGGAACCTCGCGCGCCTTGCCCTTGCCCATGCCGATACCGCCCTCGCCATCGCCCACCACCGTGAGAGCGGCGAAACTCATAATGCGGCCACCCTTCACCACTTTGGTGACACGGTTGACTGCGATCATCTTTTCGCGCAGACCGTCGCCGCGCTCTTCGACTTCTACTTTAGCCATTTCTCTTTGTCCCTAATCTTTAGAACACGAGGCCGTTTTCGCGGGCAGCGTCAGCCAGGGCCTTGATACGGCCATGGTAGCGATAGCCTGCACGGTCGAAAGCCACTTGCTCGACGCCGGCCTGCTTCGCCTTTTCAGCGATGCGCTTGCCGACTGCGGCAGCAGCAGCGATATTGCCGCCGTTGGCGATCTCGGCTTTGAGATCCTTTTCCACGGTAGAAGCGCTAGCCAAAACCTTGCTGCCGCTAGCATCAATAACCTGCGCATAGATATGGCTGTTGCTACGGAAAACCGTAAGACGGTTAACTTTCAACTCCGCAATCTTGGCACGGGTTTTACGTGCCCTGCGCAAACGAGCTTGATTCTTATCCATTCGTCAACCTCTTATTTCTTCTTGGTTTCCTTCAGAATCACCACCTCGTCGGCATAGCGCACGCCCTTGCCCTTGTAGGGTTCGGGTTCGCGATAGGCGCGAATCTCAGCAGCGACCTGACCAACCGCCTGTTTATCGATACCCTTCAGAACGATTTCCGTCTGACTCGGGGTCTCAACCTTAATGCCCGCGGGCATTTTGTGCTCAACCGGATGCGAGAAGCCGAGGGACAGGTTCAGCTTGTCGCCCTGAGCCTGGGCACGGTATCCCACGCCCACCAGGGTCAGCTTGCGCTCGAAGCCCTTGGAAACGCCGGCAACCATGTTGGCCAGCAGGGCACGCATGGTGCCGGACATGGCCTTGGCCTGGATGCTGTCGCCGACGGCACGGCACTGGATCTCGCCGTCGTTCTTCACCACTTCGACGTCTTTGCTTGCTTTCTGCTTCAGGGTTCCCAAGGGGCCCTTGACGACGATTTCGTCGCCCAGAGTCACCTCGACACCCGCCGGCAGCTTGATTGGATTCTTAGCAATACGGGACATGACTCACCTCGTTAAGCGACAATGCACAGCACTTCGCCGCCGATACCGGCAGCACGCGCATTGCGGTCGGTCATCACACCCTTGGAGGTGGACATAATGGCCACGCCCAAACCGTTCATCACCTTGGGCATATCCTTGCTGCCCTTGTAGATGCGCAGACCGGGGCGACTGACGCGTTCCAGCCGTTCAATCACAGGGCGACCAGCGTAATACTTGAGTTTAATCTCAAGCTTTGCCTTGCCAGCCTCGTCGGTTACAGCGAAATCCTCGATATAACCTTCATCCTTCAGCACGGTGGCAATGGCCTTCTTCAGGTTGGAAGAGGGCATCGCAACCGATACTTTCTCAGTCTGATGCGCGTTGCGGATGCGCGTCAGCATATCTGCGATGGGATCACTCATACTCATCGTCGTTAACTCCCGTTACCAACTGGCCTTGATCACGCCAGGGATCTCACCGTGCATGGCCAGCTGACGCAGCTTACCGCGTGCCAAGCCGAATTTGCGGAACACACCGCGGGGACGACCGGTCATGGTGCAGCGATTACGCAGGCGCACCGGACTGGCGTTGCGGGGCAGACTCTGAAACTTAATGCGAGCAGCCATACGCTCTTCGTCACTCAGCTTGACGTTGTTCATAATGGCCTTCAGCTCGGCGCGCTTCGCGGCATACTTCTTAACCGTGGCGCGGCGCTTCAGTTCGCGATTGATCAGGGATGTCTTCGCCATTTCAACCTCAGTTCTTAATCGGGAATTTGAAGGCGGCCAGCAGCGCGCGCGCTTCGTCGTCAGTCTTGGCACTGGTGGTAATGGTAATGTTCATACCGCGCAGCGCGTCGATCTTGTCGTACTCGACCTCAGGGAAAATGATCTGCTCTTTCACGCCCATGTTGTAGTTGCCGCGACCATCGAAGGACTTATTGGACAAGCCACGGAAGTCACGCACACGGGGCATGGCAATATTGATCAGGCGATCCAGAAACTCGTACATGCGCTGACGGCGCAGGGTCACCATGCAGCCGATGGGATAACCCTCACGAATCTTGAAGCCGGCAATGGACTTGCGGGACTTGGTCACCACCGGCTTCTGGCCAGCGATCTTCTCCATATCGCCCACGGCGAACTCCATCACCTTCTTGTCAGCCACCGCCTCGCCCACACCCATGTTCAGGGTGATTTTCTCGATACGAGGCACTTCCATCGCAGACTTGTAGCCGAACTGATCCATCAGCTGCTTGACCACGGTCGTCTTGTAGAATTCTTCCAAACGAGCCATTCCGGACCTCTTACGCGTCAATCATTTCGCCGTTGGACTTGAAGACACGAACCTTGCGGCCGTCTTCCAGCACCCTCACCCCAACGCGATCGGCTTTCTTGAGCGCGGGATTGAACATGGCGACGTTGGAAACATGAATCGGCATTTCTTTTTCGATAATGCCACCCGCCTGACCCTTCATGGGATTAGGCTTCTGGTGCTTCTTGACTTTATTCACACCTTCGACCAACAACTGATCGCTATCCAGGACACGCAGCACATTGCCGCGCTTGCCCTTGTCTTTACCGGCGATAACGATCACGTCATCGCCTTTGCGGATCTTGCGCATCATGCCTCCTTACAGAACTTCGGGCGCGAGGGAAACGATCTTCATGAAACGCTCGGTACGCAGTTCACGCGTAACCGGCCCGAAGATACGGGTACCGATCGGCTCCAGCTTGTTATTGAGGAGCACGGCAGCGTTGCCATCGAATTTGACGAGAGAGCCGTCAGGACGGCGAACACCCTTGGCGGTACGAACCACCACGGCATTGTAGACATCGCCCTTCTTGACCCGGCCGCGGGGAGCGGCGTCTTTGATACTAACCTTGATGATATCGCCGATGTTGGCGTAGCGACGCTTGGAACCGCCCAGCACCTTGATGCACATCACGGAACGCGCACCAGTGTTGTCTGCGACGTCCAGCACAGACTGCATTTGAATCATTCGTTCTCTCCAACTTATACCGCCTTACCGTAATAACGGCCACACCTCGACGGACAGTTTTGGGTTGGCCGCGTCGCCAGCCAGTGACGGCAACCGGCCTTCGGTAAAAAAGCGGTGATTATACTGACAATCAGATCGACTTACAAGTCAAACAGCGCGATTCTTTTCAACCAGGCGAGACACGTTCCAGCTCTTGGTTTTGGAGAGCGGACGGGATTCCTGGATTTCCACCACGTCACCCACCTGGAACTCGTTGTTCTCGTCATGGGCATGGTATTTCTTGGAGAGACGGATGATCTTGCCATACAGGGGGTGCTTGACCTTGCGCTCCACCAGAACCGTAACGGTCTTGTTCATCTTGTCGCTCACCACGCGGCCAGTCAGGGTACGCACGATTTTCTGTTCGCTCATGATCACTTCGCCTTCTCGGTGATAACGGTCTTAGCGCGCGCGATATCGCGGCGCAATTTGCGCAGCTGGTCGACCTTGTTGCTCTGCTGGGTGGCAATCTGCATCCGCAGCGCAAACTGGGCGCGACGCAGTTCTTTAATTTCGCCTTTCACCTCGTCGAGGGACTTGGCTTTCAATTCACTGGCTTTCATTTCAGCTTCCTACCTGACGGGTTACGAACATGGTCGAAATCGGCAGCTTGGCAGCAGCGAGGCGGAAGGCCTCACGGGCCACGTCCTCGGCCACGCCGTCCATCTCGTACAGCACCTTGCCGGGCTGGATTTCAGCCACGAAGTACTCGGGGTTGCCCTTACCGTTACCCATACGGACTTCAGCGGGTTTCTTGGAAATCGGCTTGTCCGGGAACACGCGAATCCACACGCGGCCACCCCGCTTGATATGACGGGTCATGGCACGGCGAGCGGCTTCGATCTGACGGGCAGTCAAGCGGCCACGGCCGGTGGCCTTGAGGCCGAATTCACCGAAGTTGACCTTGGTACCGCGCGTGGCAATGCCAACGTTGCGGCCTTTGTGCTGCTTACGGAATTTCAGTTTAGCTGGCTGCAGCATTTTTCGCTCCCGATTTCCTCGATTTCTTCTCGGGCTCCGGCGCGACCACTTCTGCATTGGCCACGCGGTCGCCCTTGTAAACCCAAACCTTGATGCCGATCACGCCATAGGTGGTCTTGGCCTCGGCAACGCCATAATCGATGTCGGCACGCAGGGTGTGCAGGGGCACACGGCCTTCGCGGTACCACTCGGTACGGGCGATTTCGATACCGTTCAGACGACCGGAACTCATGATCTTGATACCCTGCGCCCCCAGACGCATGGCGTTCTGCATGGCGCGCTTCATGGCGCGGCGGAACATCACGCGCTTCTCCAGCTGGCTGGCGATGCTTTCGGCGATCAGGGTGGCGTCCAGCTCGGGCTTGCGCACTTCCTCGATGTTGACATGGACGGGGATGCCCATCATCTGCTGCAGGTCGCGCTTGAGCACCTCGATATCCTCGCCCTTTTTGCCAATCACGATGCCGGGACGGGCACTGTGAATGGTAATGCGGGCGTTGCGAGCGGGGCGCTCGATCTCGATGCGGCTGACGGCAGCGTGGGAGAGCTTCTTCTTCAGATAGCCACGCACCTTGATGTCGTCATTCAGCATGCCGGCGAAGTTCTTGCTGTTGGCGTACCACTTGGAGGCCCAGTTGCGCAGAACGCCCAGGCGGAAGCCAATCGGATTGATTTTCTGACCCATGTTCTCTTCCTTTAGTCGCCAACAACCACGGTGATGTGGCAGGTCGGTTTCAGAATCCGGGCGCCGCGGCCCTTGGCGCGAGCACGGAAACGCTTGAGGTCCGCGCCTTCATCAACGTAGATGGTCTTCACCTTCAACTCGTCGATGTCAGCACCTTCATTATGCTCAGCGTTGGCGATGGCCGAGTTGAGCAGCTTCTGGATGAGCTGAGCACCTTTCTTGGGGCTGAAAGCCAGAACGTTCAGCGCTTTATCCACGGGCAGGCCACGGATTTGGTCGGCGACCAAGCGGCCTTTCTGAGCCGACAGACGCGCGCCGCGCAAAATAGCAGACACTTGCATCTTCACTCTCCTTATTTCTTGGCTTTCTTGTCTGCCGCATGACCCTTGAAGGTACGCGTCAGCGAGAACTCGCCCAGTTTGTGACCAACCATGTTTTCGCTCACGTACACAGGCACGTGCTGCTTGCCGTTATGCACGGCGATGGTCAGACCGACAAAATCGGGCAGAACGGTGGAGCGGCGAGACCAAGTTTTGATCGGACGCTTGTCGTTGGTGGCGCGGGCAGCCTCAACCTTCTTCAGCAGGTGACCGTCGACGAAGGGGCCCTTTTTAATGGAACGTGCCATAGCTTACCTCTTATTTCCCATAACGACGACGAACGATCATGTTCGAAGTCCGCTTGTTGCGACGGGTGCGGTAACCCTTGGTCGGGGTACCCCACGGACTCACAGGATGACGGCCAGCGGCGGTCTTGCCCTCGCCACCGCCATGGGGGTGGTCAACCGGGTTCATCGCCACACCGCGAACCGTCGGGCGGATACCGCGCCAGCGGTTGGCGCCGGCCTTGCCGATGGAGCGCAGGTTGTGCTCGGTATTGCCGACTTCGCCGATAGTGGCACGGCAATCGATATGAACCTTGCGAATCTCGCCGGAACGCAGGCGCAGCTGGGCATATATGCCTTCGCGAGCCAGCAACTGGACGGAAGCACCGGCGGAGCGGGCCAACTGAGCACCCTTGCCAGGCTTCATCTCGATGCAATGAACGGTGGTACCCACGGGGATATTCCGCAGGGGCAGCGTGTTGCCGACCTTGATGGGAGCCTCGGAACCGCTCACCAGCTGCATGCCGACGGTCACGCCCTTGGGGGCGATGATGTAGCGGCGCTCGCCGTCTGCGTAAAGCAGCAGGGCGATGTGCGCGGTGCGGTTGGGATCGTACTCCAGGCGCTCGACCTTGGCGGGAATGCCATCCTTGGCGCGCACGAAATCGATCACGCGATAGTGCTGTTTGTGGCCACCGCCCTTGTGCCGGGTGGTGATGCGGCCATGAACGTTACGACCGGCGGTTTTGCTCTGCTTCTCGACCAAGGGAGAGTAAGGGGCGCCTTTGTGCAGCTCGGGCGTCACCACCTTGACCAGCGAACGACGGCCGGCGGAAGTAGGTTTGACTTTAACGATAGGCATTTTCCGTTCTCCTTACTCGCCAGCCGTGAAGTTGATTTCCTGGCCAGGCTTGAGGCACACATAGGCCTTTTTCCAGTCCTTGCGGCGGCCCATGGCACGACCCACGCGCTTGGCCTTGCCCTTGACGTTGGTCACGGACACCTTGTCCACCTGAACCTTGAACATCAGCTCAACCGCGGCCTTAACTTCGGGTTTGGTCGCATCGGAAAGCACCTTGAAGGCGATCTGCTCGTTCTTGTCGGCCACCATGGTGCTCTTTTCGGACACCACCGGGGCAAGCAGCACCTGCATCAGGCGCTCATCACTAAATTTCGCAGTCGTCATGCCAGCCACTCCTCGAATTTCTTGACCGCTTCGCGCGTCATCAGCACGTTGGAGAAATGGACCAGGCTGACAGGATCAGCGTAGTGCGGCTCCACAACCATCACGTTGGCGAGGTTGCGCGAAGAGAGATACAGATTGTCGTCCAGCTCGTCGGTAACGATCAGGACATCCTTCATGCCCATACCCTTGAGCTTCTCGGCCAGCTGCTTGGTCTTGGGCGCATCCAGCTTGAGGCTCTCGACCACAGCCAGACGACCCTGGCGAGCCAGCTCGGAGAGAATGGAGCTCATGCCAGCGCGGAACATCTTCTTGTTCACCTTCTGGGAGAAGTTTTCTTCCGGGCTATTGGGGAAGGTCTTACCACCGCCACGCCACAGAGGACTGGAGGACATACCGGAACGGGCGCGACCGGTACCCTTCTGACGCCAAGGCTTGTGAGTGGTATGGCTAACTTCGGAACGGTCCTTCTGGGCACGGTTGCCGCTGCGCGCATTGGCGCGGTAAGCGGTCACGATCTGATGCACCAGGTCCTCGTTGAATTCACGGCCGAAAAGAGTATCGGACACCGACACGCTGGAGGCGGCCTCGCCTTTATCGTTGATCAGTTTCAGTTCCATCACGCACCTGCCTTCACACTCGGACGAATCACGACATCACCGCCCTTGGAGCCGGGAACAGCCCCCTTGACCAGCAACAGCTGGCGCTCGGTATCGATGCGCACGATTTCCAGGTTCTGCATGGTGCTCTTTTCAGCACCCAGATGACCCGCCATGCGCTTGCCGGGGAAAACACGACCGGGGTCCTGGGCCATGCCAATGGAACCAGGAGCACGGGTCGTCACGGAGTTACCGTGGCTGGCGCGGTTGGAGCTGAAGTTGTGGCGCTTGATGGAGCCGGCAAAACCTTTACCCTTGGAGGTACCGGTGATATCCACTAGTTGGCCGACCTGGAAAATCTCAACGCCGACAGCCTGGCCGGACTGATATTCAGCGGTATTGTCGACGCGGAATTCCTTGAGGCCGGCGGCTGCTTCAACGCCAGTCTTGGCGAAGTGCCCAGCCAGGGATTTGGTCACACGGGAGGCACGGCGAGTGCCGTAGGCGAGTTGGACGGCGGAATAACCGTCGGTCTCGGGGGTCTTGATTTGGGCCACGCGATTGCTGGTCATTTCCAGCACGGTCACCGGCACGGACAGGCCGTCCTCGGTGAAAATGCGGGTCATGCCAATCTTGCGACCGACAAGTCCGATACTCATCGTTCTTTCCTTTTACCAGGGCCGGTTACGATTGACCGGCAATGTTTAAATCAAATCGCGGGCCGATATTCCGGCCCGCCATTCGGAAAAGTGCGAGATTCTATTACAGTTTGATCTCTACGTCTACCCCTGCCGGCAGATCGAGTTTCATCAGGGCATCGACGGTCTTGTCGGTGGGATCGATGATATCCATCAGGCGCAAGTGGGTGCGAATTTCCAGCTGATCCCGGGAGGTCTTGTTGACGTGAGGGGAACGCAGGATATCAAAGCGCTCGATGCGGGTGGGAAGAGGCACGGGACCCTTGACCACGGCGCCGGTGCGCTTGGCGGTCTCGACGATTTCCAGGGCGGATTGGTCGATCAGACGATAGTCGAAGGCCTTCAGACGGATGCGGATTTTCTGGCTTTGCATGATTTTTCCCAAAGAGCGAGGCGGCGGGTTGCCCCGCCGCGTTAACATGAATTACTCAATAATCTTGGACACCACGCCGGCGCCGACGGTACGGCCGCCTTCGCGGATGGCGAAGCGCAGGCCTTCTTCCATGGCGATCGGGGCGATCAGGCTCACGGTGATGGCCACGTTGTCGCCAGGCATCACCATCTCGGTACCGGCAGGCAATTCCACCGCGCCGGTCACGTCAGTGGTGCGGAAGTAGAAC